>DAOUBS010000200.1:0-41351 GCA_034432435.1 Anaerolineae bacterium
CTTAAATCCAAAACAAGACGAATGCCGCCATAGTCAATGGCATTACCAATCGCGCCGCCTAGCTCGCCAGCGTTCATACCATCCACGCGGCCACTGACCTCAACCACGGTCACTTGCTGGTGTGCGGTCACATTAATTGCCATCATTGATGCATTCACTCCCGAGTCATCACGGCAGATTGAGATTTCATTAACGACAGCCCAATATGGTTCTGTTAGATTAGAAGTATACATGATGGAATAAAGATAGGAAACATCAATGAACGGAGGTTATCTGCTCGTCGTTGGCATCGCGTTCGGCCTGCTGTTGATCTTGTCGCAGCGCATTGTGCCGCGGCACAAGCGCATGTTCCGCGGCTTCTTGTTCACAATGGCTGTTTTCTTGATGATCCGCTACGAGTATCAGCTTGAGACGTTTCTCGGCTACGTCTTTGCCATCTTTTTGAGCTTCCTGTTTTGGCTGCTCATCGGGCGTTACAACCCAGTCAACGACAAAGATGAGATCAAAGTCTACGGCCTCAACGATTAGCGCAGCGTCAGCCGATGATGTTGATCGGGATGACGTCCGCCCTTTGCAACATCACTACGCTTACACGGGCAGCCACCTGCTTGGCCAGCTCGGCAAACGCTGCGCCTGCGGGCGTGTCGGCTTCAAACACAACAACAGGCCGCCCATAGTCGCCGCCTTCACGCACGTTGGCCGCCAGCGGCACACGCCCGAGGAACGGCACACCGCGCTGTTTCGCCAGTTCTTCGCCCCCGCCTGTGCCGAAGAAATCGCCCGCCATGTTCTCCACTACGCCCAAAACAGGCACTTTCAACTCGTCGAACATCGCCGCCGCGCGCAGCGCATCCGACACGGCTACGGACTGCGGCTGCGTCACAATGATGGCCCCAGCCAGCGGGAACGACTGCGCCAGCGAGAGCGGCGCATCGCCTGTCCCCGGCGGCAGATCGACGATCATGTAGTCCAGCTTGCTCCACGCCACATCTGAGAAAAACTGCCGAATCGCGCTGTGCAGCATCGGCCCGCGCATGATCATCGGCTTATCCGGCGAGATGAGAAACCCTGTGCTCATTACTTCGACGCCGTAAGCCACAATCGGCTGCATCTTGTCGTTGACGACCTTTGGGCGGCCAGCCCCCAGCCCCATCATCTGCGGGATGTTCGGGTTCAATATGTCCGCATCGATCAAGCCAACCTTCGCCCCCAGCTCCACCAGCGCCACCGCAAGGTTCGTCGCCACGGTGCTCTTGCCTACGCCGCCCTTGCCGCTGCTGATGGCGATGATGCTCTTCATCGGTGCGTTCAACATGCCCTGAATGCGCCGATCCGTCGGCACTTGGGCATCCCAACGGATGTCGAGCCGCTCCACCCCGGGCACATGCCCCAGCACCGCCGCGTTGCAGCGCTCCAGAAACACATCCTTCAACGGGCAGGCGGGCGTCGTCAGCACGATCGTGAACCGCGCTACGCCATCCTCCACCGTCAAATCTCGCACCATATTAAGCGATACGATGTCACGGTGCAGCTCTGGCTCAATCACAGTCGAGAGCGCCTTCATCACAAGGTCTTGTGTGCTCATGCTTTCTCCCTCAAATCAAACGATTTTCATTTTTTGCCACGCAGCGCATCGTACTTGACTGCGCTCCAATAACGCGAAAAGCGTCTCAGATCTAGCCGCGCGTTAGTCTCAACGAATGACGGATCCCGCAGCACCTCCAGCCGGCTGCCTTTCGGCATCTGCTGCACGATGCGCTGGCAGATCAGCCGATGGCGCGGGCTGGGGCTGGCCATCGTGAGGATGCGCTGTGCGCTGTGCGCTTGAGCAAACGCCGCCACCTCAGCCGCCACATCCCCCCGCCGAATACTTACCGGCAATTCTAGCAAACACTCATAAATAAAGACGATCCGTTTCAGCGAAATCTTCCATTCGTCCAGCAGTTCATCATCCCACACGAACACCGCAGGCGCACCCGGGGCCGCCTGCAAAGCGGCGCAGTGTGGGTTGAGGTTGTCCGCGTGCAGCCAAACCACTGTCCCCGTCATGAACGTTTCCTCCCACGCGGCTCAGCGTCTGATGAAAGATCAATCCGTGGGAACAAGCGCCGCGCGATGGTCTCATAGCTTCCGACGAACGCTTGATGTCCAAACGCCGCCGGGTCACCCTGATAACGATCCCCGGTGTATTTGAGCACGTTCTCAAGGTTGTAGTAGTACGGCTTGGTGCTGAACGTGCTGGCCACCCACTGCCAAGACAGGTTGTTGCTGGCCGGGTCGCCGTCGAGCAGGTGCTCCAAGAACCACGCCGCCCCAGCCTGCCAGCGCACCCGCCGCCAATGGACGACATACGCCGCTAGCCACATCCGCGCGTGGTTGTGCAGGTAGCCCGTCTGGTAGAGCGCCTTGATCTGGTCGTCTATGAACGCGACGCCGGTCTGCCCCGCGCGGATGTCGTCGGGCAGCGCTTCAGCATATTCGTGCGCCCCAAAGCCCGTTTTGTACTCCTCTTGATCTTCCCAAATATCGTCGCCGATTTCGACATACACGCGCTGGAAGTAGTCGCGCCACCCCAACTCGTTGATGAATTTCTCCACTTCGTCGCGGGTGCGCGTGTTTGCCAGTGCGTACTCTTTGACCTCAGCCAGGCTCAGCACGCCGTAACGAATGTACGGGGACAGCCGCGTGACAGCGCCCTCAAGAAAGTTGCGCGTCGCCGCGTAGTCGCGCAGCCGCGCCGCGCGCAGCCGTCCTTCGGCTGCTTGCCGCCCGCCGAGCGGTTCGGCTGGCACGTCATCACAAACCGCCGCCGCCCGCGGGAACTGCTCGCGCAGATAGGCGATCAACTCTTCGCGGTTAGCAAAGTCACGCCGCATCTCAGCCATGTTCACCTCGCGCGCGCTTGCTAGCTTTGCGACACGCATCGCTGCAATAGATCACATGCTCCCAGTCTTTTTCCCACTTCTTGCGCCACGCAAACGGCCGTTTACACACCGGGCACACCTTCTGCGGCAGATGCTGCTTTTTCACACCACGCATTAAACGTTTGCCTCGTTCCACCAGCATAAAAGCATAAACGCACGGCCTGAGTAATCCACCACGAGCAAATAAAAAGCCCGTTAGAACGCATTCTAACGGGCAGTCATCGCTTGATCTAACGCGCCTATCCGTCTTTCTTGGCGGCACGCGCGGCCTTGCGCGCCAACGCCGCCTGCTTGCGCGCCTCACGCTGATCGTGGCTCTCTTCCCACGGGCGCGCGCCCTCTGCCACAGGGGCAGCAGCAGGCGCAGCTTTCACCTCGGCAGCCGGCTTCGGCGCTTCAGCGACGGCTTCAGCGACGGGAGCCGCAGTTGGCGCGGCAGCCTCGGCTTTGCGCGCGCGGACTTCCTCACGCTTGGCGTCCTTGCCGGCGTCTGCCCCACCGCGGCGCGCCGCCTTCTGCGCGTCCTTGTGCTCCCAACCGCCGCGCGCCTGCATCTCCTCATAGGCGCGGGTCGGCGCGATTGTCTTCCAGTACTTAAATTCTTTGCTCAGCTTCTGCTTGTCGAATATGTGATTGGTCGTGCGATCATAGCTCGACAGCTCGTAGTCGTGATCCATCTTAATCGCGTCGAACGGGCAGAACTCCGCGCAGAAGCCGCAGTTCATGCAGATGTCGATGTCAATGAAGAAGGCCTCCGGCTCTGGCACAGGCCGCCCCGTCACAGGGTCGTTGCTACGCACGATCCAAATGCACTGAGGTGGGCACACCTTCGCGCAGATGCCGCAGCTCGTGCACCAGTCCTTGCCCGGCGCTTCCGGATGGTCGTAGTCGTTCACCACCAAGAAAGGTACAAACCGAAAGCGCTCCGGCATGGCCAGCTTCTCCTCAGGATACTGCACTGTGAACGCGCCCTCGGCCTTCGTGCCCTGCCGCGTCTCAAAATTGTTCACGTCCGGCGAGTACTTCTTGAACCCGTAACGCAGATCATCTACGTAGGTGTTTACGAAGTGACGCAGCGTCACCAGCATGCCTTTGACAAAACCAATGCCATTCATCCAGTATCCCTCTCGCGGCGTTTAGCGATCTGTCTCACCCAGCACGATGTCGATGCTGCCCAGAATGGCAACGACATCGGCCACCTTCGTTCCACGGCACATGTGGCCGAGCGGCGTCAAGTTGATGAAGCTAGGCGCGCGCACGTGATAGCGCCACGGGTTAGCTGTGTTCTTCTTGTCGCCTGCGCTCACCACATAGTAGCCCAACTCACCCTTGCCGTTCTCCACGCGCCCGTAGGCCTCGCCTAACGGAATCTTGCCGCTGTAGGCAAAGCTGCTCGTCACACTTTCGCCCTTCGTGTACTCAAGGCGCGGCAAAATCTGCTTCAAAATGCGCACGCTCTCGCGCATTTCGATCAAGCGCACCATGTAGCGAGCGTACATGTCGCCTTCTTGCTGCACGGCCACGTCAAAGTCCAGTTCAGGGTAGATGCTGTAGGGGTCAGCACGACGAATGTCATACGCCACGCCGCTCCCGCGCAGCAGCGGACCCGCTGCGCTGAAGTTGATCGCGTCCTCCGCGCTTAGGTAGCCCACGCCCTTCGAGCGGCTCTGGACGATGTCGCTGTTGGTCAGGTACTCGTCCAGCTCATCAATCGTGCGCGGGATGCGCTCGTTGATCATCTCTTGCAAGAACTGCATCGTGTCGAAATCGCGCACGCGGTCGTTCATCAGGTTCATCGTGCTCTTGATGCGCTCTGGCAAATCCGCAAAGACGCCGCCGAAGCGCATGTAGTTGCACATCATGCGGCTGCCCGCCACCGCCTCGAAGAAGTCAAGGATGCGCTCGCGCTCCTGCACGAAGTAAAGCACCGGCGTGAAGAACGCCCCCAAGTCGTTGAGCCAGAAGCCAATCGCCCACAGATGGTTGACGATGCGCGACAGCTCCACCATCAGCACGCGTAGCACTTCCGTCCGATAGGTGGGCGGGGTGTACTTTGCGCCTTTGGCCAAAAGCTGCTCCACTGCCAGCACGTAGCCGTGGTTGTTGCCCATGCTGCTGATGTAATCCAGCCGATCCGTAAACGGGATGTTGTGCAGATAGGTGTTGCGCTCGCCGATCTTCTCGTGGTTGCGGTGCAGGTAGCCCATGACCGGCTCGAGGTGGGTGATCGTCTCGCCGTCAAGGCGCATCACCATACGGAACACGCCGTGCGTGCTGGGATGGTGCGGCCCCATGTTGACCACCAGTTCATCCGTCTGGATGCCGTTCTCATCCGTCATGTGCGTCATGTCAACGCCGAGGCCGAAACCCGTATACAGGTCGCTCTCGCTCTTATCCGTCAAGCGGCTGAGGTCGATGTCCGCCGGATACTTGACGTTCGAACCGAAGACGTTCAGTTCCTCAGCGCGATGGACGTGCCCCTCTGGCCAGCGGCTGTCGAACGGCTTGTGTTCGCTCTCGTAGAACGCTTCCTTCCAGTCCTTGCGCATCGGGTGACCATAGAAGCCCTCCCACATCAAGATGCGCTTGAGGTTGGGATGACCTTTGAAGCGAATGCCGAACAAGTCCCACGCTTCGCGCTCTTGGAAGTCTGCGCCGCGCCACACCGAGACTAGTGAAGGCAGCTCAGCTTTTTCGCGGTCAGTCTGCGCTTTGAACACCAGCGCGCCGCCGCCCGTCGTCCGGTAGGCGTGGTAGACCATCTCCATGTGGTCGTTGCTGTGGTGGCCCTCGCCGAGGTAGTCCACCGCCGTGGCGCTGGAGAGATAGTCAAACTTCAGCGTGTCGCGGATGTAGCTGGCCACTTCCAGCAGTTTGTCCGCGCTGACGATCACGCCGCCGTAGCCTTCGCGCTTGTCATCAGACACGTCGTTCGGGAAGGCCGCCTTCAAATCGGCGATGGCGTCTTCAATCGTCCCCACCTTGTTGGGGTCTGGTGCTGTCAAAACCATGCTCGTTACCCCTCACTCTTCGACGCACGCGCGGCCTTGCGAGCAAGCGCCGCCGCCTTGCGCTGTTCACGGATGTCATGCGATTCTTCCCACGGCTTGCTGCCGCCCGGCAGCGGCGCAGTAGCGGCTGGCGCAGCAGGTGCAGCCTCGCTGCTGGCTTTGGCGGCGCGTGCCGCCTTGCGTGCCAGCGCGGCCGCGCGGCGCTCCTCCTCTGGTGACATCGCCCCCGCAGCAGAAGCAGCCGCCGGGGCCGCCTTCTGCGCAGGCAGCACTGCTGCCGTCTTGGCCACCGCGGGCAGTTCACGCACGGCGAACGTGCCACCGCGTGCCGCCTGCTCCGCCTGACGGCGGATCATGTCCATCTGGCGTTGGTCCGTCCGACCCGACGCCGTACCACGGCACATCATCGCTGGTGATGATGCTCTGCCCGTCGATCTTCTTCTGGAGCGCGATCAGCCCATAGAGCAGCGCTTGCGGTGTGGGTGGGCAGCCCGGCACGTACACATCGACCGGCAGGTACTTGTCAATTCCAGAGACGACGTTGTACCCCTCTTTGAAGGGGCCGCCGCCGCTAGCGCACGCGCCCATCGCCAGCACGTACTTCGGCTCTGGCATTTGGTTGTACAAGCGCACGATCGGCACGACCATCTTCTTAGTCACCGTGCCACTCACGATCATCAAATCCGATTGGCGCGGCGTCGCCCGCATCACTTCCATCCCAAACCGGCTGAAGTCGAACCGTGATGACGCCGTGGCGATCATCTCAATCGCGCAGCACGCTAGCCCGAACAACATCGGCCACATCGAATTGCGCCGCCCCCAGTTGTAGATCTTGCTCAGGCTGGTAATGGCGACGTTGTTTTGCAGCTCCGCCGGAATCGGATACTGCGTCCTGTTCAGCTCTGCCAGATTTAATTCCATCAGATCAACCTTTCTTCGTACCACTCCCGCAGCAGGTCTTTCAAAATGCCGTCGTTGGCCAGCGCTGGGTCATCAACAAACGTCGGCAGTTCGACCACTAAACGACACAACTCACCCAGACTCAACGACTCCAAATCTGCCTCTGGGTGAGCCACCTCCAGCGCTTTAACAATTTCATAGGTGCTGTCCCAGTGCAGTTCGTTCATACCACATTAGGATACCGAATTTTTAACCGCAGTACCAAATACATTGATACAGCGCTCATGAATTTTATTCCTGCTCTTTCAACACGCTGTCCGTATCGATCTGCGCGCGCTGAAGCCGACCGCTGAAGTCGATATACACCGACTTCCACTCCGTGAACGAGTTCAACCCAGCCTGCCCCGCCTCGCGCATCCCGTTGCCGGTGCCGCGCGTCCCGCCGAACGGGAACTGAATCTCCGCGCCGGTTGTGCCGTGGTTGATGTAGACGATGCCCGTCGTGATGTCTCGAATCGCGCGGAACGCCGCGTTGATGTTCTCCGTAAAGATGCTGCTCGACAGGCCGTAAGGCGTGTCGTTGTTCACCGCAATCGCCTCATCAAGGTCAGCCACTTCAATCACGCTCAACACCGGGCCAAAAATCTCTTCCTGCTCGATGCGCATCCCGTGTTTGACGTCGTCGAACAGCGTCGGTTCGAAGAAGAAGCCCTTCTCAAAGTCGGCCTTCTTCCCACCAACCACCAACCGCGCCCCGTCAGCTTTGGCCACGTCCATGTAGCCGCTCACCTTCGCCAGTGCTTTGGCGTTCACCAACGGCCCCATCGTCGTTGCAGGGTCGAGGCCATCGCCGAGCTTAATCGCTTTCGCCTTCTCCGCCAACGCTTCGACTAAGCGCGGCTTGATACCACGCTGTACAATCAAGCGGCTTGTCGCCGTACAGCGCTGGCCCGTCGTGCCGTAGGCGCTCCACGTGATGGCCTGCACGGCAAGGTCAAAGTTGGCGTCGTCCATCACGATAATCGCGTTCTTGCCGCCCATCTCTAGCGTGACCTTCTTGCCGAGCTGCGCAGCCTTCGCGTAAACGCCAATGCCCGTCTGCGTAGAGCCGGTGAACGTCACAATGCGCACATCCGGGTGCTCGACCAGCGCCGCCCCCGCGTCGCCGTACCCGCACACCAAGTTCAGAACGCCCGCAGGCAGCCCCGCATCGTGGAACACCTGCACGAACGCCGCCGCTGTCGCGGGCGTGTCCTCGGCGGGCTTCCAAACGATCGTGTTGCCGGCGATCAACGCAGGCAAGATCTTCCAACTCGGAACCGCCACTGGGAAGTTCCACGGCGTGATGACGCCCACCACGCCCACGCTGTCACGAATGGCCATGCCGAACTTATTCGGCATCTCGACCGGCGCCGTATACCCCAACAGCCGCCGCCCTTCACCGCCCATGTAGTAGGCCATGTCGATGGCCTCCTGCACGTCGCCGCGCGTCTCGTCGAGGATTTTGCCCATCTCCTGCGTCGCCAAGCGCGCAATCTCTTCCTTGCGTTCGGCTAAAATCTCGGCCACACGGAACAAAATCTCACCGCGCCGCGGCGCAGGCAGCAGCCGCCACTTCGCATAGGCCGACTTGGCCGCTGCCACGGCGTCCGCCACATCTGACGCATCCGACCGAACGACGTGCGCTAAAACAGTCTCATTCGCAGGGTTGATCGTGTCAAAAAGCGCGCCGCTGTGCGCCTCAACCCACGCCCCATGAATATAATTTTTGATCAATTGGCTCATGAAAAACTCTTTGGGTGATCACCGAGATAGCTCAAGTATAGGGTTGCGTTTAATCGTTTGTCAAGATTTTCACAAATGGTACAAACTCCGAATTTAACGTCCGTAAAAACACGTTTGTCAACTGAACACGACCGCGCGCGACCCTTCGGCCAGCACCCCACCATAGCGGCTGTAGCTGCCCATGCCGCGCGCTGCGTAGCCCTCGCGCAGGGCTTGCGCCACGCGCCGCGCCACGGCCTCCTCGTCGCACACCGCGCACAGCGTCGGCCCCGCCCCGCTGATCACCAACCCATATGCCCCCTGCTGCTTGGCGATGGCGCGCATGTCGGCCATGTAGGGCATCAAGTGCTGGCGCGCCGGCTCAATCACGCTGTCGCTCTCCATCGCCTGCGCCATCGTTGGGATGTCCCCACGGTAGAGGGCGTCGATCAATTCCGCCACCGCCCCCGTCTGCCGCACCATTGCCTTGAGCGGCACGTGCACCGGCAGCACCGCGCGCGCTGTCGAGGTCGGCACTTCGATGTGCGGCGTGATAAACGCCAAGTAGAGGCCGCGCGGCACGGGCAAGCTGCGGATGCGATCCGCCGTGATGCCGTTCGTCAGCGTGATGCCCCCAAACAAGCACGGGGCGACATTGTCCGCATGATAACCGCTGACGGCAGCCTCTCCCTCTAAGCAGGCGGACAGCAGCTCAGGGCGCGTGAGCGGCTCACCTAGCAACGCGTTGACCGCCACCACAGCCGCCACCGCGCTGGCGGCGCTGCTCCCCAACCCGCTGGAGAGCGGCAGCCCTTTTTTCAAGTAGAGCTTCACGCCCTGCGCCACCTCAAGCTGCTTCAGCAGCGCCGCCGCCGCAATCGAGGCCACGTTGCGCTTGGGGTCAAGCGGCAACTTGCCGCCGTCTCCCTCACTGCCGGCGATGTGCACCCCCGGCTCATTTGCCCATTCTGCGATGATCGTGTCGCCAGAGCCAGCAATCGCAAGGCCTAGAATGTCGAACCCAACCCCGAGGTTCGCCACCGTGGCGGGCGCAAATGCCTCTGCTCTGGAATTTAACATACAGACTCGTTATCCTTATTTAACAGGTCAGTCACCGTCTTATGAGGATAACACCAATGCCGAGCCAACTGCAATGCATGGATTGTGGAGCCACCTACCCGATGAATCAGGTGATCTACGCCTGCACTGCCTGCGGTGGCCTCTTAGACGTCAAACACGATTGGAGCGAGCTTTCCATCACTCGTGAGCTGTTCGATCAGCGCCTCGGCACGCTCGATGCGCCCTATCGCAGCGGCGTATGGCGCTACAAGGAACTGGTTTACCCTGACGTGTCGGATGATCTCATCGTGAGCCGCCCAGAGGGCAACACCAACCTGTACCACGTCCCCAAGCTAGCCGCATGGGCTGGTGTAGACACCCTCTACCTGAAGCACGAGGGAGAAAACCCAACTGGCTCCTTCAAAGATCGTGGCATGACCGGCGGCGTCACCCAAGCCCGCGTGCTGGGCATGACGCGCGTCGCTTGTGCCTCAACCGGCAACACCTCCGCCGCGCTCGCCTCGTATGCCGCGTTCGCTGGCTTGGAAGGCATCATCTTCATGCAGAACCGTCAGATCGCCGTTGGTAAGCTGGCGCAAGGCCTCGCCTACGGCGCAACCTGCGTCCAGATCAACGCCGACTTTGACCGCAACCTCGCGCTTGTCCGTCAGATCAGCGACGAACTCGGCATCTATGTCCTCAACTCAGTCAACCCCTTCCGCTTGGAGGGGCAAAAGACGATCATGATCGAGACGATCCAGCAGCTTAAATGGCAAGTGCCCGATTGGATCGTCGTGCCCGGCGGCAACCTCGGCAACAGCTCGGCCTTTGGCAAAGCGCTCTACGAGATGCGCCAGCTCGGCCTGATCGACCGCCTGCCGCGGCTGGCCGTCGTTCAAGCCGAGGGGGCAAGCCCACTGTACCGCGCAGCACAGCGCAGCTTCGACCACCTTGAGCCGATGAAGGCCGAGACCATCGCCACCGCCATCAAGATCGGCAACCCCGTCAACTATCCTAAAGCCGTGCGCGCCTTGAGGTGGACAAACGGCGTCGTGGAGATGGTCACCGACCAAGAAATCATGGATGCTAAAGCCTTGATCGACGCAGCAGGCATCGGCTGTGAGCCTGCTTCAGCCTGCTCCCTCGCGGGAACCCGCAAACTTGTTGAGCGCGGGGTCATCCAACGCGGTGAGTGCGTTGTAGGCGTCTTGACGGGCAACGTGATGAAAGACCCAGATGCGATCATCGGCTACCACAGCAACCAACTTGAGGACATCACCCCCACCTACCAGAACCGCATGCGCCAAGCAGGCGACAGCATCGAGCAGATCAAGAGTATTCTGCTAGGCGAGCCTGTGCCCATCCCCTGAACAGCAGCGAACACGCCACCCGCCTGCGGCTGAAGCCCCCTTTCTCCCGTAGAGCAAGGGGCAGGGCATAAAACCTCGCCTAATCGCGGAAGCGGTATTCCCACTCGCGTTCAAGCTTGCGGTCAGGGATGCCCGCCAGCGCGCTCTCAAGGTCGCGGATGATGTCGTCTGCGTCCTCGATGCCCACAGCAAAACGCACCAAGTTGTCACGGATGCCCACCGCCATCCGCTCCGCTGTGGACAGCTCATAGAAGCTCACCAACGCCGGCTGCTCGATCAAGCTCTCCACGCCGCCCAAGCTCGGGGCGATGTACGGGATACGGCAGCGGTCGATAAACTCGCTCGTCGTCTGGAGGTCACCCGCCACCTCAAAGCTCACCACGCCACCGAACCCGCTCATTTGCCGCACAGCGATCTCGTGGTCAGGGTGTGAGGGCAGCCCCGGATAGTACACGCGGTCGATCTTGGGGTGCGACTCCAAGAACTGCGCCACCTTGAGCGCCGTCGCGTTCTGCTGCTGCACGCGGATCCCCAGCGTCTTGATCCCACGTTCGATCAAGAACGCCGCCTGCGGATCGACCACTCCGCCCAGCATCCCGCGGCTGTCCTTCAGCGCCTTGATGCGCCCCGCTTCCCCGCAGATCACACCCGCTAGCACGTCGTTGTGGCCACCGAGGTACTTCGTCGCGCTGTGCAGCACAAAGTCAATCCCCCACTCATACGGGCGCAGGTTAATCGGCGAGGCAAAGGTGCTGTCGATCAGCGTCAGCACGCGGTGACGCTTAGCGATGTCCACAATCTTCTGCAAATCGGCCACGCGCAGGTAGGGGTTGGTGGGTGTCTCGCTGATGATGAAGCGCGTGCGCTCTGGGATGATCGCGGCCTCCATCGCCTCATAGTCGCCCATTGGCACGACGCTCGTTTCAATGTCAAACTTGGCGAGGAACACGCGGCAAAACTGGCGCGTGCGACGATAGCAGTCGTCGGTCATCACGATGTGCTGCCCCGCTTTGAGCACCGTCAGCAGCAGTGACGTCACCGCCCCCATCCCCGACGAGTAAAGCGCGGCGTCCTATGCCCCATCAAGCGCTGCCAGCCGTTCCTCCACCGCCCACACCGACGGGTTGCCGTAACGCCCGTATTCCTCGCGGTCGGTGTGGCCACCGTAAAGCTTGGCGTCCATGAAGTCGCACAGATCAGCCGTATCCTTAAACGTGAACGTCGCTGACTGTACAATCGGCGTGTTCAGCGCGCTGTAGGCCTTGTGGCGCTCCACACCGGCATGAACGGCGCGCGTGCTGGGGCCTTGAGGGGTGGGGCGGGTCGCCCGCTGGATGGCTTGCTCGATGTTGTCTTGTGTGCTGCTCATGTTGATCCTGTCTCCACAAATAAAAAAACCACGTTACTTGTGGCAGACGTGGGCAAATCATCATAATGATGATTGAGCTCGAAGCGTGGCGCGCTTCGCACGGCGCAGGGCCGCTTTCCCTCATCTACCAGACTGCTTCTGTCGGACTTGGCACCTTCCCATTGCCTTGATGGGGGTTGCCGCAGCGTCATAGGGCCGATCCCTCGACTGCTCTGGATGAGTAGCAACAACTATTCAGTTGTTAACTTGATGCAAAAACTATATCATAGTCCACAGTCAGGCGCAAGTCATTCATCGCGGCCGCAGCACTTGACCTATTCGGTCGTAGAAACTCTCTGTGCGTGTAGGATCACAGCCTGCTGTGCTCGTTTGTGCGGATGGAGATTCACATTACCTATTCAGCCTTAGACACTTCCACCCATAATGGAGACTTTTACGGATGACAACCGACACGGCTTTCAAAATCGTCGGCGGCACACCCCTTGAGGGGGAAGTAATCGCCCAGCGCTCCAAAAACGCCGTCCTGCCGATGATCGCGGCGGCGCTGCTGCCCAAACGCGGCCAAACGGTGCTGCGCGGCGTTCCAACCATCGCCGACGTGCTAATCGCGCTCGACCTTGCGCGGCTCGTCGGGGCTAAAGTTGACCATGACCTCACCACCCACACGGTGACCATCGACGCTTCCAACCTGCACAACGGGGTGCTGCCCGCTGAGTACAGCCAGAAGATGCGCGGCTCGGTGCTGTTCTTGGCCCCGCTCATCGCGCGCTTGGGCTTCGTTGAGCTGCCTGGCAGCGGCGGCTGCAACATCGGTGAGCGCAAGATCGACTTTCATCACCGTGGGTTTGCCCGCCTCGGCGCGGATGTCGACTACCTTGAAGACGGCACAACCCTCATCCGCTTGAACCAGCCGCGCATGAAGGGCAGCTTCATCTACCTCGACATCCCCAGCCACACCGGCACGGAAAACCTCATGATGGGGGCGGCCGTCTCAGAGGGAGAGACGATCATCGAAAACGCCTCAGTTGAACCAGAGGTGATCGACTTCGGCCACTTCTTGATCGAAATGGGCGCGCGCATTCGCGGCCTCGGCACGCCCACGCTCATCATTCAAGGCGTAGAGGAACTCAACGCGATCGAGTACACCCCCATCCCTGATCGCCTTGTCGTCGGCTTGCTGGCGATGAGCGTTGGCATCGCTGGGGGGGACGCTCTCATCCGCGGCGTAGAGCCAACGCACCTGCGCCTCGTCACCGCCAAGCTGGAACAGATGGGCATCCAATCCATCGCAACGGGCAATTCGCTGCACATTCGGCGCAGCCTCAACCGCCGCCTTTCCCCCATCAACATCACGACCCACCCCTACCCCGGCTTCCCAACAGACTTGCAACCGTGTATCTCTGCCCTGTCCACGGTGGCCGCAGGCAAGAGCTACATCCGCGAACGCATCTTTGAGAATCGCTACGACTTCACAGAAGCGCTGATTGCGATGGGTGCGGACGTGCTTATCAGTCAAAACGAAGTCTTGATTGTCGACGGTGTGAAGGCGCTGCGCGGCGCTCGGGTGCGCGCGGCCAGCATCCGCGCCGGCGCAGCCCTGCTCATCGCAGCGCTGGGCGCGCAGGGCGAAACGACCATCACCAACGCCTATCAGATTGATCGCGGCCACGAACACATCGAAACCCATCTGGCGGCGCTGGGGGCCAAGATCGAACGCATCGAGTTAGAAACGCTCAACGCTGCCACGATCTGACACCAGAAGCATCTACCACGGGGGCAGGCATGACCGAGCCGCTGCAAGTGCAGATCATGGTGATGAGCGGGGTAAATGATGGCACGCTCCACACTTTTGACGCGCGTTACGATGGTCAACTGCGCAACGACCGTTGGACGTTGACCATCGGGCGGCGTGATGACAACGACTTGTGCCTGCGTGAGGATGTGTTCGTGTCGCGCCGGCACGCCCATCTCATCTGGTGTGGCCATCGCTGGTATCTGCAAGACAACGAAAGCACTAACGGCACGTTCACCGAGAACCACAACGACCTCTTTGCCGATGAGCGCGTCACTGGGACGGTGGAGCTTCAACCCGGACAGTTGTTCCGCATTGGTCGAACGTGGCTGCGCTTGCAGCCTTTGGAGTAAGTGACGTGGTTGAGCTACGCGACATCATGATCACCGCCCGACAAGAATCACAGCAGATGCGCCACCACTTCATCGGGGTTGAGCACCTGTGCATTGCGATGCTGCGCGCGCGTGACAGCATTCTCACCCGCACCCTGTCAGAGCGCGGCCTGAACGTGCCCTACGTCATTGAAGCGCTGCGCCGCCGCGTGGGCAAAGGCGGGCGGCATCGCTTATGGCCTGGTGTGCCCAACACACCGCGCGTCGACGTCGTGCTCTCACTGGCGCAAGAACTCGCCAGGGAAAACGGACGCCACAGCATCACCGAGCGTGATCTGCTCATCGCCATCCTCGACGAGGGCGACAGCCTCGCGCTGCGCGTCCTGACTACGCTCAACATAGACTTGGAAGAACTGCGCCGCGACATCCTCACCGCCGACGCGCTACCAGCCGTGGACGCTGCTCAGGTCAAGGTTGAACTCACGCCCACACTCGATGTTACCCTTAGCCCTGAAGTGCTCTTCCTGCTGCGGCAGATGTTCAGCGACTACGATCGCGTGCGGGTTGAGGACCGCCTTGACGGTGGCCACAGCGGCGCTCTGCTGCTGCTGGTGACACCCATCCGCGACAGCAGAGAACACGCCTCGCTCGTGGTGAAGATCGGGCCAGCCGATCTGATCCTTGACGAGGCGCAGCGCTTCGAACGCTACATCAGAACGACCCTACCGCCCATGACCGCGCGCATCGAAGAACGTCCCGTCTCGCCGCCGCTCACCGAATTAGTCGGCATCAAGTACACGCTGGCCTCTGATGGGCAGAGTGCGCCGCGCAGCCTGCGCGCCATCGTACAATCTGAACCGCTCGATCGTTTCGCTCAATGGCTGCGCAGTGCCCTCTATCACACTTACGCGCCGCGCTGGTGGGCGCAGCGCCGCCCCTTCCGCTTTGAGGCCTGGCAGGAATACGACGCGCTCTTCCCGCCCGTGCTCGAGATCGACTATCTGCCGCACCCTCCAGCCGACGCCATCCACATCCGCTATCCCATACGGCGTCAGCGCTTGACCCAAATCCATTACGGCCAGACAGTTCAGATCGAAAACTTCATCGTGCACCGCATCGACCGCGCCGCCCACAGCATCACGCTCTCGCTCGGGCATGGCAGCACGCGCGCTTTGCAGATCACGGTGCGCGGCCTCGACCTCGAGAGCGAAGCTTACTTCCGCGGCGAGCTAGTCGAAAGCATGGCAGGCCGTGTCGTCCGAACGCGCCATGACAGCCTCATGGCAGGCCTCGTCGAGCTGACGCCCGATTTTGACCCACGCGACTCATGGCTGCCCCTCGCCCAGAAGCGCATCCCGAACCCGTTCATACAGTATCAGTCGGTTCTAGATCACACCGTCACAGGCAGCATCAGCGTCGTCCACGGCGATCTCCACCTCGGCAACATCATGCTAGGGGTGAACAACACCGCCATGCTCATCGACTTTGGACAATCGCGCGAGGGGCACACCCTATTCGATTGGGCTGTGCTAGAGATGAGCCTACTCGCGGAACTCAGCCTGCCCTACCTCGACAACACATGGGACAGCGCGCGCCGCGCCGCCGCCGAACTGCTAGGGCTGACGCTCCCCGTCACAGTTGATCCAATTCGGCTGGAGCCGCTCGTCGAGGTGCGCCACATCGTCACCGAGCTGCTGGCGGCCCCTCAGCGCCGCGATGAATACTGGGTCGCGCTAGCAGCGGTTGCCCTGCGCGCCAGCCTTTGGACGACGATGAGCGTCCCTCAACGCCGCTTGATGGTCTACGTGGCAGGCTTTGCCATCGGCGAGTTGATCGACCACGGCGCAGGGAATACGCCCGACGCCACCGAGTTTAGCGACCTCACAGGGTGAACGCCCAGCACGGTTACAAGTTCGCCAGCACCGCCTGCGCAAACTCCGCTGTGCTGATGACTGGCTCACCCGCGCGTGCGATATCGCCCGTCCGTGCGCCTGCCGCCAGCGCAGCATCCACTGCCGCCTCCAACGCCGCGGCCTCCGCCTCTAGCTCAAGGCTGTAGCGCAGCATCATCGCCACGCTCAGCAGCATCCCAACGGGGTTTGCTTTGCCTTGCCCAGCGATGTCGGGCGCGCTGCCGTGCACCGGCTCATATAGCCCAAAGCGCCCCGACCCCAACGAAGCCGACGGCAGCATCCCCAACGACCCCGCGAACACGCTCGCTTCGTCGCTTAAGATGTCCCCGAACATGTTCTCAGCGAGGATGACGTCAAACGCCCCCGGTCGAGTGAGCAGGTGCATCGCGCAGGCGTCCACCAGCACATGCTCTAACGCCACGTCGGGGTAATCCTCAGCAACTTTTACAACGGTGCTGCGCCACAAGCGCATCGAGGCGAGCACGTTCGCCTTGTCTACAGATGACACTTTCTTGCGCCGCCCCTGCGCCGCGCGGAACGCCACATGCGCCACCCGCTCGACCTCGCCACGACTGTAGAGCATCGTGTCATAGGCTTCGTCGCCCTCGCCCATCTCTTGGCGTGGACCAAAGTAAAGCCCGCCCGTCAGCTCGCGCACAAATAGGATGTCCACCCCTTGCAGCAGATCAGGCCGCAGCGGCACGTGCTGCGCCAGCACTGGATAGGTCTTCACTGGGCGCAGGTTGGCAAATAGGCCAAAGTGCTTGCGCATCGCCAGCAGCCCGCGCTCTGGGCGATCTTTCGCCTGCGGGTTGTCCCACTTGTAACCGCCCACCGCTGCCAGCAGGATCGCATCGGCTTGCTCACCGAGTTTGCGCGTCTCCTCTGGGAACGAATCACCCGCGGTGTCAATCGCAATGCCGCCGATCAGCCCCTCGTGCAGCACAAACTCGTGCCCGTAGCGGCTGGCGATTTTCTCCAGCGCCGCTCGCGCTTGCGCCATTACCTCCGGGCCGATGCCATCCCCGGGCAGCGTCAAAATCGTTGCTTTCATGGTTCATGCCCCCTCACATCGTTCAGCAAACGGGCGACCAACTGGCCGCCCTGCGATAAACCATCTACCTCCGACTGAGCACCGTGAGCCGCTTCAGTCCATCGACGTGTGCGCCTGCGCCGTGTGCAGCAGCCGCACGCCGTACTCCAGCCCATCCACCAGCGCCAACCACGACGCGCGGATGATGTCCGTCCCTGCGCCGACTGTGCTCCAGCGATAGCCGTTGCACTGCGTGTCGATCAGCACGCGCGTCGTCGCCGCAGTGGCGTTCTCGCTGTCGAGGATGCGCACCTTGTAATCCACCAGTTGAAAGTCTGCAATCTGCGGATAGGTGTGGATCATGGCCTTGCGCAGCGCCAAGTCCAGCGCGTTGACCGGCCCGTTGCCCTCTGCGGCGGTGTGGATGACGTCGCCGTTGATCTCCAGCTTGACCATCGCCTCGCTGGTGTGGCCGCGCCCCATGCGCTCCTCGACGATCACCGTGAAGTCGATCAAGTGGAACAGCGGCGCGTAGTCCGGCTTAGAGCGATACAGCCGCACCGCCACCGACGCCTCTGCCCCTTCGAACACGTAGCCCTCGTTCTCTAGCCGCTTAATCTCGTCGAGCACTTGCGCCGCTTGATCGTTCGACACGTTGAAGCCCATCTCTTCGGCCTTGCTCAAGACGTTACCCCGCCCTGACAAATCCGAGACAAGCACGCGCATCTCGTTCCCCACCAACGCCGGGTCAATGTGCTGATAGCTGTCCACGTTGCGCCGAATGGCCGCCACGTGGATCCCGCCTTTGTGTGCAAACGCGCTCTTGCCGACATACGCAAGGTGGTTGTCCGGCGCGAGGTTGGCAATCTCTGCGACAGTGCGGGCGACGCGCGTCAAGCTGCGCAGCGCCCCGCCGTCTGGCAAGCACTGCACCCCCATCTTGAGCTGCAAATCGGGGATGATGCTGCACAAGTTGGCGTTGCCACAGCGCTCCCCATAGCCGTTGATCGTGCCCTGCACGTGGCACACGCCCTCGCGCACGGCGGCCAGCGTGTTCGCCACCGCTAGCTCGCCGTCGTTGTGCGTGTGGATGCCAAGCTGCACGTGCGGGAACGCCTCGCGCGCCCGCCGCACCAACGCCTCGACTTCCCACGGCAGCGTGCCGCCGTTCGTGTCGCACAGCACGACTGTGCTCGCCCCCCCGTCGATGGCCGCTTGCAAGGTGTCGAAGCCGTATTCCATGTCGAGCTTGCAGCCGTCGAAGAAGTGCTCAGCGTCGTAGATGACCTCCTTGCCGAGCGCCTTCAGATAGGCGACGCTCTCGCGGATTATGCGCAGGTTCTCGCGTGGGGTTGTCTGCAAGACCTCCGTCACGTGCAGCATCGACGTCTTGCCGACTACCGTCACCACCGGCGTTTGCGCCTCCACCAGCGCCTGAATGTTCGGGTCATCCTGTGGGGCGCTGTCCTTGCGACAAGTGGAGCCAAACGCCGCGATCTTGGCGTTCTTCAACTCCAGCCGCTGCACCTGTTCGAAGTAAGCGGCGTCTTTGGGGTTGCTGCCCGGCCAGCCTCCTTCAATGTATGCCACACCCAGATCGTCTAACAGGCGCGTAATTCGCAGCTTGTCCGCCACTGACAGAGAAATTCCCTCGCGCTGTGTGCCATCGCGTAAGGTCGTGTCGTAAATGGCGACTGTGTGGGACATACCAGCTCCTTAAGCTACGATGTGAGTGTTCACGCGCTGAGGGTTGGCCGCCTCGTAGGCCGAGACGTCCGCCTCTAACCCCAGCAAGAAACCGAGTTGATCCACCCCGTTCAGCAGGCAGTAACGGCTGAATGGGTCGATCGGGAACTTGACTGACCGTCCATCTGGCAGGGTCATCGTCTGCGCTTCGAGGTCAACCGTCACCGTTGATTCAGGCGCTTCCTGCGCAAGGCTAATGAGCTGCTGCTTGGTCTCCTCGTCGACGACAATCGGCAACAGCCCATTCTTGAGCGCGTTCCCGCGGAAGATGTCCGCGAAGTAAGTGCTGACCACGGCGCGAAAGCCCATCCCCAACAGCGCCCACGGCGCATGCTCGCGTGAACTGCCGCAGCCGAAGTTGTTGCCCGCCACCAAGATCTCCGCTCCCTGATACTGCGGCTGGTTGAGGATGAAATCCGCTTTGGGCGTGCCGTCCTCGTTCCAGCGCCAATCGTTGAAGCACGCCTGCCCCAACCCCAGTTTGTCGGTCGTCTTGAGATAGCGGGCGGGGATGATCTGGTCAGTGTCGATGTCGTTGATCGGCAGCGGTGCTAACCGTCCGGTAAACTTACGAATGGGTTCCATCGTCTATTGTCCCTTCTGATCTAGGCCAGCGCTGGCTCATACAATTCGCGCGGGTCGGTGATGACGCCCGTCACTGCGGCGGCAACCGCCGTCAGCGGGCTGGCGAGGAAGGTGCGACCGCCCTTGCCCTGTCGCCCCTCGAAGTTGCGATTGCTGGTGCTGACGGCGTACTGACCGGGCGCAAGTTGGTCGCCGTTCATGGCGATGCACATCGAACAGCCCGCTTCACGCCACTCTGCGCCTGCCGCCTTGAAAATCTCATGCAGCCCTTCGCGTTCGGCCTGCGCCTTCACCTGCTGCGAGCCGGGCACAACTAGCATCCGCACCCCCTCAGCTACCTTGCGCCCTTCGATCATGCGGGCCGCCTCGCGCAGGTCGCTGATGCGGCTGTTGGTGCAGCTTCCGATGAAGACCACATCGATCTTCTTGCCCAGCAGCGGCTCATTCGGGCGCAGCCCCATGTAGGTCAGCGCCTTGTCGAGCGCCACCCGCTCATCAACGGTCGGCTGTTTATCGGGATCGGGCACAAAGCCGTTGATCGGCATGCCCATGCCGGGGTTCGTCCCATACGTAATCATCGGGATCAGTTCATCCGCGTTGAGCGTCACCTCTGCGTCGAAGACTGCGCCCTCGTCGGTGGGCAGGGTGCGCCAATCGGCTACCGCACGGTCGAAGTCGGCCCCCTGCGGCGCTGCCGGGCGCCCCGCAATGTACTCAAACGTGGTGTCATCCGGCGCCACCATGCCTGCGCGTGCGCCGCCCTCGATGCTCATGTTGCAGATCGTCATGCGGCCTTCCATGCTCAGCGCGCGGATCGCCTCGCCCATGTACTCCAGCACGTAGCCCGTGCCGCCGCCCACGCCGATCTTGGCGATGATCCCCAAGATGATGTCTTTGGCCGTCACGCCGGGCATCAGCCGCCCGTCCACGCGCACCGCCATCGTCTTGGGCTTGTACTGGAGCAGCGTCTGCGTCGCCAGCACATGGCCGACTTCGCTCGTGCCGATGCCGAACGCCAGCGCCCCAAACGCGCCGTGGGTGCTCGTGTGGCTGTCGCCGCAGACGATCGTCATGCCCGGCTGCGTCAAGCCCTGCTCCGGCCCGATCACGTGGACGATGCCCTGCTTCGCCGTCCCCAGCGCGTAGAGCGGAATACCAAAATCTTGGCAGTTCTTGGTGAACTGCTCAAGCTGCTTCTGCGCTTGCGCGTCGACCACTGGGATAATCCCCAACTCATTGCGCGGGGTGGTCGGCGTGCTGTGATCCATCGTTCCCAACGTGCGATCGGGGCGGCGCACCTTGAGGCCGCGCTCTCGCAGCAGCGCGAACGCCTGCGGCGAGGTCACCTCGTGCACGAGGTGCAGGTCAATGTAAAGCACCGCCGGAGTATCCGGCGTCTGCGGGCGGACGATATGCCGATCCCACACCTTTTCAAACAAGGTCTTCGCTTGTGCTGCCATGTAGTCGTTTTCCTTTTATTACACTTACGATGCTGATTGCGATTTTGATTTGACGCCGACAGTGGCAGCGTCCCCTTCCGGCACAACGCTGCCGTGGCCCAGCGCGGCGATCATGCGGTTGAGCGCGGCGAGATACGCCTTGACGCTGGCGACGATCACATCAGAATGCGCCCCATAGCCGCCAAATGTGCGCGGGCTGTTCGGCGGCGTGATGCGCACCGTCACCTCCCCTAGCGCATCGATCCCTTCCGTCACGCTGTGCACGCTGTACTCAACGAGCGTGTTCGGCGCTTGCACAATCGCGTCAATCGAGCGGTAGGCGGCATCTACTGGCCCCACACCAACAGCGGCGTGGATGTGTTCATGCCCCTCACCGTCCACTAGCTTGATCGTCGCCGTGGGCATTCCCATCGTGCCACACGTCACTTGCACATCCCCCAAACGGAAGAACTCCTTCACTTCTACCACTTCATCGGCCACCAGCGCCTCTAAATCAGCGTCCGTCACCACCTTCTTAGAGTCAGCCAGCGCCTTGAAGCGCACAAACACCTTCTGGAGTTCCTCACCGTCCACTTCATAGCCTAACTCTTTCAAGCGCACCTTGAGCGCATGCCGCCCGCTCAGCTTGCCGAGCGTCAAGCGGCTCTGGCTCAGGCCGACGCTCTCGGGCGTCATGATCTCAAACGTCTCAGCGTTCTTCAGCACCCCGTCCTGATGGATGCCACTCTCATGGGCAAACGCATTCGCCCCGACAATCGCCTTGTTGGGCTGCACGGGCATCCCCATGTAGTTGCTGACCATGCGGCTGGTCTTGATGATCTGCGTCGTGTCGATATTGGTGCGCACGTTGAAGACCGATTGGCGCGTGTGAATGGCCATCACTACCTCTTCAAGGCTGGTGTTGCCCGCGCGTTCGCCAATCCCGTTGATCGTCACCTCCACCTGCCGTGCGCCCGCGCGAATGCCCGCCAGTGTGTTAGCGGTTGCCATGCCGAGGTCGTTGTGGCAGTGCACCGACCAGATGACGCCGCTGCCCTTGCCCGCGCCCGGCGTCTCAGCGATGAGCGTGGCGATCTTCTCCTCCCACTCAGCTGGCATGACGTAGCCCACTGTGTCGGGGATGTTCAAGGTGCGCGCGCCGCACTCCACCGCTACCGCGCACGCCTTGATCAGGTAGTCCATCTCGGTACGGCCCGCGTCCATCGGGCTGAACTCCACATCCTCGCACAGGCTACGCGCCAGCGTCACCGCGCGACGAATGCGCTCTAACCCCTCTTCTTGCGTGATGTTGAGCATCGCCAAGTGCATCGGCGACGTGCCGAGGAAAGTGTGGATGCGCGGCTTGGCCGCCTCGCGCACCCCCTCCCAACAGGCACGGATGTCGCTCTCTACCGCTCGCGCCAGCCCGCAAATACGTGGGCCGTCGGGCGTGCCCACCTCGCGGGCGATGCGCTGCACCGCGTGCAGGTCATCCGGTGACGACGCCGGGAACCCCGCCTCGATCACATCGACCCCCAACCGCGCCAACTGCCGCGCAATCTCCAGCTTCTCCGCGCTGGAAAGCGTCGCGCCCGGGCTTTGCTCCCCGTCGCGCAGCGTCGTGTCAAAAATGACTACCGTGTTCTCGTCGTAAGTGCGTACTACGCCACTTTCCCCCTCGGCCATCGCACTAGCTCTCCTGTTTAATGTTCTTCGCTTTCAGGAAGGGCATCATCCCGCGCAGCTCACTGCCGACCTTCTCGATCAGCAGGTCATGCTCACGCCGACGACGCGCCAAGAAATTCGGTTTGCCTGCCTTGTTCTCTTCGATCCACTTCTGAGCGAACTCACCGCTTTGGATGCGCTGCAGCACCCCGGCCATCTCCTCCTTGACCAGCTCCTCGAACCGATCACCGACGACGTAGCCGCCGTGTTCAGCCGTGTCGCTCACGCTGTACCACATGTAGCTTAGGCCGCCTTCGTAGATCAAATCCACGATGAGCTTTAGCTCGTGCAAGCACTCGAAGTAGGCGATCTCCGGCTGATAGCCCGCCTTGACGAGCGTCTCAAAGCTGCTGCGGATGAGCGCCGTCACCCCGCCGCACAGCACTACCTGCTCACCGAACAGGTCAGTTTCGGTCTCTTCTTTGAAGGTCGTCTCGATCACACCAGCGCGCGTGCAGCCAATCGCGCGCGCATAGGCCAGCGCTCGCGCCTTTGCCTGCCCTGTCGCATCTTGCGCCACCGCCACCAAGCCCGGCACGCCCGCGCCTTCCACGTACACTTCACGCACGCGATGCCCGGGCGCTTTGGGCGCGACCATCGTCACATCTACGTTGTCCGCTGGCACGATCTGTTTGAAGTGGATGTTGAAGCCATGCGCGAACATCAGCATCGCGCCCGGCTTGAGGTTTGGCCCCACCTCTTGTGCGTAGACGTCGGCCTGAATCGTGTCATGAATCGCCATCATAACGACGTCGGCTTGTTTGGTGGCCTCGGCCACCGTGAAGACGCGCAAGCCGTCTGCTTCAGCCTTCGCTTTGCTCTTGCTGCCCTCGTAGAGGCCAACGATCACGTTCAGGCCGCTGTCTCTGGCGTTGAGCGCGTGCGCGTGGCCTTGACTGCCATAACCGATCACGGCGATAGTCTTGTCTTGCAGCAGGCTGAGGTCAGCATCTTTGTCATAATAGAGCTTTGCCATTGGAGTTTTTTCCCTCGATGAATGTCGAATAAACGTTCGTTTCAGGCCGCCACACGGCGGCCTGCCCTCACCCTTAGACGCCGTAGCGCTCAAGGCCGTTGTTGGCTACCTCGCCAAAGCGCAGCGGCTCATAGTCAGTATCCAAGATGCGGATACCACGCCCCATCGCCACTACGCCTGTTCGCACCAACTCGACGATGCCAATCGGGCGCAGCTCGTTGATCAACGCCTCCACGATGTCCTCTTGCGCGGTGATCTCAATGATAGCGACTTTTGTGCCAATATCCACAATACGCGCCGGGTAGCGCTCACAGATCAACGTCACACCGTTACGGCTCTCCACATCGTCAGTGCGCACCTTGATCAACGCCAGATCGCGGCTGATGTGCGGCTGCTCTGACATGTTCTGCACGTCGATCACGTTGATCAGCTTTTTCAAATTCGCGGCGATGATGCGCGCATCCGCCCGCTTGACATCCACCACAATCGTCATGCGCGACACATGGTCTTTGTGTGTGCGCCCTACTGTCAAGCTGTCCACGTTGAAGTTGCGCCGACGGAACAAGCTGGCCACCCGATTCAGCACGCCCGGCTTGTTCTCCACTAGCGCAACAAGCGTGTTCTTAGATGTTCCATTGTCAGCCATGTTTCACCTCGTTGGGCTTGGGCCGGCGGATCATCTTGTCTAGGTCAGCGCCCGCCGGAACCATCGGATACACAATCTCTTCTTTCTCGATCACGTACTCGATCAGCACCGGGCCATCGTGCCGACGCGCAAACTCAACGCTCTCGGCGATCTGATCGCGCCGCGTCACGCGCATAGCCGGGATGTCGTATGCCTCAGCCAGCTTGCAGAAATCGGGGTTGAACATCGGCGTGCTCTGGTAGCGCTCGTCGTAGAAGAACTCCTGCCACTGGCGCACCATGCCCAGGTAGGAATTATTCAAAATGGCAATGTTGACCTTCACGTTTTCTTGTCGGGCTGTGGCCAGTTCACACAGCGTCATCTGGAAGCCGCCATCGCCCACAATCGCCCATACCTCTTCCTCAGGCTTGCCGAACTTGGCTCCGATCGCCGCCGGGAAGCCGAAGCCCATCGTCCCCAAGCCGCCGCTGGTGAGCATCGTCGCCGGGCGCTGATGCGGGTAGTACTGTGCCTCCAGCATCTGATGCTGCCCCACATCCGTAACGGTGATCGCCTCGCCGCCGGTGTACTTCCACAGGTCGTTGATGACCTGCGCGCCCAGCAGCTTGTCGCCTGTGTCGTAGTTCAGGATGTCGCGCTCGCTGCCGTCTTCCTGCCAATCGCGGATGCGCGCCATCCATTCGGGGTGAGCCTTGTTCTCGAGCAGCGGCAGCATCTGGCGCAGCACCACTTTCAGATCCCCGTGGATGCCCACGTCCACCTTGACGTTCTTGTTGATCTCACTGGGGTCGATGTCCACGTGGATCTTCTTGGCGTTCGGCGCATACGTCTTGAGGTTGCCCGTTACGCGGTCGTCAAAGCGCATCCCCAGCGCAATCAGCAAGTCACTCTCTTGGATCGCGTAGTTGGTGGCGGCTGCCCCGTGCATCCCCATCATGCCGATGGTCAGCGGGTGCTTCTCTGGCATTGCGCCCTTGCCCAGCAGTGTGAGCGCCACAGGGATGCCAGCGCGCTCGGCCAACTCGCGCACTTCCTGTGTCGCGCCGCTCATAATCAGGCCATGACCTGCGAGGATCACTGGGCGCTTCGCTTCAGCGATGAGCTTGAGCGCGGCCTTGATGTCCACGTCCGAGGCTTGCTTGGGCAGAACGTAGCCAGGCAGGCGGATTTCACCCTCTGGATACACGAACTCCGTCGAGGCCGTTTGAATGTCCTTCGGGATGTCAATCAACACTGGCCCGGGGCGGCCTGAGCGCGCGATGTGGAACGCCTCACGGATCGTATAGGCCAGCTCTTCGATTGAGCCGACCAAGTAGTTGTGCTTGGTCACTGGGAGCGTGACGCCGGTAACGTCCGTCTCTTGGAAGGCATCCGTGCCGATAGCTGCGCGCGGCACTTGCCCTGTGATCGCTACGACGGGCACGCTGTCCATCATCGCTGTGGCCAGCCCTGTGACGAGGTTCGTCGCGCCCGGCCCGCTGGTGGCGATGCACACGCCGACTTGCCCGGTCGCCCGCGCAAAGCCATCCGCCATGTGTGACGCGCCCTGCTCATGGCGCACCAGCACATGATGAATGCGGTCGCGGTATTGGTAGAAAGCATCATAAGTTGGCAGAATCGCCCCGCCCGGGTAGCCAAACACCACCCGAACACCCTCCCGCAGCAAACACTCCATAATGATTTCAGCGCCTGTGAGCTTCATTGCACATCCCCTACGCTTTCGTATTAACCTTCTTGTGAACATATGTGAGCCAACCATAGCGATCGGGCTTCTGCCCGCTGGTCAGCGCGAAGAATTCATCCTGAATCTGCTTTGTGATCGGCCCACGTCTGCCTGCGCCGATTTGAATCCGATCAATCGACCGCACCGGCGACACTTCCGCCGCCGTCCCCGTGAAGAACACCTCGTCCGCCATGTAAAGCATCTCGCGCGGGATGGGCTGATAGCGCACCTCGTAGCCCAGGTCAGCGATGATGCGCAAGACGCTGTCGCGCGTCACGCCGAGCAAGATCGACGACCACGCGCCGGGTGTGTAGACAATCCCATCCAAGATCACAAAGATGTTCTCGCCTGCCCCCTCGCTCACGTAGCCGTTGACGTCCAGCGCGATCCCCTCACTGAAGCCGTTGTCGTGCGCCTCCATGCTGATGAACTGGCTGTTGACGTAGTTGCCGCCCGCCTTGACCCCGGCTGCGTGCGTGTTGGGGGCCATGCGGTTCCACGAACTGACCTGTACATCCACCCCGAACTCAATCGCCTCCTCGCCGAGGTAACGCCCCCATTCCATCGTGAAGATCACCAATTCGCTCTTGGTGCGGTTGCGCCCCTCCAGCCCCAGCGCACCCTCACCACGGAAAAGAATCGGACGAATGTAACACGACTCATGGCCGTTGCGGGCGATGGTCTCGACAATCGCATCGTTGATCTGATCCTCAGTGTAGGGGTGGTCGATCCGCATGATGCGCGCGCCGTTGACCAGTCGGCGCGTGTGCGGCTGAAGTCGAAAGACCGCCGGCCCGTCCGGCGTCGCATAAGCGCGTATCCCTTCAAACACGCTCGACCCATAGTGCAGCGCGTGGGCGCTCACGTGTACTGTGGCGTCTTCCCACTTCACAAACTCACCATTTCGCCAAATCCACTCTGCTGGCATCGCTTAACATCCTCTCAACGTTGACATGAAAAAAACGCGCCTGTGACCGTGCCCTCATCCTCAGGAGCGACCGACACAGGCGCGTCGTAGAACCCATCGCAGCCCATCATGGCAAACCATGCCGCCATCGTGGCCATCTGACTATCACTCAGATACGCCCCACGACGTACGCTTGACGTCCTCATCGTTGTGTGTGCCGCTTGCTGCTTCATGATACGTCGTTTCCTTAGTTGGCCGCTTGAATCAAAAGGAGCCTCCCGTGCTTGGGAGGCTCCTTCAAATTGCCATGCGTCTTCTGCGCCTACCCAAGCCCATGCGAGTCGTTCGTAAGGAGTACGACGACCACGATTTCAAGGCTAATAATCAGCGAGGCAGCAGACATCCGAGCGCTCATCACGCACTTTTTCCAACAATTTGAAACACTGCTCAATAGAGTAGCCAAACTTACGAAACCTGTCAACAAGTTTCCTCAGCTTTGCCAAACTTCATAAAAGATGACAAAATTTTATGGTCAAGTTGCACAAGTCACATGCTAAGCATCGCCCGTGCGAGCGTGATCTGCTCCATGATGGCGTCTGGCGCGGTCCCGCCGCGCGCGCGCCGCCGCGCCACGCTGCGCTCAAAGTCGAACACCTGCGCCACATCTTCCTCGAACAACTCGCTGTGCGACTGGAGCAGATCAAGCGGCAGCTCTGACAGCGAGACGCCCTCATCCAGTGCCACGCGCACAATTCGCCCGACGATGTGATGCGCTTGGCGGAACGGCAGCCCTTTCGCCACCAAGTAATCGGCCATCTCGGTCGCCAGCATCTCCTCGCTTAGCCCGCGGCGCATCGCGTCCTCGTCAAACGTCAGCGTTAGCAGCACGCCGCTCACCACCGGCAGCAGCAGGCTCAACGTGTCGTAAGAGTCGAACAGCGCTTCCTTGTCTTCTTGCATGTCCTTGTTGTAGCCGGTCGGCAGCCCTTTCAAGACGGTCATCAAGCCGGTCACATTGCCGATGAGCCGACCCGCCTTCCCCCGTGTGAGTTCCATTGGGTCGGCGTTGCGCTTTTGTGGCATCAAGCTGCTGCCGGTGCTGTAGCGATCGTGCAGCCGCACATAGCCAAACGCCGGGTTGCTGAACAGGATGATGTCCTCAGCAAGGCGCGACAAGTGCAGGCCGATTGTGGCCATCACGAACAGCGCCTCCAGCACAAAATCACGGTCGCTCACGGCGTCAAGGCTGTTCTCGGTGATGCTGCGAAACCCCAGCGACCACGCCAAGTCTTCACGATCAATCGAGAGCGGCGTGCCCGCCAGCGCCCCCGCGCCCAATGGGCAGACTGCCGTCCGATTGCGCGCCTGCTGCAAGCGTTCGACGTCGCGCGCCAACATCCAAAAATAGCTCATGAGCCAGTGCGCAGCGCTGATCGGCTGGGCTGGCTGCAAGTGCGTGTAGCCGGGCATCAGCGCGTAGATCAGCGTGGAAGCGCGCTGTACCAACGCACGCTGCACGTCTTTCACCTGTGCTGTCAGCGTGTCGATGGCCTGCATCACCCACAAGCGGAAGTCCGTCGCCACTTGGTCGTTGCGGCTGCGCCCGGTGTGCAGCTTGCCGCCCACATCCCCCACTAGCTCGATCAAGCGCCGCTCTACCGCCGAATGGATGTCCTCATCGCCTACCTGAAAGCTAAACACGCCGTCGGTCAGCTCATTTTGGATGGTTTGCAGCCCATCCACGATCAGCGCCGTCTCTTCCTCGCTGAGCACGCCGGCCATGCCAATCGCGCGCGCGTAGGCGATGCTCGCCATCACATCCTCATGCGCCAAGCGCCGATCAAACGGCAAGCTGTCGTTCAGACGACGCAGATCGTCGTCCGTCGGCTCCAGAAACACGCCCCCCCACAAGCTCATGCCGCTCATTTCCTTTCCGTATTAAAGCAGCCGCGGGTGCTTAGTCGCGCTTGAATTGGCTGTAATCGCGCGTCTTGTAACGGCTTGCCCCGCTGCCGTCGATTTGCAGCAAGGCCTCGACCTTCATCGGCAGGCCGAACAACTGAATGAAGCCCTCGGCGTCTTTTTGATTGTAGACGTCTTCCTCGCCAAACGAGGCGTAATCCTCACGGTAGAGGCTGTAAGGGCTTTTGCGCCCCGCCACAATCACGTTGCCCTTGTAAAGCTTCAGCCGCACCGTGCCCGTCACATTTTCCTGCGTCACGCGAACGAACGCGTCGAGCGCCTCGCGCAGGCGGGTATACCACTGCCCGTTGTAGACCAACTCAGCGTATTTGACGGCCAGTTGATCCTTGTAGCCCATCGTGTACTTGTCGAGGCAGATGCTCTCTAACAGTTGGTGCGCCCGCCGAATGATCGTGCCCGCAGGGGTCTCGTACACGCCGCGGCTCTTCATCCCCACCAAACGATTCTCCACAATGTCGATGCGCCCGATGGCGTGTTCCCCACCGATCTTGTTGAGCTTGATGAAGATGTCCACTGGCGACAGGCGCTCGCCGTTCAACGCGACCGGCACCCCCTGCTCAAATTCCAACTCAACATACACCGGCGTGTCTGGCGCGTCCTCTGGGCTGCGCGTCAGCCTGAACATCCGCGGCTCTGGTTCGTTCCACGGGTCTTCCAGCAGCCCTCCCTCGTGCGACAAGTGAAACAAGTTGCGGTCACGGCTGTAGATGTCTTTTTCAGTGTTCGTCACCGGCACGTTAAACTCAGCCGCATACGCCAGCGCGTCTTGCCGACTGCGGATGTCCCACTCGCGCCACGGAGCGATTACCGCCAGTTTGGGGTTCAGCGCCATCGCCGTCAGTTCAAAGCGCACTTGGTCGTTGCCTTTGCCCGTGCAGCCGTGGGCGATGGCGTCTGCACCTTCCTGCTCGGCAATTTGCACGAGATGCTTAGCAATCAGCGGGCGCGCAAACGACGTCCCTAGCAGATACTCTCGCTCATAGACCGCGCCCGCCTGCATCGTGGGGAACACAAAATCGCGCAAGAATTCCTCGCGCAGGTCGCGGATGTAAAGCTTACTCGCGCCAGATTTGAGCGCTTTTTCTTCTAAGCCGTCTAATTCCTCTTCTTGGCCGATGTCGGCGGTAAAACAGACCACTTCACATTGGTAGTTGTTGCGCAACCACGGGACAATAACCGATGTGTCAAGGCCGCCGCTGTACGCTAGTACGACCTTCTTCACGTTTGCACGCTTAGACATGCAACTATCTCCTGAGGCAAGTAATCGAGCAGCATGAGTGTAGCGCACACCCTATCAGTTAAACAGTTGTTAAATATATCTAATTGGATTGTGCACAATGGCTATTCACGGGCGCAAGTCGCAGATCGCCTGCCCAGCCGCGCACTGCCCAATCAGGTGGTCGCCGTCGAACACCTGAAAGCTGCCATCCCCCCAAAACTGCCGCGATGAGGGAACTACCACCCACCCATGACGGAAACGGCACGTCTCCGGCTTAGGTAGGTTCGTCACGCCTACCGCCCACACCTGCAAACAGTCCCCGCCTGGGATCGCCTCTAATGGGCGCGACAGTTCCGGCGTGCGCCACGCGCTGGCCGCAAAGCGCCCACTTCCCCCGACGAACACATAGGCGCTCACGTCTAGCGAGTTGCCGGTCAAGTTTTGCAGCGTGACACCATCCTCGCTGATGAGCAGGCGCACTACCCCCGCGTTCACCACTGCGCTTGACGGCTGAGCCGCCGTCGCCGTGGGCAGCATGACGCCTATCGTGTCCAGTGCCACATCGCACACCATAGGCGAGTTCGGGTTCACGCTGCACCAGCCGATGACGGCCCCGTTGCGTTCTACCCTAAACGTGTCAACATCCACCCAGAAAGCCGCTGGCCCTGTCACCACGATCCAACTGTGCCGCACCCCACACTGCGCCGGGCGCGGCAGCACTTGGGTCACCGTCGCGCTCCACACCTGCAAGCAGTCCAGCGGCGGGAACGCAGCCAGCGGCGCGGTCAAAAAACCGTTGTCGAAGCGCCTCAGCGGCAGCTGTCCCCGCTCAGAAACAAGCACAATGTCGCTCAGGTCAACTTCATCAACGCCAGTCGCTTGAATCGTCACCGTTTCCTGGGAGATAAACAGTCGCAGCCCCCTCTGCGGGCGCGTCGCTGCGAGCGTCGCACGTGGTGGAGGCGTCACCGACAACCGAGGATCAAGCGTCGCCATCGGCAACGGCGCGGACAGCGTCAAAACTAGCGGGTCGCGCGTCGGCAGTGGGGCGGCTGTGTTCGTTGGAGTGATGGGCACAGCAGTCGGCGCTGCGGTAATCGCAGAGGTCATCTCAGTTAGGGGCTGAGTTACGCTGGGCGCAGCTGTTTCGGGTGGCGTCGGCGTGCTAAAACCGACGCGCTGCCCCAGCAGCAGCGTGTAGTACACTGTGCCATCGCTGCTGCGCGCGAACGCAAAACCTACCTCTTGATAATCAGGGTTCAACAAGTTAGCGTTGTTGGCCTCGTTCTGCTGCCACTGGCTTACCGTGTTCTGCGCAGACAGGTCAGCCCGTGCGAGAACGTTCTGCGCGCCCGTCACCATCACATAGCCTGCTCGCGCGGCTCGTTCCCAAAACTGCGAGCCGTCGCTGCCTACATGTGAAAGCGCGCCTTGCTGCGCCATATCGCGGCTGTGATCCTGCGCTGCTGCCGCGAGTTGTTCGTTCCAGAAGAGCAGCGGAACACCCGAAGCGTCGCGCGCCTCATTGATGAGGCGTATCACCTCGTTGCTGACCGCGTCCTGTGCCGCTAGCTGCCCCGTCAACAGGATCACAGTCAGGAGCAAGCAGCTCCACCGCAACATACCTTTGCCTTTCCTCATACATCTCCATTATACTGATTGCAGTTAATCCGTTTAGGAAGTGTCCGTTACAATCTCTTAAATATTTAGACAGAAACCCCATCACACACGAGGTGTAGTTTACACGATGAACGATTCATATATCACCAGCAGTGGGCTGCTCACCAAGCGCGATGAGAAAGCCATCCCCCATCTTCAGCAGTATGCGCCTGTGTGGATTATCGACGAGAAGCTCTTCCTTGAGGAAGACGCAGTCCAGTTCAACGTGATGTTTTTCCATCCAGTGCATGGGTGGGTCAGCCGTCGCTACCGCTACGACGGTTTCAGCAACATCCTCTATCACAAGGGGCAAACTACACTGGATGAGGAAGAAGCGCTCGAGCTGTCGCTCAAGGAGCCGTACATCCGCCCTGAGGCAGCAGCCGACGTGCCGAACGCTTACGGTGGCTAACTGCGACCGCGCAGCAGCCCCCTGAACACTGCAATCAATTGGTCAGCGATGTGTGACCATGCGTAGGACTGCGCAGTAACGGCCGCGTTGTGAGCGAGGCGCTCGCGCGTTGGGGCGTCCGTCAGCAGCGCGCAGATGCGGTCAGCAATGGCAGCTGCGTTGCGCACCGGCACATGAAAGCCCGTCTCGCCATCGCGCACGACATGCGACAGGCCGCCTACGTTGGACGCGATCACCGGCGTTCCGCACGCCATCGCCTCCAGCGCCACCATCCCGAACGATTCATACTCTGAGGGCATCAACACGGCTGACGCTGCCGCGTAGTAGAGCGGCAGTTCCTCCCGATCTTTCGCCCCGATAAAGCGCACCGCATCGTCCAACTCCAGCGCGTGCGCCAGCGCTTTTAGCTTGTCCATGTCGGGGTCTTTGGCTTTAGGGTCCCCCCCCACAATCGCAAAACACAAATTGGCGTAAAGTTCCGGCTCGTCTCGCTTGAGGATGGCCAGCGCCTCAAGCACGCTGTCCACTGCTTTGAGCGGTTCAATCCGCCCGACGAACAGCAGCAGATGGCAGCGCTCGAAGCCGAGGCAGCGCCGCAGATCCTCCTTGTTCGTCGGCTGGAAGCGCGCCACGTCCACCCCGGGTGGGATGACAACGATGCGCTTGGGCCGCGCACGATACAACCACAGCAGTTGACTTTCCTCAGCAGGGGTCGCGGCAACAATGCGATCCGCTTTTTCGACGATCAGCATCTCAGACTGGATGCGCTGGTTGTCCCGCGCTGCCGTTTGCAGGGTGCTCGTGCGCGCTTTCATCTGCCCCAACGTGTGGAACATCTGCACAAACGGGATGCCCCACGCCTCGCGCAGCTTGATCGCCACCAGCCCGCTTAGCCAATAGTGGCTGTAGATCAAGTCATAGGGCGTGTTCTGCACCGTGCTGAACGCAATCAGGCGCGCCGCAAACTCTGACAAATACGGCACAAGGTCATCCGGCGGCAGGGCTTCCACTGGCCCCGCAGTCAGATACACCACGCGCACGCGCGGCCCAATCCGCAGGTCAACCTCTGGCTCGTCGCTGCTGCTGCGCCGTGTGAAGATGTCCACTTCACAGCCCCGCCGACCTAGCTCAGCGGCCAACTCGCGGATGTACACGTTCATTCCGCCTGTCTTCTTGCCCCCCATCGGGGCCAGTGGGCTGGTGTGCACACAGATCATAGCGATACGCTGCAAACGCATGTTCCCCCTCCGCTCAGCGACGAGCCGCCTCAATGCGATACACCGCCGTGTCACGGCCTCCCATCTGGTACTTGTACGTCTCATTGCCACGCAGGAAGTTGAACGTGCGCTTGCGATGCTCAATCGCCCACTGGATCAGATGCGCCAATAGGACGATCCCCGGGCTGAGCGCCCCATAGCGATCCGGCTTCAACCCAGAGTTATAGACCAAAATATGATCGTCGTAGTCGAAGTTCAGGTATGCAGCAATCGGCTCATCGTCGTAGGTTTGAAACGCAAGCTGAAGCCACCCGCGTTCCATCGCCACTGGCATAAACGACCGAAAAAACGCCACATGCTGCGGGTTTTGCAGGAAAGCAGCTTTCTCGGGGTGGCTAGCCGCCATCAAATCGAGGAACTTTTCAAGCTCAACGCCAAGATCGTGCTGCACGCCCACGACATACCAACCTAGCCCATCAGCCGCCTCAGCGCGGCGCAGCTTGCGACGCAGCTCTGAGCGCTGCTTGTTCTCCAATAACTCAAGATACGCATTAAACGTCGCCGGGACGTCGAACAGCGGGCACACCTCCTGCTGTGTCATGCTTACCTCAAACCCTGCTTGCCGCAGCCGCTGTGCAAACGCTGTTCGCGTTGGGGATGCATCGGGCACGTTTGCCAAGTTTAGCACGTCAAAATCATCACTCTGTGAAAGGAACGTCACCAGCGCGTCGTACACTTCCTCCACACAATCCCGCCGCGCGATGATGTCCAGATAGTCTGTGACGTCTTCACTGCCGGTGATACGAGCGACGCGCCCACGGTCTGGCTGCTGCTCAATGAACATCGGCATCACCCCGCACAGGTCACCATCCGCTGAGCGGACGAGCAGCAGCCACAGCTTGCCGGGGTGGTAGGCGCGCCACCAGTGCGTATGCCACTCCCACGTGCTGAAGATAAAATTGGCTTGGCTCAGCGGGACGAGCCGCTGCCACGCCTCTTTCAACGCTTCAAAACAAGCAACATCCGAGTGTGCCTCAACTTGCATACTGCCGTGTCCTGTTCCGTGTATTTCTAACCGACTATAGAAGAATGAGCTAAACGCCCAATGAGCGTGCTTCAGATCTCGTGCGTGATGGGCAGCGCGTCGTTGTTGCCCCAGTCTTTCCACGAGCCGTCATAGACTGCCGTTGGGACGCCGAGCTGCGCCAGCGCCAACATCCCATAACTCGCTGAGACGCCCGCGTTGCAGTACGTGATGGCGCACACGCCGTCAAGGCGAACGCCTGCCGCCGCCAGTGTCGCGCGCAGCGCTTCTGGCGTGGGCATCGTCCCATCCGGGCTGACCAGCGCGCCGCGCGGCACGTTCACCGCGCCAGGGATGTGCCCCGCGCGCTTGGCGCGCGATGACCGACCAAAGAACTCATCCGGCGTCCGAACGTCAATCAACACTGTGTTCCCGTCGCGCTCTATGATTTGACGCGCTGTCACGCGCAGCTCTTCCCGCACGTGCGGAACGAATTGCGCCCGTTCCACCGTCACCGGCTCTGACGACACAGGTCGCCCCTCAGCTGTCCACTTCTTCCAACCGCCATCCAACACCGAGACGCGCGCATGGCCGTAGTAGCGCAGCGCCCACCACACCCGCGCAGCGAACATGCTGTCTGCGTCGTCGTAGGCGATCACGTGCGTCTCTGACCCTACACCTAAACGCCCCATAACCTCGGCGAACAGCACAGGATCCGCGATGTCCTGCGAGATCGACCCCGGCTGGACGATGTCCGTCGTCCAATCGACAAACACCGCCCCGGGGATGTGCGACTGCTCGTACTCGGCGCGGTGCGCATAATAGTGCGGCGGCGGCGCGCTCGCAGGCAGCACATGCCCCCGCACGTCGATCACACGGATCGTCGGCTCGCCTAAACGCTCAGCCAGCCAGTCTGTGGTCACTAAATCCTGAGACATCTCCCCTCCCTCGTCTAGTCTCTCACGAACGTGCACCATCCTACACGGGTTACATAGGCGCTGCTAAGGCCGCCGAAACCATGCCGCCCGTTCCGCGTCGCGCCCACCCCAAATCCATTTATCCGCCACCAGCCGAATCGTCATATCTTCGTGTAAGGTGATCTGGCAGGACAAGCGGGGATAGCCAAACCCATCCGCGAGTTTGTCGTGCCAATGCTGCGGCGCAGGGGCGGCCTCTTCGATCCACACCCCACAGGTGGCGCAGATGCCGCGCCCACCACAGTTTAGACGCCGCGTGAAGCGCGTATACGGGCTAAACCCATACTCCAACAACACCGCGCGCAAGTTCGCTCCCTTTCGAACCGAGAGCGCCACTTCTCCTTCATCCGTCACAATCCGCAGCGTTACCATAGAGCAGAATCTTCTCATTGTTTTTCTCGTTTTACTCCCTTGCGTGAAGAAAAGCCCGAACTCTTCATAAACAGGTCGTGAGAAGCGTTGTCTTGGCCTTGAAAATTATGTTATCGTAATAGGAAGAAACATCGGATGATTGACATGATGACTTTGCCACTTTTCCCGCTGAACACGGTTCTCTTCCCCGGAATGCCGCTAAAGCTCCACATTTTTGAAGAACGTTACAAACTGATGATCAACGAATGCATCGACCAGCAGAAGCCCTTCGGCGTCGTGTTGATCGAAACCGGCGATGAGGCGCTCGGCGCGCTCGCGCATCCCCATATGATCGGCACGACGGCGCACATCACCCAAGTGCAGCGCTTGCCCTTCGGGCGAATGAACATCCTCGCCATCGGCAAAGATCGCTTTCGCATCAACAGCCTGAGCAATGAACGGTCATTCCTCACCGCTGAAGTCGACTTCATCCCGCTGGTGCTGGACGATATGGCCATGCTCAAGCGTAACGAACGGGCGCTGCGCCCTCTGTTCAACCGCTATTTGGCCGCCTTGAGCGAAGCAGGGTTGCAGCTCGAAGAAAGTGACCTGCCAGAGGAGACTCTCGCTTTGGCTTACTTGGCAGCGGTCGTGCTGCAGACTGACAACGCCAGCAAACAGCAGATGCTCGAATCTGTCAACACAACCCAGTTCCTTCAACGCTTGCTGACCGAGTATCGGCGCGAAGTGGCCATGCTCGACGTGCTGCTCACCTCTTCCGCTGAAACCAGCGAACAGCAAGGCCCCTTCTCGGTTAACTGAGGCCTCAACAAACCTTTATCAATCCTGTGATACGATCTGAGCGCGTTGTCCGCTATAATGCACAACATTCCGCATAGAGATAACAGGATTATACGTGAACATCAGGGAAGACATTCGTAACATCGCTATCATCGCGCACGTTGACCACGGCAAAACGACACTGGTTGACGGCATGCTGCGCCAAGCCAAAGTGTTCCGCGAGGGTAGCCAAATCGAAGAGCGCGTGCTGGACTCTAACGCGCTAGAACGTGAACGCGGCATCACCATTCTCGCCAAGAACACCGCTGTGACGTACAACAACGTCAAGATCAACATCGTCGACACTCCCGGGCACGCCGACTTCGGCGGCGAGGTCGAGCGCGTCTTGAACATGGTAGACGCAGCTCTGCTGCTAGTCGACGCCGTTGAAGGCCCCATGCCACAAACACGCTTCGTGCTGCGCAAGGCGCTGACGCTCGGCCTCAAGATCATCGTCGTCATCAATAAGGTAGACCGCGCTAACGCCCGCGTGGACGAGGTGCTGAACGAGACGTTTGACCTCTTCGTCGAACTCGGCGCTTCCGACGAACAAGCCGACTTCCCCGTGATCTACGCGATCGGGCTGCAAGGCCGCGCCGGCTACAGCCACACCGAGCTGAGCCATGACCTCACCCCGCTATTCGAGATGATCTTGAAGGAAGTCCCCGCCCCCCACGTCGATGAGATCGCACCCGCCATGATGCTCGTTACCACGCTGGAATACGACAACTACAAAGGGCAGATCGGCATTGGGCGGCTCGTCGCAGGTACGCTCAGCCGTGGCAGCAGCGTTGTCCGCCTCACCCCACGCGGCGAGCGCATCGCCGGGCGAGTTGAGTACCTGTTTGGCTTCCACAACCTCCAGAAAGTGGAGATCGAATCAGCCCGCGCAGGCGACATCATCGCCGTCGGCGGCTTTGATCCGTTGGAGATCAGCGACACCATCGCCCACCCCGACGTGACCGAGCCGCTGCCCGCCATCATAGTAGAGGAACCCACCGTCCGCATGACGTTCGGGGTGAACACCTCACCGTTTGCAGGCCGTGAGGGCAAAACTGGCCTCGGCACGTCGCGGCGGCTGCGCCAGCGCCTCTACAATGAGACGCGCAGCAACGTTGCCCTGCGCGTGGCCGACGGCGAAACCCCTGACAAGTTCGTCGTCAGCGGGCGCGGTGAGCTGCACCTCGGCATCCTCATCGAGACGATGCGGCGCGAAGGCTACGAGTTCGAGGTCAGCAAGCCAGAGGTGATCTTCATCCGCGGTGAGGATGGCGACCTGCTCGAGCCAGTCGAGCACGTGTACGTTGAGGTCGCTGATGAAAAGGTCGGCACGATTGTTGAACTGCTCGGTGAACGCCGCGGCCAAATGCAAGATATGCGCACCGAAAACGGCACGACCTACATCGAGTACCTCGTGCCGACGCGCGGGCTGCTGGGCTTCCGTGCTCACTTGATGCGCGCCACCAGCGGCATGGGGCAGCTTCACAGCATCTTCCACTCTTATCAACCCATCAGCGGCGAAGTCCCCGGTCGGCGCTTTGGCAGCCTCGTGGCAATGGAGCCGGGCACGGCCACGGCCTACGCGCTGGTGAACCTCCAGCAGCGCGGCACGTTCTTCATCACGCCAGGCACAGAGGTCTACATGGGCATGGTCGTCGGTGAGCACATCCGGCCAGAGGACATGCCGATGAACGTCGTCAAAACCAAGCACCTGACCAACTTCCGCGAGAAGCCGACTGAAGTTGTCGCCGGCCTCATCCCACCGCGCCAGATGAGCCTTGACGACATGATCGAGTTCATGGGCGACGACGAGCTGCTAGAAGTGACGCCGCAGAACCTGCGCCTGCGCAAACGCATCCTCGACACCGAGATCAGGATGCGCGAGGACAAACGCCGCCGCTTGATGGTGAGTGGATGAGACGCCTGCTCATGTGGGGGCTGACCAGCCTTCTGCTAGTCTTGCCGCTTACCGCCAGCCACAGTCAGCAGCCCCTGCCCACACCAGCCGTTGAGGTGACACAAGAGGGCCTCACCGTGCGCCTGTTCAGCGAGACGCTGCGGCAGGGGCGGGCGGGCTTGCTCAGCGTCTCGGCAGCGGATGAGCCTCGCGCGGTGTTCTTAGACGAAGATCTGACGTTCTTCCAACTGGAAGGCGATCCAGCGTGGTACGCCCTCATTGTCGCGCCGCTGAACCAGTCACCGCGCGCTTACCCCCTGCTCGTAGAAGCCGACGCGCAAACGCTCAGCGTTCCCGTTCAGATCACAAGCGGTGGCTTCATTCAGCAAAATGTGATCATCGTCAGCGACATGGGCGGACTATTCGACCGTGACGTAGAGGACGCCGAGTTAGCGCGCATCACAACGACCGCGCGCACCATCACGCCCACTGTCTACTGGCTGGGGCGCGGCTTTGGACACCCGATTGAAACTACGCTCACCTCGCCGTTCGGCGCGCTGCGCACCTTCAACGGCCTCTACGAGACGATCCACACCGGCTGGGATTACAACGCGCCGATCGGTCGTCCGCTAGTGGCCAGCGCGCCTGGCCGCGTGGCCTTCGCTGGGTATGAGGCCATCCGCGGCAACTACGTCTTGATCGACCACGGCTACGGCGTCTTCACCGGATACGCCCACATGAGCGTCGTCTACGTCACACAGGGTCAGTTGGTAGACCGTGGCCAGATCGTCGGGCTGGTAGGGTCAACGGGGCGCAGCAGCAGCGCCCACGCCCACTTTGAAATGCTGGTCAACGGCCAGTGGGTAGACTCAACGGACTTCATCAACACCCTGCCGCTGCCGCGTTAAGCCTGCTGCGGCACGCGCGGCAGGATGAAGCGCAGCGCCGCGGGCAGGCGGCGCGCCCAGCTCGCTTCGTTGTGTTCGCCCTGTTCATCTTCAACATAGCGGAAGTTGACGTCGTTGTAGCCGCGCTCGCGCAGCATCTCAGCGATGCGCCGCACTCCCTTCATGTAATTACGGCCATGCCGCCCTTCGCGCGCGCCGACGTCAAGATATAGTCGCCCCACCGGCCTCGTGATCTGGCCGAGCGTCTCATAGAGCGCCCCTTGCCCAAACCAGAAGCTAGGGCTGAACGCCGCGCAGTAGCCGAACATATGCGGGGCCGTCAGCAGCCCGTACAGACTGATCAGCCCGCCCATCGACGACCCAGCAATGCCCGTCGCCCACGGCTCAGGCTGCGTTTTAAAATCGCTGTCGATCATCGGCTTGAGCGTCTCCGTGATGAAACGCAAGTAGGCCGCGCCTGCTGAGGACTTCATCTTGAAGCGCGGATCAGGAAACGGGCTGTACTCTTGCAGCCGGTGCTCGTTGTTCGGGATGCCCACGACGATGGCTTCAAAGCCCTCTTCAGCGAGCGCTGTCATCGTCTCGTCCACGCCCCACTCACCAGAAAAGCTGGTGAATGCGTCGAACAAGTTGTAACCGTCTTGCATGTACAGCACAGGATAGCGCCGCTCACCGTCATACGAATACGGCAGCCAGACGAGAATATCGCGCGCGTTGTTCAACTCTGGGCTGTAGACATCGCGCCGAATGAGCAGATTGCCCACCACCGAATGCTGCCGACCATGTTTGTAATCATGCCAATGTGCCAAGTGATTGTTCCTCCCCAGTCACAACCCACTCACATCCCGCTGACTAGTGTGCTGGCAATCGGTCAGCGCGTCAACGCATCTTGTGCATTTCAAAGCAAACGCTCACCCCGTGTAAATCTCTCTAACGAGCCGCAGGTTGTGCCGCTATAATGAAGCTGAAAGTTTTAGAGCACTCTTAGAAAGCTAGGCAATGACCACTCCTCTTGATGCCAGCCCGTTTCGCCACACCTACGCACCGCCTCGCATTGCAGGGCAGTTTATGGGCAAGCACATCATCTCAGTCGATCAATTCACACGGCCTGACCTAGAGGAACTCTTCGACGCAGCGCGCTCGATTCGCCGCCGCATGCGCCAACATGACCGCGGCCTGACGGAAATCTGCGCTGGTTTTGTGATGGCGTCCTTGTTCTTTGAGGCCAGCACCCGTACCGATATGTCGTTCCAAGCGTCGATGCGGCGGCTGGGCGGGGACGTCATCAGCGTGAGCAATGGCATTCAATTCTCCAGCATGTACAAAGGTGAAAACCTCGCCGACACCGTCCGCGCGGCGGGCTGCTATGCCGATGTGATCGTCCTGCGCCACCCGCAAGTTGGCTCCAGCTATGAAGCCGCCTACTACCTCGACAAGCTCAACCAGCGCATCCGCAACCGCACGGTCATCATCAGCGGCGGCGACGGCGTCGGCGAACACCCCACTCAAGCCCTGCTCGACCTCTTCACCATCTTCGACCAAAAAGGCACGCTCGACCACCTCAGCATCACCCTCGTCGGCGACTTGCTCAACGGCCGCACGGTGCACTCGCTCAGCTAATTGATCCCCTACTACCCGCCGCGCGGCGTG
>DAOUBS010000201.1:0-7829 GCA_034432435.1 Anaerolineae bacterium
GCGGTGAGGACACCTCTGCCCTCGTTAATGGCGTCACCTTCAACGGCACGAACGACATCCCCTCCATCCTGCTCACGCCCGTTGCCGTCACTAAAGACAACATCGCTGAAACCGTCATCGCCGATGGCTTCCGCACTTGGGAAGAAATCTGCGTCGGCGAGTTCGCCCAGTTCTGCCCGCCTGATCGCTAGGCGCAGAGCTTGCTCGTCAGCTTGTCGTCTGAATTTGTGGGGCGCAGCAGTCGCTGCGCCCTCTTTGATAGCCGCAATCGCAGCAGATGGAGGCAATCAGCATCGTGGAGACCATCCTTGAACTGAAAGGCGTTTCGAAAAGCTTCGGGGCTGTTCAAGCGCTCAACAACGTAGACTTTCGCGCCAACCTCGGCGAGGTGATGGCGCTGGTAGGCGACAACGGCGCAGGTAAGTCGACGCTTATCAAAGGCGTGGCGGGCATCTACCCGTTCGACAGCGGGGATTACATCTTCGAAGGCCGCAAAGTGCAAGTCCATGGCCCGCGCGATGCGTCAGCACTCGGGATCGAAGTGGTGTATCAAGATCTGGCGCTGGCGGATAACTTGGACGTGGTGGCTAACATGTTCTTGGGGCGCGAACGGCTCGATCGCTTTGGACGCCTCGACGAGATCAGCATGGAACAGGCCTGCATCGACACCCTCTCCTCGCTGGCGGTGACGACACTGCGCAGCGTGCGCCTGCCTGTGCGCTCGCTCTCGGGCGGGCAGCGCCAGTCGATTGCGGTGGCCAAAGCCGTTATGTGGAACTCGAAAGTGGTCATCCTTGACGAGCCGACCGCCGCGCTGGGCGTCGCGCAGACGCGCCAAGTGCTCGACCTCGTTCGCCGCCTCGCCGACAAAGGCCTTGCCGTCATCCTCATCTCGCACAACCTGCACGACATCTTCGAAGTCGCTGACCGAATTACCGTGTTGCGGCTCGGCCACCTTGTGCGCGAGATGGCCGTCAAAGAGACATCCTACGAAGAAGTCGTCAAAGAGATGACAGCGGGCAAGCTCAGCTATGTGCCAGGGATGAAAGAAACATGACGACCTCTGAAGACATCGCAGTTGACAGCGCCCTGCAGAAAAGCAAGCGCAGCCTCACCGCCAGCGAATACATCGGCAGCTACTTCCAGCGCGTGCGCAGCGGCGACCTCGGCAGCCTGCCGATCATCGTCGGCTTGATCATCATCTCGATTATCTTTCAATCGGCTAACAGCAACTTCCTCACGCCGCGCAACCTCGTGAACCTCTTCGTGCAGATGTCGATCTTCACGGTCATCGGCTACGGGGTCGTGTTCGTGCTGCTGCTGGGCGAGATTGACCTCTCGGTTGGCTATGTGGCGGGGGTATCAGCTGTCATTACAGGGCAGCTCCTCGCCCGCCCGATCCTCATCCCTGCCGAGCTGCAAGCGCTAGCCGACCTCATTAACGGCGGCAGCTTGTCGTATGAAGTGCCGTGGTACTTGGCCGTGGCCTGTTCGCTGGGGGTGGCGACGCTCATCGGGCTGCTGCAAGGCGGCCTCATCACCCTGTTCCAACTGCCGTCGTTCATCGTCACGGTAGGCGGGCAGCTCGCGTGGAACGGCGTGGTGCTGCTGCTGATGGGCGGCGCAGGCACGGTCAACATGCGCAACCCCACTATTCGCGGCATTACGCAGTCCTTCTTCCCCGCAGAGTGGGGCTACGCGCTGGGGGCCGTGGTCGTCATCGTCTACGTGCTCTTTGAGGTCTACCAGTACCGCTCACGGTCACGCGCGGGGCTGAGCGTGAAGCCCATCCCGATTGTTGCGCTGCAAGGCTTGACGTTGGGGGTGATGGTGTTCGCGTTCATCTACGTCTGCAACCAAGACCGCGGCCTGCCCTTCGTCGGCGTGCTGGTGCTGGTGCTGATGGCCATCCTGACCTACCTCACGACGCAGACCAAGTTCGGGCGCTACTTGTTCGCGGTGGGCGGCAACCGTGAAGCCGCGCGGCGCGCCGGCATCTCGGTAGAGCGCATCCGTCTGATGGGCTTCGTCATGTGCAGCCTGCTGGCAGGCATGGGCGGTTTGATCCTCGTCTCGCGGCTCGGCTCGGTCGCGCCAGACGCAGGCGGCGGTCAACTGCTGCTGAACTCGCTGGCGGCTCCGGTCATCGGCGGGACGAGCCTCTACGGAGGCAGTGGGCGCATCTCTAGCGCGTTCTTCGGCGCGTTGGTCATTGCCGCCGTCGACAACGGCATGTTCTTGCTAGGGCTTGGGGCGGGCCAGCGCTTGATCCTCACCGCGATTGTGTTGATCGCCGCGGTGATCGTGGATGCGCTCTCACGCCGCACCCGTGAACGCTCTGGCATTCGTTAGTCACACAGGAGACCTGCATCATGTACGATCCAAAACCGGAACACAAATTCACGTTTGGCTTGTGGACGGTGGGCAACATCGGGCGCGACCCCTTCGGCCAGCCCACCCGTGACGCGCTCAGCCCGGCGCAGATCGTCCGCCTGCTGGGCGAAGTCGGCGCGTATGGCGTCAACTACCACGACAACGACCTCATCCCCATCGACGCTGACGAAGCCCAAGCGGCTCAGATCACCCGCGAGTTCAAACAAGCGCTCAGCGACACCGGCCTCAAAGTCCCAATGGCAACGACCAACCTGTTCGCTGACCCTGTGTTCAAGGACGGCGCGTTCACCTCAAACAACCCCAAAGTCCGCGCCTATGCCTTGCAGAAGGTCATGCGCAGCATTGACCTCGGCGTCGAGTTGGGGGCGGAAGTCTACGTCTTTTGGGGTGGGCGCGAGGGCACAGAGACTGACGCCAGCAAGAACCCGCTCGACGCCATCAAGCGCTTCCGCGAGGCGCTCAACTTCCTGTGTGAATACGTCATCGACAACGGCTACCCCCTCAAGTTCGCGCTGGAGCCGAAGCCCAACGAACCGCGCGGCGACATCTTCCAGCCGACCGTAGGGCACATGCTGGCCTTCATCGAAACGCTCGATCACCCTGAGATGGTCGGCCTCAACCCCGAAGTGGCGCACGAGCACATGGCCGGGCTGAACTTCCTACACGCCATCGCCCAAGCATGGGACGCGGGCAAGCTCTTCCACATCGACTTGAACGATCAGATGTTTGGCCGCTATGACCAAGACTTCCGCTTCGGCTCGGCCATGCTCAAGCAGGCCTTCTTCGTCGTCAAGTTCTTAGAAGACGTCGGCTATCAAGGGATGCGCCACTTCGACGCGCACGCCTACCGCACCGAGGACTACGAGGGCGTGAAGTGGTTTGCGCGCGGCTGCATGCGCACGTACTTGATCCTCAAAGAGAAAGCCCAGCGCTTCAACCAAGACCCCGAAATTCAAGCGCTGCTGGCCGAGATCAACGCTGCGGATCCGTCGTTGGACTACCTCGCGCAGGGCTACAGCCGCGAGACCGCCAACCGCCTGAAAGCCGAGGCGTTCGACCGTGTGGGCATTGGCCAGCGCGGCCTGCCCTATGAGCACCTCGACCAACTGACGGTTGAGCTGCTGCTCGGCGTGCGTTAGCGCCCACAAAGGAGCCTCAGATGCGCTACGTATTGGGCGTTGACGTCAGCACGACCGGAGCGAAAGCTCTGCTGATCGACGAGCTTGGAGCGGTGATCGACGTGCAGAACACCGCGCTGACGCTCCAACAGCCGCAGCCGCTGTGGAGCGAACAGAACCCTGATGAGTGGTGGCAGGGGGCGGTGACGTCGATCCGTGCTGTCACCCAGCGCCACCCAGACAAGCCGATCGCCGCCGTCGGCCTTACGGGGCAGATGCACGGCCTCACTCTGCTGGACTCAGAGGGGCAGGTGCTGCGCCCGGCCATCCTGTGGAACGATCAGCGCACGCAGGCTCAATGCGATGAGATCACGACTGAGGTCGGCTTTGCGCGCCTCATCCAACTGACGGGCAACCGCGCCCTGACGGGCTTCACCGCCCCCAAGATCCTGTGGGTGCGCGAGCACGAGCCAGAGGTCTACCGCCGCATCGCCCACGTCTTGCTGCCAAAGGACTACCTGCGTTACAAGCTGACTGGCCAGACCGCCAGCGAGCTGTCTGACTCCGCGGGGACGTCGCTGCTGGACGTGGCCAACCGTTGCTGGTCGCAGGAGGTGCTCGACGCGCTCGACATCCCGCGCGCGTGGCTGCCACAGCTCTACGAGGGGACAGAGGTCACCGGCGCGATCACCGACGAGGCGGCCAACCTGACCGGCCTGCCAGTGGGCACGCCCGTCGTAGGTGGCGGAGGCGACCAAGCCGCGGGCGCGGTCGGCGTGGGGGCGGTGCGCCCAGACGTGATCGGCCTTTCCGTCGGCACGTCGGGCGTGGTGTTTGCCCCGCTCAGCCAGTACGCCTACGAGCCGGAGGGGCGCTTGCACGCCTTCTGCCACGCGCTGCCCAACGCATGGCACTTCATGGGCGTCATGCTGAGCGCCGCGGGCAGCCTCCAGTGGTATCACGACACGCTCACGCCGGAGGTATCGTTCGACGCGCTGCTGCAGGAGGCCGCGCACGCGCCTGCCGGCTGCGAGGGGCTGCGCTTCTTGCCCTACCTGACCGGCGAGCGCACCCCTCACCCTGACCCGCTGGCGCGCGGCGGCTTCATCGGCTTGACAGCCCGCCACACCCGCGCCCACCTCACCCGTGCGGTGTTGGAGGGCGTGGCGTTCGGCCTGCGCGACTGCTTCGAATTGATCCGCGCAGTGGGCATCCCGGCGAACGCCGTCGCGCGCATCGGCGGCGGTGGGGCGCGCTCGCTGCTGTGGCGGCAGATCATCGCGGACGTGATCGGCATGCCGGTGGCCAGCGTCAACACGACAGAAGGCGCGGCGTTCGGGGCGGCGCTGCTGGCCGCGGTGGGCGTCGGCCTCTACCCCGACGCAGCCAGCGCGTGCGCGGCGTGCATCACCACGACCGAGGTCGTCGAACCGAGCGCCGAGGCTGCTGCCTACGAGCAGCCCTACCGCGAATACGTCGCGCTCTACCCAGCGATCCGCTCAGTGCTGTGGGGGTAACCCAACGCGGGGCATGGCACGCTGTGATGGGCATGACACGCCATGCCCACACAGATTACACTCTGTTTACAACTGCTTACACAGAATTTATGCTGTGGCTATACTCCTCTTACACCTCCTGCGCATCTTAGAATGTGTAAAAACACAGCACAACTGAGAGATGAGGAGGCTCACATGCTGCGTAAACCATTTGCGGTGCTTGCATTCGTGGCAGTGTTCATCGTCGGGCTGATGGTCGGTTGGCCATTTGCCAGCCAAGCGCTGACGGACACGCCCGCCCAAGCAGACATTCAACTCCAAACCGCCGAAGACACCCCCACGCCCATCATGACCGCCGCCGGCGAGGTCTACCAGCGCGTTGCGCCCTCTGTCGTGGCCATCTCGACCTATGGCAATCGGCGCAGCGTCAACATGATGGAGCAGGGCATCCCGTTTGGCTTCCCGGATAATTTCTTCTTCCCCTTCCCTCAAACGCCCCCCTCGCGCGGCAGCCAAGGGCCAACCCCTGACCTCGTGCCGTTGGGCGCGGGCAGCGGCTTCGTCGTCACTGCGGACGGCCACATCGTCACCAACGCCCACGTGATCGACGGCGCAGCGCGGATCGAAGTGAACTTCCTCGATGGAACCATCGCCCGCGCGGAGGTGGTCGGTGTGGACGAGTCATCCGATATTGCCGTCTTGCGCGTGGACGTTGACCCGGCGCTGCTGCAACCCGTCACCTTCGCCAACAGCGACCAGCTGCTCATCGGCGAGCGCGTGCTGGCCATCGGCAGCCCCTTCGGCCAGCGCTGGACGCTGACCGAGGGCATCATCAGCGCGCTGGATCGCTCGATCTCCAGCTTGACGCAGTTCTCCATCGGCGGCGTCATCCAGACCGACGCGGCCATCAACCCCGGCAACAGCGGCGGCCCGCTGCTCAACATGCAGGGGCAGGTGATCGGCGTCAACTCGCAGATTAGCACCCGCTCTGGCAGCTTCTCAGGCATTGGCTACGCCGTGCCGTCGAACCTCGTCCGCAGCGTCGCCGAGCGCTTGATTGAGGATGGGCGTGTCGAATACAGCTTCTTGGGCATCAGCGGGACGGACGTCAGCCTTGCGGTCATCGAACAGTTCAACCTGCCGGCCAACTTCCGCGGCGTGGTCGTGCGCGAGGTGACCAACAACAGCCCTGCCGACATTGCCGGCCTGCGCCCATCAGGTCAACTCGTCCTCGCGGATGGGCTGCTCGTCCCTGAAACGGCGGACATCATCACCCACATCAACGACACCCGCCTGACGAGCATCGCCGACTTGATTAAGTATCTGGCGACGGAGACGCAGCCCGGCGACCGCGTGACGCTCACCGTCCTGCGCAATGGCAGCGAGACGATCACGCTCGACGTGACGCTGACCGGCCGCCCATCGTAAATCGACACCGCTTGATTCAGGCACAGGCGCGGGGCGGCTCAACACGAGTCGCCTCGTGTGTTTTTATCCTCCGCGCGTCACCTACTGCGGCAGACCGAGGTTAAACGTCACTCGCAGTTCGTGCATGAAGCGCAGGCTGAGCAGGTTCAACAGCGCAACGCCGCTGCGGTTGACGAGGTTATTCTCGAAGTTGATAAAGCGGTAGCCGCTGTTGCGCAGGTGGACGAGATCTCCCTCAAGCCCGTACTCTGGCAGGTGGCGCGTCGCCAGCCACACGTTGATGAGCGGCGCTTGGTATGCCTCCGCGACGTCAGCGACGATGTTGTTGTACTGCAAGCTGCGCGCGTAGAAGCGATGGCGCGGGTGGCTGCTGAACGTCATCAGCACGGGGATCACGCCTTGATCGATGCTGATTTGCACGATGCGAGCGACGTTCTCGCGGTAGTCGTTGGGCGCATTGATGATGAGGTCGTTCGGCCCAAACATGATGAAGGCCGCAATCGGGTTCGCGGTGCGGTATTCACACAGCAGCGGCGTCTCGTTGGCTGCGCAGCCGCGCCCTGCCAGCAGCGAATCATGCACGCCGTAGGTGCTCAGGCCACGCTGCACCGCGATGCTCCAGCGCATGTTGGGGCCAAAAAAGCGAATGTCTGGCTCCAAGAAGTCGAACAACCCCAAGCGATAGTCTGCCTGGCGCATGGGCAGCAAGTACCACTCGCTGTTGATCAGGCTGTCGCCGACGCGCGTCACAACGGCGGGGTTGCGCCCGCGGGTGCGCCCGCGTTCATACACCTCGCGCATGGCGTTGCTCAAGCGCGGCATGATCGGCAGCCCGTAAAGGCGCGCTTCCTGCGAGTTGCCGATGCGCGACGGGTCACCGTCCAGCGTCCACCAGTTTTCAGCCACCATCGTGAACACGTCCAGCCCTGGGCGGAAGTGCATGGCGTGCGCCTCGACCCAGCCGTCAATCACGATTAAGCCGTCCTCGCGCACCTGCCACACGTGCAGCCAGCTGCCCAGACGGTTCCGCTCCATGATGTTGACGAGTTGGCCAGGCAGAAGTGTGCCGATGCGCTCGAAGCTGTAGCCCGGTCCCGCGAATAAGCCTGTGTTGAAGCGCGGTGTCGTGAGGGTAACTGAGCCTAAATCTTGTGACCAGATCGGAGTGACGATCACACAGCACAGCAGCAACAGCCATCCCCACCGCCCCATCTACCTAATCTCCAGCAGCTATTGCCTTCAAGCGGTTCAGCCGAGGCATCTGCACTGCCCACACCAGCAGCGGCAGCCCTGCGACTGCCGCCGTCCCGAACAGGATCGCTTGCATCCCGTCGATCCCCAGCACGTCCACCAACGCCCCGTGCGCCAGCGTGCTCAAGATCGTCGCGGCGTC
>DAOUBS010000202.1:0-2711 GCA_034432435.1 Anaerolineae bacterium
TAACATGAGCCACACTGTCTGACGATCAGAAAAATTTGGGGCCAGCCGATCAATTAGCAGCAGCCCCCACCCCGACAAGAACATCACCAGAGGGTAAAGGTACGGATCGCGCCCGGGCAGCCGCGTCGCCAGATACCACCATCCCCCCCACGCAGATACACCCCACGCCAACGACTGAACCAAGACCGAATCGCCGCCTAGACCCAGCAGTGCCAGCGCAGCAGTGTTCACCGCTACAAATGCTGTAGCGATCCCCAGCAGCACCACCTCAATCTGCATGTGCTGGAAGCGCTCTGAGTCTATGCTAAAGACCAGACGCCTCATTGTTGTCGTTTCAAAACACGCGCGACGAGCGGTTCTAACCGAGCGAGCGCCTCAGGGTCAACGCGATCATGATGTGTCATGATCGCACCGTCTAGCGCACGATGCGCGGGTGACTCTTGTGAGGGGTCAAATGTCGCCAGCGCTTTGGCCAGCACTGCCTCCACACGGCTGATGTTCCCTTTGAACGTGTGGATCACCTGCTCCACTGTCACTGGCTCTTCTGATTCGTGCCAGCTATCGTAGTCGGTGATGTGGGCCAGCGTGGCATAGGCGATCTCCGCTTCCCGCGCTAGGAAGGCCTCTGGCGCAGTCGTCATGCCGATGATGTCACACCCCCACGCCTTGAAGATACGACTCTCAGCGCGTGTAGCAAAGCGCGGCCCCTCTTCAACAAGAAAAACGCCGCCTTGATGCGCTACCGCCCCCAACGATGAAGCCACCGCCGCGAGGTGCGCGCTGAGCGCCGCGTCAAACGGCTCCGCCACGCTCACATGAGCTACCAAGCCGCGGTCAAAAAAGGTGCGCTCGCGGCGGCCTGTTGTGTAATCAAACAGTTGATCTGGTACAACGAGGTGGCCAGGTGCGTAGTCCTCGCGCAGGCTGCCACAGGCGTTCACGCCGATGAGGTAGCGCACGCCCAGCATCTTGAGCGCGTAAATGTTGGCGCGCTGTGGAATGTCTGAGGGGGGGATAAAGTGGCCTTCGCCGTGCCGCGCAAGGAACGCAACGCGCCGCCCTTCCACCGTCCCGACGACGACTTCACTGCTGGGGCGTCCAAACGGCGTCTCAATCGCATAGCGCGCCACGTCGCTCAAGCCAGGCATTTGATACAGCCCCGAGCCGCCAATCACTGCAAGGTCAACCGTTTCTGTCATCTCTGCCCTCTTTAAAACGTTGCACGCAGCGCCCCACCGTCCACCGGCAGCGCCACCCCATTCACATAACTCGCCGCAGGTGAACACAAGAACACTGCAACGTTGGCAAACTCAGACGGCTGCCCCACGCGCCCCAGCGGGATGGTGCTGCTCACCTTCGCCAGCTCTTCCTCTGGCGTGGCTCCAGAGCGTGCAGCGCGTGCCGCCATCAACTGGTCGATGCGACCTGTGTGAATCGTGCCGGGCAGTATGCTGTTGAAGCGAATCCCGTGGCTGCCCAACTCGATGGACAGCGTCTTCATCAGGCCAACCACCGCCGGGCGGATCGCATTCGACAGCGTGAGGTTGTCAATCGGCTGCTTCACCGAGATCGAGACAACTGTTAGCACATCGGGGATATTCGACTGTTTGAGGGCGGGCAGCGCCGCTTGAACCAGCGCCACCGCGCTCAAGAGCGTGAGGTTGATCGCTTGGCTCCACGTCGCTAGGTCAAACGATTCAAACATCCCAGCGGGCGGCCCGCCGGCGTTAATCACCAACACGTCCAATCCGCCTAGCATTTCTACCGCGTTCGTCAGCAGGCGCTTCACCGCCTCTGGATCGGACACGTCAGCAGCCACCGTAAACACGGGGTTACCAGTCTCCTCGACGATGCTGCTAGCGGTGGCTTGCAGCGTGCCGAGGTCCCGACTGCTGATGACCACGGTCGCGCCTTCACGGCTGAACTGGCGCGCAGTTGCAGCTCCTAGTCCTTGACTGGCAGCCGTCACCAACACGCGCGCGTTACGAAGTCCAAGATCCAACGCAAACTCCTCTCACTTCAACACGACACGAAAGTATAAATGACCGATCCCGATGATATCCCCATCGGTGACAATCGTCGGTGAGAGCACCCGATCATCGTTCAGCACTGTGCCATTGGTGCTCTTGCGATCTTCCAGCCACCACTGGCCGTTCTTCAACGACAGGATCGCATGTTCCGCGCTCGCAAACGTTTGTGGGATGACAATTGTGTTAGTGGGGCTGCGCCCAATGGTCGTAACTGGCAGAAGCGGATAGGATACCCCGGTTGCGGCATATTGACCGTCAACCTGTGTGAGGACTTGCAGCGCCCCAAACGAACGGCGCTGATGCACCGCCTGCGCTTTGACCTGATTCGTCTCACGCAGGATAGCGATAATCAACACACTGATGAGGAGCACCAACAAAATGGCAGATATGACGCGCAGCACGAGGAGCGTTTCAGCAACTTCCACACCAGCCTCTGCTTCTCTTAAGGCGATACAGGTCGAATAATATCCGTTGTGCCCGGGGACATCCGTCCGGGTGCGCCCTCAATCACAAAGATCATCCGCGTGCTGCCAATGCGGATGACATCCCCCGATTGTAGACGATGTTCACGCGTCAACACCTCGTTCACAAACGTGCCGCTCTTGCTTTGCGCGTCAAAGAGCAGATACGTTCCATGCCTCAAGCGAAGCTGCACATGATGCCGCGACACGTATCCATCTT
>DAOUBS010000203.1:0-22265 GCA_034432435.1 Anaerolineae bacterium
TTGCCGGGGTGGTGGTCATCGGCGTTCAGAACTTTTCACCGTGGCTTTACGCCTGCACGGGCCTGCTTGCGATGTTCCTCGTTATCGGCAAGCGTCGCCAAGAGTTGATCACCTTAGGCGAAGATGCAACAAAGACTCGCCCTATTTTTGAACACTATAACCTTTCTCTGCTCGATGAAATGCTGCGGTTTGTGATCACATCGACCTTTATCACGTATCTCCTCTACACCATTGAGGTAAACGTCACGCCTATCAGAGAAGTGAACTTGCTGCTCTTTACCGTTCCGCCTGTCCTCTACGGTCTCATGCGCTATATGTACCTCATCCACATTAAAGGAGAAGGGGCAGCCCCTGAGGAAGTCTTATTAAACGACAGACCCGTTCAGATTACGATCCTAGTTTGGATCTTTATCGTCGTGTCGGTCATTTACCTGCCTACTCTACTATGACCGCCTCCGCTTGTTCGAAGATCATTCTGCTCGGTGAGCACGCGGTAGTGTACGGTGTGCCAGCGCTGGCTGTGCCGCTCAGCTCCGTGCGCGCTTACGTTTCAACTGTGCCGGCTGATGCGTTTGCTATCACTGCTGAGGCCGATCCAGCGTGGCGGCTCACGGCTGCTGATCAGCATCCATTTACACAGTTGGCAGCGCGCATCGTCGAACAAACTCACGCCAGTTTGCCGCTAGTACGGCTCCACATCATCTCTGATATCCCGATGGCCAGCGGGCTTGGCAGCGGCGCTGCCATTGCCACTGCGCTCGGTCGTGCGCTGCTTGGCTATTTAGGCTGCTCAATGTCGCTAGAAGACTTCAATGCGTTGATCTACGAAAGCGAAACGTACTATCACGGCACGCCCAGCGGCATCGACAACACAGTGATCGTGTATGAGAGGCCAGTGTACTTCCAACGGTCACAACCGATTCGTGTGCTGGACGCTTTTCAGCCTTTTACGCTGGTTGTCGCCAACACAGGCATTGCCGCGCCCACGCGAGAGGCAGTCGCGGACGTCCGTAAGCTGTACGAAGATGATCCGCAGCGAATCGGCACGCTGTTTCAAGAGATCAGCGATCTTGTTGAGATCGGACGTCAAGCGATGATCCGCGGTGATCTGCATGCGCTCGGCGATGCGTTCAACCGCAATCACCGCATCCTTCAGCAGCTCACCGTCTCATGCGCTGAGCTAGATCACCTCGTGGAGCAGGCGCGCCTTGCCGGAGCGTTGGGAGTGAAGCTCTCAGGTGGGGGGCGTGGTGGCAACCTCATCGCCCTTGTCGAACCATCCAATGCGGCTGCCGTTGAGGCGCAACTTCGGCACGCTGGTGCAGTGTGGACAAAAATTACTGAGGTCAAGCCATGATTACGTTGATAAAAATCGGCGGCTCGCTCATCACGGACAAGAATATACCTCAATCCTTCCGATCTGACGTCATGAAGTTGCTCACCAGCGAACTAAAATCCTGCTTTCATCCTGCGCGTTCAACGTGGATCATTGGCCACGGCAGCGGATCGTTTGGCCACGTTGAGGCCGCCAAATACGACACCGTCCGAGGCGCTTCATCGGCTGAACAGTGGTACGGTTTCTGCCGAGTCGCGTACACGGCTGCCAAGCTTAATCAACTGGTTTGGGATGAACTACTGGATCAAGCACTCCCTGTCATGCGTCATCCGCCCTCAGCCGTAGCGCTGGCGACAGATGGGAGCATCTCCAGCATGGATGTGTCGCTGATTGAAACGTCCATCGCGCATGGGCTAATTCCTCTCGTCCATGGGGACGTCGCGTTCGACACACAACGCGGCGCGACGATCCTCTCTACAGAGACGATCTTCACACATCTCACAAAGACGCTCCCTGTCTCGCGCATCCTGCTCTTGGGCGAAGTCGATGGTGTCTTAGACGACAAAAAGCAGGTCATCCCAACAATCACGCGCGCGAACTTCAACGACTATCGGGCGTTCATCGGCGGCTCGGCAGGAACTGATGTGACGGGGGGAATGCTTACAAAGGTCTCGGACATGCTCGCGCTGACGGAACAAGTGCCAGAGCTTGAAATACAAATCTTCAATGGCCTTGTCGCTGGCAATCTTACAAAAGCGCTCAACAGCGCTGCCTCTGTGGGCACGCTCATTCGCGCCGTCTAGCTAAGCTCTGCAAACACAGCACAACGGCTAACAAGCCCAACCCGGGGGCGACCGCGCTCATGGGCATTTCTCTGAAATAAAACCGCGATTCGGCCAGCAGCGCGCCCCACTCAGCGAAGTCTGGCCGCTCTCCCAACCCGAGAAAGCTTAATGTGCTCGCGGTTATCAAGCTGTAGGCAATCGTCATTGGCACAAGCGCACGCAAAGTGGTCTGTAAGTTGCGCAAAACACAGTGCTGCATGATGTGCCATCTGCTTGCGCCGAGGGCGCTGCTCGCCAGCCGATACTCAGCAGCCATGATGCTTTCTGTCTCTGCGGCAATGACGTTCGCCAGCGCCGCGATCTGACCGATGCCGGCAGCAAGCGCAATCATCAGTAAGCTGCGTGGCATCGGCGCAACGATGAGCAGCGCCATGATCAACGGAGGAAATGCCAGCAGCCCGCTCAACAGTCCCCGAACGAGCGTCGCTTGCTGCTTGCTCTGGTTTCCAACTCCGATCCCGACAAGCACCCCCCCGATGATCGCAATCCCCCCTGCCCCAACCGCCAGCAGTAGGGTGTGGCGTGCGCCAATCACCCAACGGCTCCAGAGGTCACGCCCCAGATGATCGGTTCCCCACCAGTGCTCCGCAGAGGGTGGCAGAAAAACACGAGTCACATCTGCACGATAAGGATCATGAGATGCAAGATTAGGCGCAAAGATGACTATCACGGTCACGGCTGTGATAAACGCTAGCGTCAACTTCATGCGGCCCTCAAGCGTGGATCAATCGCATAAGACAGCAGCCGACTGCTCAAGCTGATGAGAAAACTTAAGCTCATGAGCAGCACAATTGCCCCCTGCGCCACAGGGTAATCACGCGCAATCACCGCGTCGACTAAAGCAGTGCCAACCCCCGGACGGGAGAACAGCGCTTCAATCGTTACTGTGCTGCCTAGTAGCACGACAGCTTGGCTCGATAAAATGGCAACCCATGTCGTCGCAGTCGGGCGCAAGATGTATTGAACCCAAAGTCGTATCGCGCCAAGGCCTTTGCTGCGGCCATATGCCACGAACGAGAGATGTTGAGCGTCATCGAGCAGGTGAAGCAGCATGCGGTTGAGTTGGGTTGAGAGGTGAAACGTCAAAGCGATCACTGGAAGCACAGGTGATGACTGCGGCAGGTTCAGCCAACCACCAATCACCACCAGAGTGAGCAGCCCTGTCCAGTAGATTGGCGTGGCAAGGCTCAGGCTCGACGTCGCGTTCACCAGCAAGCGAGCCACACGTGATCTGAAGGCCAAGAACGTGAATCCGAGTGTAATCATAATGGACAGCAGCGCCACGACGCTCACGAGTTCGACCGTGTTCGACAGCCGCGGGGCTAAAAACAACGCCACCGGCTGACTGGTGCGCAAGCTGCGCCCCCACTCACCTGCGAGATAACCCGTAAGCTGCGTCCAGTACTGTACAAGGATCGGTTGATCTAGACCGAAATCCTTGTACAGTCGAGCCGCTTCAGCCGCGCCTAACTCTCCGTCGCTGATACGCGCTTGAAGCGCATTTGTCGGCACGAGGCGCAGCAGCACAAACGCGAGCGTGAAAGTGAACCAAACCGCCAACGCTGTGCTGACAACTGCCTCAACTGTGCTTCTCATGGGTTCGGGTCGTAAGAGACGCCATACAGCAGTGGGAACCAGCCGTAGCTGTCGAACACCAGCCCGCTGACGCCGCGCGCGACGCCGTTCAAGTTGACCACTTCACGCATCGGCAAGATCAACGCCTGCTGCATGATGCCTACTTGAATCCGCTCATAGGCAGTCGCACGTTGGGCGATGTCTGTCGCCGTCAGGCCAAAGTCTAGCAGCGCATCTAGCTCAGGGTTGGCATACTTCGTCCAGTTGTTGACCCCATCACTGCGGAACCGTGAGTTCAACACCGTTGGATCTAGACCGCTGGCCTCAAAACTGACGAGATGATAATTCCCGCTCTGTACCTGCTCTAGCAAGGCCGTGAACCCCGGCACGGCGACAACGTTTGTTTGAATTCCGATGTCGCGCCACTGGCTGACCATGAATTGCACCACCTGTGGCACGAACCCCCACGGTGGTTGAATCAACGTGAGGGTGATCGGCTGGCCGTCTATCTCTCGGATGCCGTCCTCGTCTGTGTCAAGTAGGCCTGCGCTGTCCAACAGGTTGATCGCTTGCACGGTGTCGTAGTTATAAGCGCCGACGACTTTAGACGTGTAGAAGTCAGTCCGCGAGGTGAGCGGCCCCCACGCTACTGGGGAGAACCCTTGAAATACTGCCTCAACAATCGCAGTGCGATTTGTCGCTAGGATGAGCGCTTGGCGCACCTCAAGCCGATTGGTAGGGGCTAGAGCGGTGTTAAAGTAAAACTGCATCGGCTGGCCTGGGATCGCAACTGGCACAATTGAGAGCGAAGTGCTGTTGAAGCTGCGACGCGCGTCAATCGGCAGTATCTCGCCGACAATTTGCGCGTCACCGCGTTCGAGTGCCAACAAGCGTGTGGTTGGCTCAAGAAACCAGCGAAACTCAACGATCTCTACGTTGCCAGGCGTCTCATAAAAGCTCGGACCCCAAGTGTAGTTAGGGTTACGCTGGAGGACGATGCGATCTCCGGGCAGGTACTCCATAAACATGAATGGCCCTGTGCCGATTTGATGAAACTGATACAGCGACGGCTCATCAGCATATGCTTGAAGCTGAGTTGGGCTGGCCATGCCCAAATAGACCTGCGCCAACCCGTCCAAGAGCGCTGCGTATGGGCTTGACAAAGTCAGTTTGATTCGGTGCGATCCAAGCACCTCGTAGCTCTCTAGTGGCCCCAAGAGCAGTTTTGATCGCTGCGAAGCAATTACAGGGTCAAGAATGCGGTTTAGGTTGGCAGCCACGGCGGCAGCGTCAAACGGCGTGCCATCGTGGAACAGGACGTCTTGCCGCAGGTTGAACGTATACTCAAGGCCATCTGCGCTGACCTCCCACGACTCTGCTAGCCCGGGGACAAATTCACCCGTTGCAGGGTCGCGGTACACCAACGTGTCGTACACTTGGCGTAATACGATACCTAACTCTGAAGATTGGTTGATGTGAGGATCAATGCCGCTGACCAAGAGCGTCAGCCCATACACGATGCGCACCGGGGATTGTGCAAAGCTCAATGTGCCTATCAACAGCACGCATCCACACAAAACCAGACGAGCCATTCCGATTCTACTCATCTTCAACCTTTGTTTCTTTGGTTATGTACGTTAGCATGATTTTCGAGAAAAGCGCACCTCGTAGAAGTGTAGCACAGCACGGAGGCTTGACTAAAGTGTCACAATTTGTATTACCAGACGTTCAAGAGATCAAGCCCACAATCCCAATTGATCCGCTTCAGCTTGCCCTCTCCGTTGTGTATGTTGTTACTGCTGTGGCCGCAGGTATAGGGCTAATAGTGTGGTTTGGATGGCGCTTCATTCCAATCAACATCATCCCCAATGATCCAGCATGGAACCTCTTTGCGAGTATCTTCTTGATCAGCGTTTTGCCTACAGCTTACTTCTTGAGGATGAGTGGGGTGCAGAGCAAGGTGGACGTTTCAATCAGCGAACTGCTGCGCGTGTTTGGCCTTGCGCTGCTGGTTGTAAGCTCAATCTGCTTACCCCTTGTGTATGTCGTGTTACAGCCGTATCAATGGCTGCCGGGAGAATCAACAACGAACCGCGTTTTGGGCTATGCTGCCACGGTTGGCCTGACACAAGTCGCGGCAACCTATCTGCTGCTGCGCGCTTTCGCGTGGGAAGTAGCCGCGTCTAAGCATCAGGTGCTGTGTTATGCCAACGCGGTGATGTTGGCCTTCGCCTGTGCGTTCAGCGCTGCACAAGCCATTTTGTACACTCCGACGCCAGATGCGTTCGTGATTCGCCTGGTCTTCCAATTTGGCATTAGCCTGCTGACATCCAGCGCAGTGTCTTATTTGCTTTATCAGATGCGTCGAGATACTGCCCCGATGATACTGCCCGCAGTGTTATTGACTGTCATCATGGGAATGGTTGGCCTCGCCATCTCGCTGCGGTCTGGGTTGAGCAACGCGCAGATCACGGTAGCTGCTGTCAACGCGCGGCCTTTTATCGGGCTGTTGTTCAGCGTCGCGCTGGCTGTCGTTGGCGCTGGCGCTGCATGGTTCCTGCTAAAGCAGCAGGATCGCGCAAAATCTAGCCCGCTAGGGCCTCTCGATGCCCCGATTGTGTATGACTTCATCGACAAACTATCGTTTCGTCAGCGATGGGGGCACTATTTGACGCTTATCTCGTTTATGGTTACGTTGATGGCTGCTTTCTTCTTGCGTGATCGAACAGTCAATCGATTCGTGTTCTATCAAGACATCGAGACGGGCATCCGTGCGGCCTATCCCGCCAATTGGCTGATCGACCGCACAGGTTCAGATTATGTCTTTCGCGTGCGAAACATGCGGCTGCAAGGGTTCAAAACCACGATTCAAGTGAGCGTCATCCCCATTGGCCGTGACACCTCTGAGCGCAACATCGCTGATTCATTGGCTGTGCAGAGGTCACGCCAGTTGATTGACTATCGACTGCTGAGCGTCACCCCCACGAGCTTCAACGGAATGGCCGCAGATGTCGTGACCTATACGTTTGTTAGCCGTGATCCTAGCCCATTTCTTGAATCTGTTCCCACTGTGGTGTTGGGAGAGGACATCATCGTTTTCAGTCGTGGGCAAGCGATCGTGCTCACCTTTCGCGCGGATGCCGCTGTCTTTCAAGATGAGTACGTACGCTTCCAGCGCTTTTTGAACTCATTGGAGTTATGATGATGCGCCTGTGGTTGTTAATGATACTCACTGCGCCTTTGTTCATCTCTGTTCAAAGTTGGGCACAAGATGTTGATGCGGCGCTGCTCAGCCGAATCGAGCAAGCGACTGTGTTCATCACGCAGGTGGACAGCGAGACGCTTGACATCCGATGCGTCGGCTCTGGGGTGTTTGTCCGTCCGGATGGCGTCATCCTCACCAACGCGCACCACACGGTGCAATCGTCGATTTGCCCGGGCGATACGCTGATCGTCAGCCTCAATCTTGAACCAAACAAGCCGCCAGTCCCTAAGTATCGCGCGCGTGTCGTTGCATCGGATGATGGCCTTGATATTGCGTTGCTGCGGATTGATGCAGAATTTGATGGCCGCGCCATCGCGCCCGGCAGCCTGCCGCTTTTGCCGTTCGTTGAACTTGCTGACGCCGCGTCTTTGTCGCTCGATGAGACGGTCACATTTGTTGGCTATCGTGACGTTGCGAACACTGGCGTAGCGTCAATTCGCGGATCTGTGCGCGGCTTCATCGCTGAGCCGCGCGGGGGTGAGCAGTCATGGATCAAAACGGCTTCCGTCGTTCCAATTCCCGGTGTGATGACCGGCGGCGGCTTGTACAACGACGATGGTCTGCTTGTTGGCATCCCCACTTCTGCGCCGACGGTCTTGCAGTCGCTTGGGTCACAGTGCCTGCGCATTCAAGACGTCAACCGCGACGGCGTGGTAAACGACCTAGACCCCTGCGTTCCGATCGGTGACAACATCTCGGTGGTTCGCCCGATTGAATTCGCACGTCCATTGATACGCGGAGCATCGCTTGGGTTGACGGTGGACTCTCTGACGATCCCACGCTTTCAGACCAGTGTCGCTGGACGCCCGCGAATTTCGCGTGTCTTTTCGTCGCCATCCGTTGTCGATGGCATCCCCTCAACGGTGGTCGCATCGCTCCCTGCTGGCACCACCAGCCATTACTTGTTCTTCGACTACGAAAACATGACGCCAGAGACAGTCTTTGAGATGCGCGTCACGGTCGACGGCGTCCCAAACGATGTGTTCAGTCTGCCACCTGTCCGATGGAGTGGTCGTGATCGTGGTTTATGGTATGTAGGCAGCTCCGGTCAGCCTTACCCCAATGGCAGGTATGAATTCAGAATCTTCGTCGATGGTGTAGCTGCTGCGTCTTATGTGCTTGTGATTGGCGGTCCAGCCCTGCAAACGCCCGCCTTCAGCAATATCGTGTTTGGCCTGCTGGAACCGAATGGTCAGCTTGCTGGCAACGGCTATGTGCTGCCAACTGGAACAATTGCGACGGCTCGGTTTATCTTCTCTAATATGCAGCCAGACCTAACGTACACGACTATCTGGTACTACAACTATCGTGAAATCGCGCGAACGACCGCCAACTGGTCGTTGGAAAAAGGCGCCAATGGCACAGATTCTGTTAATTTGCAGCCAGACGGTGGCTTGCCGACTGGCGTTTATCGGGTGGAACTGTACATCGGCTCCGCCCTTTCTAGTACGGGGGATTTTGTCATCGCGGGGGCTGCTCAACAGAGCGCCCGCCCGAATGTGTTCAACAATCTGGAGTTCATCCGCTCCAACACGAACGCCCTGCCACCTGACCCTCGCCCGGCCAACAGCTTCCCCGATGGCGCCAATACCCTCTTCTTCCGTTTCGATTGGGAACAGATTGCAGTCGGCACGTCGTGGCGCTTAGATTGGCTAGTCGACAACACAGTCTTCTACTCTCTGGATGCACCGTGGAATACCGCTGAAACAGGCGCTAACTTCACGCTGCGCCTATCCGCCGCTGGTGGCATACCCGATGGAAGCTACACCGTGCGGCTTTACGTGAACAACGTGTTGCTGCAATCTGCGAGCGCCAGTGTGGGCATTGGTCAGCTTCGTGTGGATCGGCTGGCTACCGGCGTAGGTGTTCCGCTGCGCGGTCGCATCTACGATGTAGAAAGTGGTCGCGGCATACCGGGCGTCACGTTCATCTTGATCACAGAAGACTTTTCCATCGCTGATTTCACATGGTCACAGGATCAGATTTACGCGCTAGCCGTGACCGATCGTAACGGTGAATTTATTGTAGATCGCTTGCTACAGCTTGGGTCTCCCTACAGCGTGATCATCTCTGCGGCTGGCTATCTGACTTTAGCAGTGGACGGCTTCCTGCTGCGTGAGGACAGCCCCAATCCATTGATCATGAACATCCCGCTTACAAGAGACTGACATGAGCAATGAGAAAAAACGCCTCGATGTACATCTTGTCGATGTCGGCTTGGTCGAATCGCGCGCTCGCGCACAAGCCCTCATCATGGCTGGCGAGGTCACGGTCAATGGTCAGGTGATCGACAAGCCCGGCACATCGGTTGGCTCTGATGCGCTCGTCGAACTGCGAGCGCGACCACGCTTTGTCAGCCGCGGTGGCGATAAACTGCAAGCAGCCCTCGACGCCTTTGCTTACGATGCAGCGGGCAAAACGGCGGCTGATGTGGGCGCAAGCACAGGCGGGTTCACGGACTGTCTGCTACAAGCTGGCGCTGCGCGCGTCTACGCCATTGACGTGGGCTATGGCTTGCTCGCACAGCGCGTCCGCGATGATCCGCGCGTCGTGGTCATTGAACGCACCAACGCGCGCTATCTACAAACGCTGCCAGAGCTGGTCGATCTGGTTGTCATCGATGCATCGTTCATCTCTCTCAAGCTGCTGCTGCCCGTCGTCGTGAACTGGCTTCAGCCGCAAGGAGATGTCATTGCGCTCATTAAGCCGCAGTTTGAAGCTGGCAAGGCTGACATCGGCAAGGGCGGAGTAGTGCGCGACGTCAAAGTTCATCACCGCGTCGTTCATGAAGTGCTACAAGCGGCATCAGGCCACCGGCTGTCTGCACATGGGTTGACAACGTCGCCCCTCAAGGGGCCGGCTGGCAACACGGAGTATCTGGCATGGTTCGTCCTAGACCGTCCGAGTGTTGTCGCTGCTGACGATCACATCAAAGGCTTGTTTCAGGCATAACACCCTCGGTTTTGTGGCGCAATGTCGCTATAATCCCTGTTATAACTAGGGACTGGGTAGTGTCGTTAGCATGGATCAAACACACATTCGTAATTTTTCGATTATCGCACACGTTGACCACGGTAAGAGTACGCTTGCAGATCGTCTGCTCGAATTAACCCGCACCGTCAGCGATCGTGACATGCAAGATCAACTGCTCGACAGCATGGATCTTGAGCGCGAGCGAGGCGTCACCATCAAGGCCTCTGCTGTGCGGATGACCTACACAACAGAAGATGGCACTCCTTATGTGATCAACTTGATCGACACCCCGGGCCACGTGGACTTCACATATGAGGTGAGCCGTGCCCTGCAAGCGTGCGAGGGCGCTGTGCTCGTCGTAGACGCTAGTCAAGGCATCGAGGCGCAAACGCTTACCAACGTCTATCTGGCGCTTGAGCAAAACTTAGAAGTCCTGCCGGTGCTCAACAAAATCGACCTGCCAGCCGCTAGACCCGATGAAATCGCAGGTGAGCTTGAAGACCTGCTGGGAACCCCCGCTGAGGACATTTTGAGAATTTCTGCCAAGAACGGAATCGGCGTCCGGGATGTACTTGAGCTGGTCATCCGAGAAGTGCCGCCCCCTAGCGGTGATCCACAAGCACCGCTGCGCGCGCTTGTCTTTGACTCTCACTACGATTCCTACAAGGGCGTCGTCGCCTATGTGCGCGTTGTCGACGGCACACTCAACAGGCGCGACATACTGCGATTGATCGCAACTGATGCCCGCTTTGAGCCCGTTGAAATTGGCGTGTTCACCCCTGCGATGGTTCCAGTGGACAGCCTGAGCGCGGGCGAAGTCGGTTATATTGCCACCGGGCTGAAAACCGTGCAAGAATGTCGGGTTGGTGACACTGTGACACACGGCGCTGGCACACCGCCACAGCCTCTGCCTGGTTACAAACGTGTCAAGCCGATGGTTTTCGCCGGCATCTACCCCACTGACAACGACGACTACCAGAACTTGCGTGACGCGCTCGAAAAGCTGCAACTCAACGATGCCTCCTTGCAATTTGAGCCGGAGACGTCGCAGGCGCTCAACTTCGGCTTTCGTGTGGGGTTCCTTGGTTTGTTCCACATGGAGATCATCCAAGAGCGCCTCGAACGTGAATACAACCTCGACATCCTCGCAACAGCCCCAAGTGTCGAGTACCAAGTGACAACGCGCGATGGCCGCACTTTGTTGATCGACAGCCCTGCCCAGCTGCCACCAGAACAGGACATCGTCGAAATCCGCGAGCCGTGGATGAAAATCCAGATCTACACGCCGCAGGATTACATCGGCGGCATTATGGATTTAGTCATCAAGAAGCGTGGGGAATACATTACGACTGAATATCTGGACGCGCACCGCGTGATCTTGAGCTATCGCATTCCCCTCTCAGAGCTGATCATCGACTTCTACGATCGCCTGAAGAGCATCTCACAAGGCTACGCCAGCCTCGATTACACGTTTGATGAATATCGCGCCGGCGACTTGGTCAAGCTCGATGTGCTGGTCAACAACGAGCCTGTAGACGCGCTGGCTTTGATCGTCCATCGTTCGGATGCTTTCAACAAAGGCCAGAAGCTAGTGACGCGGCTCAAAGACTTGATCCCACGTCAAATGTTTGTCGTGCCGATTCAAGCGGCTGTTGGCAAGCGCGTCATCTCCCGCGCGAACATCAGCGCCATTCGCAAAGATGTTTTGTCCAAGTGCTATGGCGGCGACATCACCCGCAAGAAGAAGCTGCTAGAAAAACAGAAAAAAGGCAAGAAGCGCATGAAGATGATCGGCTCAGTCGAAGTACCACAAGAAGCGTTCATGGCGCTGCTCAGCCTTGACGAAGCTTAGCTTGCTGATACCAGTGCAAGCAAGTTTCCGCTTGCACTGGTCGGATGCGGCCTGTGGTTACCAGCGCTTCCAACAGTGACGAGAACGGCAGGATGCTTGTTTCATCGCCAATGAGGATCACCTGCCGTTCCAGTACTAGCCCCACCTCTTGCATGCGCTCTGTCCAGATCGGCTTCAAGATCGACGCCCCCCAAGACCACAAAAGCAGCGCTGGATGTCCAATGTCATACGCGCCGATAAAAGCGCGCGGCGTTTCGTGCTCAAAACTGTTCGTGTAGACGAGTGGCTGCCCCATGATTTGGCCAATGGCCACGCCCAGCGCAAAGGTGTTCAACGCGCAGCACAAGCGACCATCTTTAGCTAGTTGAATTTGTTCGGTGCATGCGCGCGCTAATAAGTTCAGCGCTGAAGGGTATGATGGCAGCATAAGCGAGTCAAACCGCACCGGCTCAATGCCGTTGGCTGTGGCAAATTGGCCAAACTGAACAATGCCACAATCAAACAATTCAGCAGCGAGTGTTTGTCTCATAGCGCTGAGAATGCTGCGTGCAGCGCTTCTTGAAAATCGAATTGACGATGTCGATAGACAAATTCGTCCCCCAACACGCGCAGCGTACAGAGTTGTGCATCATCAACAAGGCGCATCTCAGCGCGCGTGAGCTGCCACTCACCCTGCTGCTGCCCCTTTTCGTCCAGCAGTTCGACGGTGTCATCCCCGGTGGAAACAGTTATTGTATCTCCGCCAAATGCGAGTTTGTCCAAGAGTTTGGCGTATGCCCGATCCCCAAATGGTCCATGCAGCACACACGGGATTTCGTCGTTGAGAAAGTCGATCGTTCGTTCAAGCGCAACAGCCCCTGCTGCCCCAATCGCCAAGTAGGATAGAACATCAAACACATACAATGAGACGAATTCTCGGCTGGCGTTGATAACGGCTTTGCCATACGGCAGGAACGGATCATCATAGCGCTGCATCGGCAGCGGCAGATCCACCACACGCGGGCAAAAGTGAAGGGCTAGATTTAGAGGTTTCTGTTGTTGAACGATGCGTTGGTACAAGGTATTCATTTTGTTTGCTCTTTCAACATACGCCAAACGTTCGCCAGACCCCAGCGGATGACCCACGTTGAGGCCACCTCAGCGCTTGCGCCAAAGCCATAACTGCGCGTCATCAAGTGCTCTCCAACTGCCACGCTAACCGTAGTTGCTTGTTCACTGTCTGCCCCCTCGATCGAATCCGGCTGGCTGAAGATTACTATGCTCGCGCCATGTTCGCGGCTGAGTCGTAAGGCGAGCGATTCTGCTGCCTCACGATGGCTGACACGCAGATCAAAGTCAAAAGCAGCGTAGGCTTCTGAAGGAATCGAATAGGCCAACGACGCAGCGATCACCTGCTCACTGCGAGGATCGCGCAGCAGTGGCTGCACCGTCCCGACCAACCCCGCCTCCACAATTGCTAGACGTCGCGTTGTTTGTGCAAGCTGCTCAATGACTACTTGTTCAATGGTGGTCTTGCCCGTCCCAAAGATCACATCCCCCACCCTTGCTCGCACCCGTGCTTCACACTGGTCGAGCATTTGCTCTACGATTTCGGGCGTATCACCTTTCGCTGTGATGCGGATGTCGATAATGCCGTGGTGTGCCGCGAGGCCTACCGTCGGGTTAGCGCTCTCCAGAAGTTCCGTCCCTAACCGCTCATCTAGTGCGCTTTCACCGATGCCACCCGCGCGCAAGATCCGCGCACGGATCAACCCTAGTGAGTAACGCTCACAAAGCAGCGGAATAACCTTGTGTTCCATCAGAAATTTCAGCTCACGCGGCACACCCGGCAGCGAAATGATTAGCTTTGCGCCAAGATCAACCGCAAACGCCGGCGCAGTTCCAACAGGGTTCTCAATCACTAAAGCGCCATCTGGCAAATAAGCTTGACGACGATTGTTTTCTGGCATGGTCATCCGAAATGTGCTGAACCTTTGGCGAATCTGCTCTAGCAAGTTGGCATCAAACACCAGAGGTCGGTTGGTTGCGTCGGCGACGCCTTGCCTCGTCATGTCATCGACGGTGGGGCCTAACCCGCCGCAGGTGATGACGACATCAGCGCGCCCTAGTGCGATCTTGACCGCGCTGGCGATTCGCTGAACGTTGTCACCGACGCTGGTCATGAAGTACAAGTTGATCCCATAATCGCGCAGCAACTGCGCCAAGTAGACTGAATTCGTATCAGTAATTTCACCAAGCAATATCTCCGTTCCAATTGCGATAATCTCTGCTGTGACGTTGTCAGACATTCCATTTGCCTTGTGCAGTTTGAAAGTGTATGTGATAAAAAGTGTGAAAGCTTGGCAAAAATAAACCGCTGCATTATAATCCCATGAATAAGCCTCGTTGCAAGACTGAAACTTGCATAGGCAATTTGCACAAACCTTAATTAGTTCAATTTGAGGAGGCTGTTGTGGCAAGCGTATCTTTCCGGCATGTATACAAGCGCTATGGAGACTTGACAATCGTCAACGACCTAAACATTGAGGTTGCAGACAAAGAGTTTTTGGTGCTGGTCGGTCCGTCAGGCTGCGGCAAGTCAACAACGCTGCGTATGTTGGCCGGTCTTGAAGAAATCAGTGATGGGCAGGTGTTGATCGGCAACCGCGTCGTGAACAACGTCGCGCCGAAAGACCGCGATGTGGCAATGGTGTTCCAGAGCTACGCTCTTTACCCTCACATGACTGTGTACGAAAATATGGCTTTTGGTTTGAAACTGCGCAAGACACCAAAACAAGAAATTGACCAGCGCGTTAACGAGGCCGCCAAACAGCTTGGCATTGAGCACCTGCTGCAGCGTCGTCCGCGTCAGCTCTCCGGTGGTCAGCGCCAGCGTGTGGCAGTAGGCCGCGCCATCGTCCGTGAACCAGATGTGTTCTTAATGGACGAGCCGCTGTCCAACTTGGACGCAAAACTGCGCGTAGAAGCGCGTTCGTTCATCAGCAAGCTGCACCAGCGCCTCGAGACGACCTTCATCTACGTCACCCACGATCAAGTAGAAGCGATGACGATGGGGACGCGCATCGCTGTTTTGAACGCGGGCAAGCTGCAACAGATCGACACCCCCTTCAACCTCTATCACAACCCCGCGAACGTGTTCGTGGGTGGTTTCATCGGCAGCCCGTCGATGAACTTCTTCGACGCTGTGCTGAAGCCGGAAGGTGATGCGGTCGTGCTCGACGTAGGTGTCTTTAAGATCACCGTGCCAGCGACAAAGGCTGTGCCGTTCAAACCGCACGTTGGCAAAGAGGTGGTGCTTGGCATTCGTCCTGAAGACATTCACGACCGCCGCTTCTCGCCGCGCGACATCGAGCCAGCCGAGTTCTCCGCCAATGTCGAAGTTGTTGAGCAGATGGGCAACGAAATGATTCTGTACCTTGAGGAAGGTGGCAAGCCCTTCATCGCGCGTACCGATCCTCGCACTGAGGCGCGCGTGGGTGGTCGCTTGGATGCAGTCGTTGACGTCAGCAACATCCACATCTTCGACCGCGCCACCGAGGTCTCATTGGCTTACGAATACAAGAAAGAAGAAATGGCCAAGAAAGCTCACGCTTAGAGGCACACGAAGTCCCTGAACACTCAACGTTCAGGGACTTTTCATTCTGTTTCTCAAGTCAAGTGCTGCGACCTCAGCGCTTCAAAGTGTGTCTGGAACTCCCCTATCATGGCCTCTTTGTTCTCGGCGGCTAGGAATGAAGCGCGCACGCCGTTTAAGACGAGCGTTTCGATTTCATCCACAGTCAGCGCGTGGTGCTTCGCCAATTCGATCAGCTCATCGTTCAAGCTAGTGCGATAAAATGTGGGCATGCCGCTGGCAATTGCCAATGGAAGCTGTTCCATCAAAGTACGCAGTGGATAGTCCGCCAGTTGGCTGATCCTGTTCAGGCGAAGCTCGCGCGTCGGAGTCACCACAACTGGAAGCTGGCTCTCCACAAGGTCAGCCAACATGTCTGGTTCCGAAGTGATCCCCCACACGTCAACCAGCCGACGTGGGTTCAGCTCGTGCAGGATAGTTCGGATCGGCTCTGGGTTGATGGTTGAGCTTCGCGCCGTTGCCATCGTCGGAATATCGCGCTTTTGCACAACAGAATATGCTTTGGCAAATTGATCGGCTGTAGCCAGATCTTCTCGCCCCACTACGCCCATCCCAATGACGTTCCCTTTACGAGCAGTTGCCGAGGTGACCCACCGTGAGATGTCATCCCCTTTGCGCGGGCGATCTCGTGGGATTGTAAGGATCCAGTTCATTCGCACTTGCCACCCACGCAGCACGCGATCACGTCCATCGTTGATCGCGTCTAAGAATCCTTCAAACGTCATCCCCCCGTCTGTATAAATCGCTGGGTTGATATGCACCTCAGCATACCGAATATTCTGGCGTTTGAGGTGCAGGCCAAGCTCATACACCGCACGTGACAAATCTTCTGGGTACTTCAGCCAGCTTGCATACGTGCGTGCCATGTCGTCCAGCCTCTTCATATCTGGTTTGCGCAGGAGTTCCATCCACTCACGGTATTCACGCCCACGCATGGTGCTGCTGATGTCGTTTTGATCTGCGGCTCTTTCGACCAGTTCGCGCTTGAGCGCCCCTTCAAAGTGGATGTGTACTTCGACCTTTGGGATCGCTTGAATGTAAGTTTCGAGTGACATTGTGCGTTTCCTTAACTATTCGTGTGTGTGTCAGCAGGCGCATCGGCGGTGGAGCCTGCAATTGTTCTTGAACGTTCAATGGCCGCCTGAATGAACCTAAAAAATAAAGGGTGCGGATTGTTAGGCCGACTGAGGAACTCTGGATGAAACTGCGAACCCAGCATGAACGGGTGTCCTGCAATCTCAGCAATTTCAACCAGCAGATCATCCGGGCTAAGCCCACTGAATACCATGCCGGCTGTTTCGAACTGCTCACGATAATCGTTGTTGAACTCAAATCGATGCCGATGCCGCTCCATGATGATCGGTCGCCCGTAAGCCTGCGCTGCGATGGATCCCTCTTTCAGCTTGCACGGGTATTCCCCCAGACGCATTGTGCCCCCCAAGTCAGAGACCTGCCGCTGCTCCAGCATCAAGTCAATAACTGGGTTTTCGGAGAGATCGTTGAACTCGCTGCTGTTAGCGTCTTCAAGCCCCAACACGTTGCGCGCAAATTCCACACACATGACCTGCATACCCAGACACAAACCGAGGTATGGAATGTTATTTTCACGAGCGATACGCGCCGCAATGATCTTGCCTTCAACACCACGATAGCCGAACCCCCCGGGCACGACGATGCCATCAAGCGCGAGCAGCGTCTCTTGATGCTTGCCCTTTTCCAACTCATCACTCTGAATCCACACAATGTCAAGCCGACGTTCTGCTTGGATCGCCGCATGGGTGAGGGCTTCCTTCACGCTCATGTAAGCATCATGAAGCTGAACATATTTCCCCACGATCCCGATTTTGACGGTATCCGTCGAGGTCTTAGCGCGGTGCACCATCGCGCGCCATTCTGATAGGTCTGGTTTCTGGCGAGCGTCCAGCTTCAGCTTGCTGACGATGTAGTCGCCCAGCCCCATATCCTCTAACATCAGGGGGACATCATAAATCGACTTGGCCGTCACGAGTGGGATCACCGCTTCGTCGTCCACGTCGCAAAACTGCGCAATCTTAGCCACTACGTCCTGTCCGACAGGGTAATCGGTGCGCGCGACAATCACCTGTGGCTGGATGCCCATGCTGCGTAAGTCGCGAACGCTGTGCTGAGTGGGTTTCGTCTTCAGCTCATTCGTCGCCCCAATATGCGGTAGAAAGGTGACATGGACAAACAGGGATTCTTTGCGTTTGAGCTGATGCCGCAGTTGCCGCACCGCTTCTAGAAATGGCTGCCCTTCAATGTCGCCAACTGTGCCGCCGATTTCGACGATGACCACATCGACATCACTGCTCTTGCCGACTAAGCGAATGCGCCGAATGATTTCGTTGGTGATGTGTGGGACGACCTGAATCGTCCCACCCAAAAAGTCGCCTTTGCGCTCTTTTTCGATGATGTAGCTGTAGACCTGCCCTGCTGTGACGTTTGAGGCGCGCGTCACGTTCTCATCAATAAAGCGTTCATAGTGGCCAAGATCGAGGTCAGTCTCTGCGCCGTCCGCCGTGACAAATACCTCCCCGTGCTGAAACGGACTCATCGTGCCCGGGTCAACGTTCAAATACGGGTCCAATTTCTGGATCGCAACTTTGATGCCACGCGCCTTCAGAATGCGTCCAATCGCTGCCACCGTCAGGCCTTTGCCCACAGAGCTTACCACCCCACCGGTGCAGAAGATGTACTTCGGGTCGGCCATGTGCTGTCCTTCACAAACAAAATCATGGCGGGATATTTTCAATCCCGCCTCAGCTAGCTCAACTCAACGTAAATTGGGGGTCACCAGCTAGGGTGATCATTCAGACAAGTTTTTGTAACGCATCAGCCGAGCGGCGCATGTCCAAGAAGATGAGACCTAGTTTGGCGTTTGAGCGCACAAGGGTTGTCAACACAGCATCCTCGCCCACAGACATCAGGATGACGTAACCGTTCACTCCTTTGACGTAAACTTGATCGAGCATTCCTCGCCCAAGCTCGCTCGAGATGCGTTCGCCTAAGGAGAGCATCGCTGCTGACATGGCCGATACTCTATCTTCTTCAACGTATGTAGGCAGAGCCGAAGCCATAATAAGACCATCCACACTCACAACAGCAGACGCTTCGATGTCGGGCGTTGTGCCTTGCAGCTCACGCAAACGCTCTACCATCAAGTCTGTGCGCGATTTCGCCATTCTGATGCTCCTCGGTTGGTCCGTGTTGATGCGCGGCAGCGAATGCAACGCTTTCCTTCAGCTCACTGATTCACAGTGAACTGCGCCGTGATTATTGCCCGTATTATACTCAACACGTAGTCATAAGCAAGCACCTTGCGACAGATGTGTGGATCACAAAGAGATTGTCTAAATTCAAACAGCAACGCCAGAGGCTAAAAGCCTCTGATTAGACGCAGAGGCCGATGGTCCCTTTGTGGGCGCGCCCCAGCCGAGTGCTTCCGCGTTCGACGCTTAGTCTTTTTTAGACATTAGGACGCTCATCACAAACTAACGCTTATCGACTACTTCAGACACAGCTATACTTGAAATCAGCCCAGCGTAGGCTGAACGTTGTGAGTTCATCTAGGTATACTGTCACAGCGTCCTGTATGATGAAGCCGTATGAGACAATCGAGAACAAATCAATGACGGAAATCCCACAGCAAACTCGCCGCAGCACAAACGATTATGTAAACCTGCGCATCGTTCAAGAGGTCTCTGAGCGCATCGCTGCCAATGTAGGCCAAGTAATTATCGGCAAGCGCAACGAGGTACGTCTTGCAACGTTGGGGCTGCTGTGTCGTGGGCACATTCTGCTCGAGGACATTCCCGGCGTCGGCAAGACGATGATGGCACGCGCGCTGAGTAAGACCGTAGGACTCACCTTCAGCCGCATTCAGTTCACCCCCGACATGCTTCCATCTGATGTAACAGGTGTGTCGATCTTCAATCAGCAAACGAACCAGTTTGAGTTCCGCCCGGGGCCGATTATGTCGCAAATTGTGCTTGCCGACGAAATCAACCGGGCTACCCCTAAAACGCAGTCAGCGCTGTTGGAAGCGATGGAAGAACGACAGGTGACGGTTGATGGCGTTACTTACCGCATGGCTAACCCCTTCATGATCCTAGCGACACAGAATCCCATTGAATATGAAGGGACTTACCCGCTGCCAGAGGCGCAGCTTGACCGCTTCTTGATTCGAATTCAAATGGGCTACCCAACGCCCGCTGAGGAACTGACAATCCTCTCTGCGCAACAGTACCAGCACCCGATTGCCAACATCCAGCAGAGCATCACGTTGGAAGAGCTGGTACATGCGCAAAATGCCGTGCTGCAAGTTTACGTCGCCGAAGAGATCAAACAGTATATCGTCGCCCTCATCACAGCAACCCGAACCCACCCTGACCTCTACCTCGGCAGCAGCCCACGCGGTTCACTTGCGCTGTTCCGAACGGCGCAAGCGCGCGCTGCAATGGCGGGCCGCGATTATGTCATCCCCGATGATGTGAAGGCGCTTGCAGAAGTGACGCTCTCTCATCGTGTGATTGTCGGACCGTCTGCGCGTATGCGCGATGTTTCCGCGCGTGTCATCATCCAAGACATTCTTGCAACGACTCCAGTACCTGGAACATCTGTCCGCTGAGCATGGGCAATCGTCGTAATAGCCTTTATCTGATCATCATCCTTGCTTTGCTAGGCGGGCTAGCCACAGGAAGAGCTACTTTTTTCGCTGTGGCCTACTTGCTGTTTGGCGTGCTGTTCATTTCAGCGCTGTGGGCATCGCTCAGCATTGCAGGGATCAGTCTCGGTCGCAGCACGCGCAGTCGCCGCTCTCAAGTTGGGCGCACGTTCACTGAGACGTTTTACGTCCGCAATCACTCTTTTTTTCCCAAGTTGTGGCTGGAAGTCAACGATTACTCCGATCTTCCCTTCCACAATGTCGGGCGGGTGACCCCCACCATTGCCCCACGCAGCACCTACACATGGACCGTCGAAACTCCGTGCTACGTGCGCGGTGAGTTCAGGCTTGGCCCAATGCGAGTCTCAACAGGGGATCCTTTTGGCTTGTTCGAGCCACAGCGCACGATCAACGCCACGGAACGTATTATCGTCTATCCACAAGCCGTTCCTCTGATTCAATTTGCTTTGCCTGCCGCTGCTCTGTCAGGGGGGGATCCTCAACGGTTCATCACGCCGCATATCACCACCAACGCCGCCAGCGTCCGTGATTATGTCGTTGGTGACAGCATCAATCGCATTCATTGGCGCAGCACGGCTCGGCGTGGCAAGCTCATCGTCAAAGAATTTGAGCTTGATCCGCAAGTTGACATCTGGCTGTTCGTTGACTTTTCACAGTACAGCCTTGTTGAGGACCCCATGCTGCAGCGGGTTGGCCTGATCGGGTCTGTCATTTACGGTTCAACGCGCATACCTCGCTCAACTGAGGAATATGCTGTTGTGATCGCAGCGACACTCGCTTCACACTTCACAGAACAGGGGCGGTCTCTAGGATTTTCTGCTTACACACCTCATCTTGAGGTGCTCACCCCAGAGCGCGGCCAACGTCAGTTGATGCGCATTCTCAACATCCTTGCGGTAGCGAGAAGCACCACCCCAGCTTCCTTAGCAGATATGCTCAGGATGCAAAGTGTGAACTTCAGCCGAGGGACAACACTGATCATCATCACATCAACTTTGGATCCCCAATGGCTGATGCAGGTACAGAAGATCATGGAGCGAGGCATTAAGCCCGTCTGTATCTTTGTTGACCCCGTTAGCTTCGGCAGCACTTACGCATCTGCATCTGATGAGATGCAGCAGCGTCTCTTATTGCTCAAGATTCCTACGCTCGTTATTCGCTATGGAGATGACCTGAGTCATCAACTATCTCAACAGTTTTTACTATAGGACGGAATTATGACACGCACTACATATGACGTGATCGTGATCGGCGGTGGGGGGATGGGCAGCGCCGCCGCTTATTACACAGCTCGCAATGGCCACTCGGTGCTGCTGTTGGAGCAGTTTGAGTTAAATCATGAGCGCGGCAGCTCCAACGATCACTCGCGCATCATCCGCTATGCTTACGATCACCCCATCTACGTTGAGCTGATGCGTTCTGCGTATGCTCTGTGGCGTGACCTCGAGACAGAAGCCGGTGAACAGCTCTACTTCCGCACAGGCGGGATCGACATTGCGCACCCCAATCAACCAACCTTCGACAGCACCCGCCAGTGCCTTGCCGATGCCAACATTCCGTTTGAGTTTCTAGACGCTCAGTCTGCTCAGGCTCGCTTTCCAATGTTCCGCTTTGACCCAGACATGCAGGTTCTCTATCAACCTGACTCAGGCATCTTGGCGGCTGCGCGGTGTGTTCAAGCGCATCTGCGCCTTGCAGTGAAGCATGGTGCTGCTGTCAAAGAAAAGACTCCTGTTCAGCGCATTGCAGTTCATCAGGACAGTGTGACAGTCGTCGCGGATCAGGAGTATTCAGCCGGTCGTGTCATTTTGGCCGGCGGCGCTTGGATGAATGAACTCTTGGCGCACGTGGATCTGACCCTCCCATTGGAGCCGATGGGCGTTCAGCTTGCCTACTTTGCACCGCAGGCGATAGAACAATTTAGCGCAGAACACATGCCCATCTTCATCACCCACTTGAGAGGCGACAAGGCCGATTGGGTCTACGGCATTCCAAGCATCCACGACAGCGGCCTGAAGGTCGCGCTGCACACAGGCCAGCGTGTGCAGCGCGTCGCAGAGATTGATTACACGCCCAAAGACGA
>DAOUBS010000204.1:0-11971 GCA_034432435.1 Anaerolineae bacterium
CATGCGGCGGCCGCGCGCGATGCGGATCTGCTCCTTGACGAGGTCGATGCCGCTGATGAGTTCCGTCACCGGGTGTTCGACTTGCAGGCGGGTGTTCATTTCGAGGAAGTAGAAGTTGCGGTCTTTGTCGACCATGCATTCAATCGTGCCGGCGTTGTAGTAGTCCACGCTGCGAGCGGCGGCGATGGCCATCTCGCCCATGCGGCGGCGCAGGTCTTCGTCCATGAAGGGGCTAGGGGCTTCTTCCACCAGCTTCTGGTTGCGGCGCTGGATGCTGCACTCGCGTTCGCCGAGGTGGACGATGTTGCCGTGCATGTCGCCGAGGATTTGAAACTCGATGTGGCGCGCGCCGACGAGCAGCTTTTCAAGGTACACCTCGCCGTTGCCGAAGGCACTTTCGGCCTCGCGGTGGGCGGTGGCCAGCGCGGCGGGCAAGTCCTCTGGGCTGTAGACGGGACGCATCCCTTTGCCGCCACCGCCCGCCGCCGCCTTGACCATGACGGGGTAGCCGATGCGCTCGGCGGCGGCGATCAGTTCCTCATCGCTCAGGCCAGGTTCCGTGCCGGGGATGAGCGGGACGTTGTTCTTCTTCACGGCGGTGCGGGCGGCCTGCTTGTCGCCCATCGTGGCGATGGCGTGGGGCGACGGGCCGATGAAGATAAGGCCTTCATCGGCGACGGCCTGCGCAAAGTCAGCGTTTTCAGCGAGGAAGCCGTAGCCGGGGTGGATGGCGTTGGCTTTGGTGAGCTTGGCGGCCTCAAGGATCTTGTCTATCCGCAGGTAGCTCTCGCGCGGCGGGGGCGGGCCAATGTGGACGGCTTCATCGGCATAGCGCACGTGCAGCGCACTGCGGTCAACGTCGCTGTAGACGGCCACCGTCTCGATGCCGAGGTCACGACAGGCGCGGATGATGCGCACGGCGATCTCGCCGCGGTTGGCAATCAGGATCTTTTGGATGTTGCGCGTTTCGGCGGGCATCGGCAGGTCTCCTAGAGCGGCATGTTGCCGTGCTTCTTCGGCGGGTTTTCGTCGCGCTTGTTCTGGAAGACTTGCAGCGCGTTGATCAGGCGGGCGCGGGTCTCGCTGGGTTCGATCACGTCGTCGATGAACCCCCGCGCGGCGGCGATGTAAGGGTGGGCGAACTTGGCGCGGTACTCGGCGGCTAGCTCGGCTTTGCGAGCGACGGGGTCTTCGGCCTCGGCCAATTCACGGCGGTTGATGATCTCGACGGCCCCTTCTGGCCCCATCACGGCGATCTCAGCCGTTGGCCATGCGAGGTTTAGATCGCCGCGGATATGCTTGCTGCTCATCACGCAGTACGCGCCGCCGTAGCTCTTGCGCGTCGTGACGGTGAGCTTGGGGACGGTTGCCTCACAGTAGGCGAAAAGCAGCTTCGCCCCGCTGCGGATGATGCCGTTGTGCTCTTGATCCGTCCCCGGCAGGTAGCCCGGCACGTCGACGAAGGTCACAATCGGGATGTTGAAGCTGTCGCAGCAGCGGATGAAGCGGGCCGCCTTCTCGCTGGCGTGGATGTCCAGCACGCCGGCGAGCACCATCGGCTGGTTGGCCACGATGCCGACGGTGTGCCCGCCCAAGCGCGCGTAGCCGACGACGATGTTCGCCGCATAGTCCGGCTGAATTTCGAAGAAGTAGCCGTCGTCGACGATCTTTTCAATCACGTCTTTCATGTCGTAGGGCTTGTTGGGGCTGTCGGGGATGATTGTGTCAAGCTCGGGGTCCGAGCGCAGCGGGTCATCGCTAGTTGGGTGGAAGGGGGCGTCTTCCATGTTGTTCTGCGGCAGGAAGCCGAGCAGCTCGCGCACGAGCATGAGCGCCTGCGTCTCATCGTTGCCGACGAGGTGGGCCACGCCGCTCTTGGTGCTGTGGACGGTCGCGCCGCCGAGCTGTTCCGCTGTCACGTCCTCGTTGAGTACTTGTTTGACCACGTTTGGGCCGGTGATGAACATGTAACTCGTGTCGCGCACCATGATGACGAAGTCGGTCAGGGCGGGGCTGTAGACCGCACCGCCCGCACACGGGCCCATGATGACGCTGATCTGCGGGATGACGCCGCTGGCGAGCGTGTTGCGCAAGAAGATGTCGGCGTAGCCCGCGAGGCTCTCGACACCTTCTTGGATGCGCGCGCCGCCGCTGTCGTTCAAGCCGATGACGGGCGCGCCGTTCTTCATGGCCATGTCCATCACTTTGCAGATCTTGGCCGCATGTACTTCTGAGAGGCTGCCGCCCATCACGGTGAAGTCTTGGCTGTAGACGTAGACGAGCCGCCCGTCAATCGTCCCCCAACCGGTGACGACGCTGTCGCCGAGGAACTTCTGCTTGTCCATGCCGAAGTTAGTGGAGCGGTGCTCGACGAAGGCGTCAAGCTCTCGAAAGCTGCCTGGGTCGAGCAGCAGCTCCAGCCGTTCATAGGCGGTCTTGCGTCCGCTTTCGCGGTGTTTGCGCACGCGCTCTTCGCCACCGCCCGACCGGCTGAGGGCGCGCTTGCGGCGCAGTTCTTCTATCCGAGGATGTATTGTCATAGTCAAAAGCCTTTTCAAAATGCAGCCCCCTTGCGCTGAGTTGGCAGCGCGGGAGCGTCTTCCTGTCGATAAGAACACTACACATCATCAACGGTTTTGCCGCAAGCGGGCGCTCTTGGCAAGGTGCGGCGGGCGCTGTGCCATTTGGGGCCGGCCTCAGCTTAATTCGTTTGTTTGGTAGAAGACGCGCGCCGCACTGCCTATGACTATACAACGAATTTCGACAAGGTTAAGATTGAACTGAGAATAATTATGGTCTTATCCCCTATAGGGGAAACGTTGCAAACAGGGAGAGATCATCACGATGGAGACGAAGACGTTCGAAGTGCCGAACATCGGCTGTGATGGCTGTGTGCGCGCCATCAAAACAACGTTGGAGGCCCTGCCTGGCGTGAAGCAAGTGGAAGGTGATTCTGCCACCCGCATGGTGACGGTGAGCTATGAAGCGCCGGCCACATGGGAAGGAATCGTCACCGCGCTGCGCGAGATCGACTACGCGCCTGCCGAGGCGTGATCAGCGGGGTGGGGGGGCTGCATGGCCAGCGCTAGCAGCGCCCACCACAGCAGCATGACTTGTGGGATGGCGATGGGATAATGATCGACCAAGCCGACGAGCGCCAAGACGACCGCTGCGGCCAGCGCCCCCAACCGCTGCTGATCGCGGCGCTGTCGCCAGAGCCGCCACCCCCCGCGCAGCAGCGGCAGCGTTACAATTGCCGCAAACAACCCGAACCCGACCGCCCCCAACTCGGCGACGATGAGCAAGGCCACTTGGTGCACGTTCGTCCCGCGCAGGTCGTACTCGGGACGGCTGGCGAGGTAGCGCGCGGCATACCACGCGAAGTTGCCCGCGCCGATCCCTTGCAGCGGCGCGCGTTGAATGGCTTCAAAGGCGATCTGCGTGTAGATCACGCGCTCGGCGACGGAGCGCTGTTCGAGCGCCTCGCCGCTAACGTTGGCGCGCGCCAGCAGGAACGGCTGATAGGCTGCCGCGAAGGTCAGCCCGACGAATGCGAGCATGGCCAGCGGCAGCCGCAGCGCGCGCAGGGTGTGCGCCCACGCGTGCCACGCCACCACCAGCGCGCCGCTCACGGCTAGCGCGATCCACGCGCCGCGGCTGAACGTCAAACCCAGCGCGCAGAAGACGAGTGTCAGCGCGCCCAAGTGCCTCCAGCGCCCGCGCGCCTCGGCGCTGTGCGCCAGCAGCCACGCCGCGCCCGCCGCCAGCACCCCGCCTAAGATGTTGGGGTGCGGCAGCAGCCCATACGCCCGCAGCAGGCGCACCTCGCCGCTCTGGACGACCGACACGCCGGACTGTGCGGGGTCGAGGCTGCGCGGCTCGCCCAGCAGGGTCAGGCCTAGCTCGCGCTGCGCGGCGCTCTGGCCGATGGCCACGACAGCGCTCACCAGCAGCGCGGCCATCCAGACGCCGTACAAGGTGCGGCGTGGCGGCGGACAGCACGCAATCAACACACAGAACGCTCCCACCAGCCCATAGGTCAGGGCGGCGTTCTGGGCGATGGCGTCGCGCGCGCCGCTCAGCAGCGCCCAACGCTGCGAGAGCCACGCCCACGCTGCGAACAGCATCACGCCCAGCGCCCACAGGCCGCGCCATCTGTCGGCCAGGAGTTGGCCAGTGCCCTCGAAGCCGGTCAGCGCCCATGCGCCCAACGCGCCGATCAGCGGCGCGACGAACACGAACCCCAGCACATAGTCCGCGCTGAAAGGGATGGCCGTCCCGGGCCACGCCTTGAACGTGACGGTTAGCAGCAGGGTGAGCAAGCTCAGGGAATGAAGCAGATGCAGGCGCATCCATCCAGTATACTGTAAAAGTCAGGGATGAGCGCCAAGCGATGACGGATGACCTTAAGACCGCCCTCAGGGCACAGGCGCAAGCGTTGGGCTTCAACGCGCTGGGCGTAGTAGAGGCGGCCCCCTCGCCGACGCTGGCCGCTTACGAGCGCTGGATCGACGCGGGGATGCACGGCAGCATGGGCTACCTTGCGCGGCCTGACCGCGTGGCGCGGCGTCGTGACCTCAACGTGATCTTGCCGCAGGTGCGCTCCATCGTCGTTGTGGTGCTGGATTACGCCCAGTCGATCCCGCTCGATGTGCTGAACGACCCCACACGCGGGCGGATCGCGTCGTATGCGTGGGGGGTGGACTACCACGATGTGATGCTGCCGCGGCTGAAGCAGCTTGCCGCGTGGCTGGGGGATGCAAGCGCGGTGTACGTCGACACGGGCGCAATCTTGGAGCGCAGCCACGCCCAGCAGGCTGGCCTCGGCTTCATCGGCAAGAACACGATGCTCATCTCCCCACGGCGCGGCAGCTACTTCTTCATCGGCGAAATTCTGACGACGGCTGAGCTAGCGCCGGACCCGCCGCACCCTGCGACGATGTGCGGGCGCTGCACGCGCTGCCTCGCTGCCTGCCCGACGGACGCCTTCCCCGCGCCCTACGTGCTCGACGCGCGCCGCTGCATCAGCTACCACACCATCGAGAACAAAGGATCCATCCCAGAGGATTTGCGCGCGTCGTTCGGCAACTGGGTCTACGGCTGCGATGTGTGCCAAGAGGTGTGCCCGTGGCAGCGCTTCAGCGTGCCCACGCAGGAAGAGGCGTTCCGCAGTGTAGCGCTTGACCGTACCGCGCCGCCGTTGGCGTGGCTGCTGACGATGACCCCGCAGGATTTCGCAGCGCGGTTTGCGGGCAGCGCCATCCTGCGGACGGGCTATGAGCGCATGGTGCGCAACGCCTGCATCGCCGCGGGCAACAGCCGCGACCCGGCGCTCAAGCCGCTGCTGGCCGCCCTTACGCGGCACGCCAGCCCACTCATCGCCGAGCACGCCGCATGGGCGCTGGGGCGCTAGCGCATGGGTGGTGATAGCGAACGGGTTAGCCGCTTGTGCCCTGAAGCGCTGATGACGAGTTGCCCGGTTGATCAAATCGTAGTAGGCGTAAGCCTTACTCGTCCTCGTCGCTGGCGGTGGCAGCGGCTGGGTGCGGGGTCGAGGGGCGGCTGCCTACCTCGGTGATGCCCCACGCTAGCAGGATCATGATGACGCCGGCGGTGAAGGTCATAATGAGCAGCGCCCACAGCTCACCGCGTAGAGAATCGCCGCCGGAGATCAGCGACGTGAAGATTTGCCACGTTGAGATGATCGACAAGCCTAAAAAGGCAATCGCGGTAATCAGGCTGATGAACACAATCAGGCTTTTCATCGGGCTGCGCGTCATGTATAGCTCCAACGAGGGTTTAGATGGCCACGGCAGGTCGGTATTCACCGAACACCTCCCGCAGAGTGTGACAAACTTCACCTAATGTTACTTCATTCTCGACACAAGCGATGATGATTGGCATCAAATTCTCATCTGTGCGGGCGGCGGCGGCCAAGCGCGCGCGCAGCGCAGAAACGCGCTCGTTGTCGCGGGTGGCGCGCAGTTGGCGCAGGCGCTCGTGGGCGGCCTGCTCGATGGCTGGGTCAACGCGCAGCAGGTCAGCAGGCGGCTCTTCCTCCTCGACGAATTGGTTCACGCCCACGATGATCTGCTCGCCTTTTTCCACCGCCAGTTGGAAGGCGTAGGCCGCGTCTTGGATCTCGTTCTGGACGAAGCCCTCTTCTACTGCCACCAGCGCGCCGCCCATCTCGTCGATCTGCGCGATGTACTCTCGGGCGCGCTCATAGATCTGTTGGGTGAGGTACTCGATAGCGTAGCTGCCTGCCAGCGGGTCGACCGTGTCGGCGACGCCGGTTTCATGGGCGATGATCTGCTGGGTGCGCAGCGCGACTTGCACGGCTTTCTCCGTGGGCAGGGCGAGCGCTTCGTCCATGCTGTTGGTGTGGAGGCTCTGTGTGCCGCCCATCACCGCTGCCAGCGCTTGCAGCGCCACGCGCACGATGTTATTTTCTGGCTGCTGTGCGGTAAGCGTGCTGCCGCCCGTCTGGGTGTGGAAGCGCAGCATCCAGCTCTTAGGGTCGCGCGCTTGGAAGCGCTCGCGCATGATCTCGGCCCACAGGCGGCGCGCCGCGCGGAACTTGGCAACCTCCTCCAAGAAGTTGTTGTGCGCGTTGAAGAAGAACGAGAGCTGCGGCGCGAACTCGTCGACGGTCAAGCCCGCCTTGAGCGCCGCCTCGACGTAGGCGATGCCGTTGGCTAACGTGAAGGCCACCTCTTGCACGGCGGTGCTGCCTGCCTCGCGGATGTGATAGCCGCTGATGCTGATCGTGTTCCAATGCGGGACGTGATCCTTGCAGTAGGCGAACATGTCGGTGATGAGGCGCATCGAGTGCTGCGGCGGGTAGATATACGTGCCGCGCGCGATGTACTCTTTGAGGATGTCGTTCTGCACCGTGCCGCGCAGTTGATGGCTCGCCACGCCTTGACGTTGGGCGGTCACGATGTAGAGGGCAAGCAGCACGCTGGCGGGCGCGTTGATCGTCATGCTGGTGCTGACCTTGTCCAGCGGGATGTCGCGGAAGAGGGTCATCATGTCGTGGATGCTGCTGATGCTCACGCCAACCTTGCCGACCTCGCCTAATGCCATCGGGTCGTCGGCGTCGTAGCCGATCTGCGTAGGCAGGTCAAACGCGACGCTCAGCCCCATTTGGCCGCGCTCCAGCAAGAAGCGGTAGCGTGCGTTGCTCTCTTCCGCCGTGCCGAAGCCGGCGTACTGGCGCATCGTCCAGAAGCGGCTGCGGTACATGGTGGGCTGCACCCCGCGCGTGAAGGGGTACTCGCCAGGCCAGCTCAGGTCACGGTCAGCGGGCACGTCCTCTGGCCCGAAGGCGCGCTGAAGCGGGATGCCGGACGACGTCTCGAAAGTCGGCTTGCGCTCCCCGACTTTTTTGAGGACGGGGTCAACGGTGCGTTTTTGCCATTCGTCGCGGGGGGTGGTCATCGGGCTTCCTCCTCAAAAAAACTGCTAGGGACGGTTGTGCCTGCGAAGTTCTCAAACGTTAGATCGCGGAAGGGTAGGTTGAGCGTGGCTTTGAGCTGCTCGAACAGGGCGGTATAGCTGGCTGTCACGCGCTGGGCGCTTTGCAAGCCCAGCGCCTGCACGATGCTCTCGATCGTCGGGGCGTCACCTTCAATCTCAACGAAGTTGCCAAACGGCAGCTCATCGACGACGATTTCCGCGCCGTAGTACTCGTAGGTTGTGCGGTACTTCTCGTAGATCAGCGCGGTGTGGAAGCCCAGTCGCTCTAAGATCAGGTGCATCAATTGGAAGTCACTCACCTCTACCTCAAGCTCACTGCGGCTTAAGATGCCGTCGTGCACTGTGCCGCCGTCCTTATAGGTCAAGCGGGCGCGGCTATCTTGGCGCAGGCGCAGCACGACGCCGCGGCGCGTGAGGCTGTTTTGCGCGTCCTCATAGCGCACGTTGCGCTCCAACACGCGCGGGTAGACCAGCCGCGCCCCCAGCGCGTGCATCTGCTGCACAATCGGCGCATGGTCGGGCGTGTAGAGCTTGAGTTCGGTCTCGGTGGTTGAGGTCATTGTAAATCTTTATCACTTCTGTAACGGGTGGCCAGCAGGGGGTTCGGAAGGCGTATTCCCCCTCACTGGCATCATTTTCGATGTGGCTGATGCAATCGCAGCGGATGCGCTCCAGCAGCGGCCCTCTTGCAATGCAGTGAGCCGCTGCTGTTCAGTCTGTAGAGGTATTTTGTTCATGCTGTAAAGGTATTTTGCTCATGCGTCAATACTCAGCACCACCTTGCCGAACACGTCAAAGGCCTCCAGCGTCGCTTGGGCGTCGCGGGCGTATTCCAGCGGGAACACTTTGCCGATGACCGCCTTCAGCCTGCCCGCAAAGATCAGGTTCATCACCGTCACGTAGTCTTTATGCGTGCCCATCGTGCTGCCGATGATGGCGATCTGGCGGGCGAACAACTGGTTGAGGGGCAGTTCGGCGTTGTAGCCGGACGTGCCGCCGACGACAAGGATCGAGCCACCGATGCGCAGCGCGCGCAGGCTCTGGCCGAGCGTGTCTTTGCCGACGTTGTCCACGACGTAGTCGACGCCGCGCTTGTCGGTCAGGCGGTAGACTTCTTTTGACCACTGCGGATGTTCTTGGCGGTTGATGGCGTAGTGCGCGCCCATCTCTAGCGCGCGGGCGCATTTCTCCTCGCTGCTGCCGACCACGTAGACGGTGGCCCCGGCCAGCCGCGCGATCTGAACGCTGGCGGTGTTGACGCCACCGCCCGCGCCGACGATCAGCACGTGGTCGCCAGCCTGCAAGCCGCCGCGCGTGATGAGCGAGTGCCACGCCGTGACGTAGACCAGCCCCGCGGCGGCGGCCTGCTGTAAGTCGAAGCCGTTGGGCACTTTGACGCAGTTGGCGGCGGGCACGCAGACGTATTCCGCCGCGAAGCCGCTGTGATGCTCGCCCATGATGGCGATGCGGTCTTGGTTCTCGTAGTCGGTGTGCGCGGCACGCACGGCGGGGAACACGCTGGGGTCCACTGCCACGGCGTCGCCCACGGCCAAGCCCTGCACGCCCGCGCCGAGCGCGTCCACGTGGCCTGCGCCGTCGCTGCCGATCACATGGGGGAAGGACAGGTTGAGGCCGGGCCAGCCTGCGCGCACGAACAGATCTAACCGGTTAAGCGCGGCGCTGTGCATCTTCAGGCGCACCTCGCCCGCGGCAGGCTCAGGGATGGGCAGGTTCTCGACGTACTGGACGACCTCCAACCCCCCGTGGCCGGTGAGGACTGCGGCGCGCATCTTAGCGCATCCCCAGTTCGTGGCGGGCGATCACCATGCGCTGGATTTCGCTCGTTCCCTCGTAGATGCGGGTGATGCGCGCGTCGCGGTAGTAGCGCTCTACGGGCATTTCCTTGCTGTAGCCCATGCCGCCGTGGATTTGAACGGCCTCATCGGTGACGAACTGCGCGGTTTCGCTGGCGAAGAGCTTGGCCATGCTGGCCTCCAGCGTGTAGCGCTCGCCGGTGACTTTGGCGCGCATCTTGGCAAGGCAGGCGTTGTAGATCAGGTGGCGGCTGGCCTCGATGCGCGTCTTCATATCGGCGATCTTCTGCTGGATCATCTGGAACTGGCCAATGGGGCCGCCGAAGGCCTGCCGCTCGCGCGCGTAGCGCACCGACGCCTCATAGGCCGCCTCGGCGATGCCCAACGCCTGCGCTGCGATGCCGATGCGCCCCGCGTCGAGCACGGTCATAGCGATCTTGAAGCCCTCGCCGCGTTTGCCCAGCATGTTCTCGACGGGGCAGGCGTAGTCCTCAAAGATCAGCTCGCTGGTGGCGCTGGCGCGGATGCCCAGCTTGGGTTCTTTCTTGCCGCGGTGGAAGCCCGGCTGCGACGTGTCGATCAAGAACGCGCTGACGCCTTTGCTGCCTTTCTCGGGGTCAGTCATCGTGAAGAGCACGACATAATCGGCGACGGGGCCGCTGGTGACCCAGCTCTTGCGCCCGTTGATGATGTAGTGGGTTCCGGCTTCGTTGAGGACGGCGCGGCTGGCCATTGTGGCGGCGTCGCTGCCGCTCATTGGCTCGGTCAAGCTGTACGCGCCGATTTTCTCGCCGCTGGCGACGGGCGTTACCCAGCGACGCTTTTGCTCTTCCGTCCCGAAGAGCATGATGCCGTTGCAGTACAGGCTGTTGTTGACGCTCATGATCGTGCTGTGGCTGGCGTCAGCTTTGGCGACCTCGACCAGCGCCAACACGTAGGCCAGCACGTCCATCCCTGCGCCACCGTACTCTTCCGGCACTTCAATCCCCATTAGCCCCATCTCGGCCATCTTCTTGACGGTTTCCATCGGGAAGTCGCCAGTGTGGTCGTAGTGCTCGGCGACGGGTGCGATCTCTTTTTGGGCGAAGTCGCGCACGGTGTTGAGCAGCATCTCGTGTTCGGGGGTCAACGTGAGCGTGAGCGGCGTGCCCGTCTGTTCTAAAACCATCTTGCACCTCAAATCTGCTAGAGAAACGATTTTCGATTCAATTATACCGATGAAGGTGATGTGTGGGGTAGGTATGTTCAGACAGATAGCCGAAGGCCGCAGACGTGGCCCGCCGTGCCTCTACTGGGGACGCGACAGTTTCTGCGCTATGCTGTAGAAGGTAGAGAACACACGGAGGGCAAGATGAGCGACGCAGCCAATCAGTTCCGCATCAACCACGTGGCCATCGTTGTGCCGGACATTGACGCCGGGCTAGCGTTCTGGCGCGACGCGCTGGGGCTGCCCGTCGGCGAGCGGAAGCACGTGGCGCAAGAAGCTGTGGACATCGCTTTTTTGGACGTGGGCGAGGCGCACTTAGAACTCGTTCAGCCGACGACCGACGACAGCGGCATTGCGCAGTATCTGGCGAAGAAGGGGGCGGGCATGCACCACCTCTGCCTGGAGGTAGACAACATCGAAGCGGCGATGCAGCGCCTGCGCGCGCACGGGGCGCAGCTCTTGAACGACACGCCCAAAGAGCGCGACGGCATCCGCTATGTGTTCGTGCACCCGCGTAGCACAGGCGGCGTGCTGTTGGAACTTTACGAGCTGCCGCGATGAGCGAGGCGATCAAGGCGCTTAACCAGCAGCGGTACAGCGCCGTCGTTGAGAACTACGTGCACAGCGCAACGCACGCCGATCCGGTCAGCTTAGAGCGCCTGATCGAGATGGCCCAACCGCAGCCGCAGTGGCGCGTGCTAGACGTGGCCACGGGCGGCGGGCATACTGCGCTGGCCTTCGCGCCGCACGTCGCGTCGGTGGTCGCCTATGACCTGACGGGTGACATGCTGCGGGCGATGCGCGCGCAGGCGCAGGCGGTTGGCGCTGCAGCCGTGGTGTGCGTGCAGGGGGACGCCGAAGCGCTGCCTTTCCCCGCGGCGTTCGATCTGGTGACGTGTCGGCTGGCGGTGCATCACTTCCCCAACGCCGCGCGCTTTGTGCACGAGGCGGCGCGCGCGCTGAAGGCGGGGGGGCTGCTGCTCGTGCAGGATCACCTCGCGCCGACGCGCCCTAAAGATCGCTCTTACGTGGACACGTTCGAGAAGCTGCGCGACCCCTCACACGTGCGGGCGCTGAACGTTTACGAGTGGCGGCGGCACTGCCGCGACGCGGGGCTGCACATCGTCCATGAGGCGGTGCACGAGGTGCGCCATCTGCTGCTGCCGTGGGCGGAGCGCCAGCGCTGTACCCCGCAGACGGTCGCATGGCTGCAGATCATGCTGGCGCAGGCCCCGTCAGCGGTGCGTGCCTACTGGCAGCCGCAACAAGTCGGCACGCCGCTGGCCAGCTTCATCACGCCCAACCTCTATCTGTGCGCGCGCAAGGAAGCGTGAAGCTGGTATATACTGATAGCAAACCACGATGAGGATTTCCTGCATGGCCGAATACATCCCAGAGAAGCGGATCACGCTGGATGAGTACTTACAGATGGAACGGGTGGAGGTTGTCAACGGGGAGCTGGTTGAGA
>DAOUBS010000205.1:0-2746 GCA_034432435.1 Anaerolineae bacterium
CAAAACAGGCGGCCCACATTGAGGCCGCCTGCGCGTTACGAGAGTCGGTGATGGCGGTTATATGCCCATCATGCCTTCAAGCGGTGTCACATTGTCCGGCACTTGGATGTCAAAGCTGGCGTTCGGGTCGCTTAGGTCAACGCGGAAAACCAGCGTGATCGTGATCGGCGTTTCGCTGCCGGTCAGCATGGCAGAATCGATCGTCGCGTTAACGTTGAAGCCGAGGCCAGTCACGATGTTAGCGCTGCTGTCGATCTGCTGTATCACTTCGATCCTGCCCTCGGTCAGCAGCATCGGCAGCAAGCTGACCAGCCCGGCGATCTGCGCGCCGTCTTCGCCTGCGGTCATGGCCAAGCTGCTAATGCCGTTCTGGAAGCTCGGGTCGTTGATCAAACGGGTCAAGTCGGCCACGAAGTTGAATGTGTCGCCCATGCGGGTGTAGGTGAGGAAGCCGGGGATAGCCGTCAAGTCTCCGAAGGATTCAAGCGCGCTCAGAGCAGCCTCAGGGTTGACATCACCGCTGGCCAGCGACTCCAAGTCTAGCGGCAGCTCTTGCCCGCCAACTTCGCTGTTTTCGAGCGCGCTCAACAGGTTGAGCGACCCCCACATGCCATCCCCCATGTTGACGTAGAGGATGCCGTCCTTGAGGATTGCGCCGGTCATGCCGCCGCCGCTGCTCAGGCCATCGTTGAACGAAGCTTCAATTGACTGGTCAAACGACAGAGGGAAGCTGCTCATCAGGTCGATGATCACCGGACCGCTGCCCGTCGCGTTGAAGGTAATATCGCCGCTGTCCGGGATACCACTCACGCGGAAGTCGATGCTCCATGTCTGGTTGAAGGACATCACAGTGCCAAGTGTGTTCTCAGTTGCACTGGTGATAGCCGCACAATCTGAAGCGCTCAAGCCGAAGCACGTGTCCTGCGCTTGCGCCACCCCAGCGAGCGACATCGCTGCCACGGTCAAGCCAACTGCCCATTTGCGAATCTTCATTGAGTTGTCCCCTTAATTTTATGACACACGAGTATGGCCTATCCTAGGCATTGTACGGGCTTTTATCAACGAATGTCAACAACTAAGCCCCATATCGCCGGGAAGCGTCATCAAACGTTCACGTTTTGCTAAGCGTGCTGTCTTACCATGTTGGTAGAAAAATTGGAGCAAAAAAGCCATGAGCATTGAAGTTTTTTGGGATGACGAGGCGGAAACCGTCTTCTTGATCGAGGTGCGCGGCAAGTGGAAGTGGGAAGAACTCACCAAGACGATGCAGGCGGTGAAGCGCATCAGCGAAGAGCGCGGGCGCGTCATGGGCGCTATTCTTGACCTCGGCAGCGGCTTGCAGATGCCCGAAGGCGGCATCTTCAGCGCGCAGGGGTTGGCCAACTTTCAAGAGCTGCTCAAGCTCGACGGCAAACAGCGCGGCCCGATGGTCATCGTCGGCATGAACAGCCTCGTGAAGCGCATCTTTGACACGGCCGCCAGCCTTGACCCAAAGTCGGCCCGCATGATCGACTTTGCCGACACGGTGGACGACGCCCGAACGCGCGTCTACGACACCCTGCGCACCTTACACCCTGAGAACTGAGCTAAGGGTCGTTTGCTTCTGAGGGGGTGGTGTTTCTATTAGTAGAAACCTACTCCCAAAAAAACGTCACTTAGTAGAAACCTACTCCCAAAAAAACGTCACTCGACTCATAAGATTTAGCTAATACTTTTTAAAAGTTATTCTAATAGTTCAGGCACTCATTGTAGGTGAATCATCCGTTGCATCTGCGGCAAAGCTACTATAATTGTCAGTAACTCCGTAGGCAACACGCGGGCGTGTACATGCCCGCGCAGTCAAGAAAGATCGCTTGACGTGTTGACGCGCATCGCCCCTCGCTTTGAGGTTTCATGCTGTGGCTAGCCTCAGCCGCAGTGGTGCGTGTAGAGCGTTGAGCATTCATCTTTCCTCCTCAACGGTGGTTAAACAACTGCTGTACCCGTTCAATTAACCGTCTAACCAATGGGTTTTGCTCAACACCATGAGCAGAGGAGTTCATCATGCGTTTCTATCCCGATTTCTATCCTGAGTTTGCCTACGAGCCGACGACGGACAACTTCGAAATTCGCTACATCGGTGATGGCGTTGGGCAAGGGGTGGTCGCGCTGACCGCCTTTGAGCCGGGCGACATCGTGTTCCGCTTTACTGGTGTCTTCAGCAGCGAGGTCACGCTGTTCACCCTGCGCGTGAACGATTACCTGCACCTGCACGACCCGTTCTTCATGGGCAAGATCCTGCACTCGTGCGACCCAAACTGCCACGTCGATATGCAAACGCGCACCTTCACCGCGATCAAGCCAATTCACCCTGGCGACTTCGTGACGATGGACTACGCGCAGACGGAGGCCGTGCTGTATCGCCCGTTTGAGTGTGCCTGCGGCGCGCCCAACTGCCGAGGCTTTATCACAGGGTACGCCGAGGCTGCGCCCGCGCAGGCTGCCGCTTCGTAGCGCATTGTGCCGCCCCATCCCTGAGGAACGATCATGACTCTCAACTTTGCCGAGAGGTCTTGGGCGCGCCTGCGCCTTGACCAAGACCGAACCCCATTTCTAGACAGCCTGCTGGTCGAAAAACAGCGCTGGCAGACGTCTTTCCACATGCCCGGCCACAAGGGTACGCTGCCCCCTGCCCCCAAGCTCATTGAGTATTGGGGCGGGGACATTCACGCTGCTGACATTGTGGAAATCAATGGCATCATCGACT
>DAOUBS010000206.1:0-20077 GCA_034432435.1 Anaerolineae bacterium
ACTGCGATCTTCGCCTTGCGATTGGCAATCTTGGCGAGCAGTTCTTCTTTGTGCGACATGCGTATTTGTCCTTCGAAAACGAATTTGCTAGATGCGCGATAGACTCACGCATTATACAATTCTCAGCGACATATCCCATAGCTTGTCTCGTTATGTGGAAAGGACAATCGAATGAGCGGTTACAAACACTTGGGGCTGCTGACGGCCTCGCTGGTGGCCGTGCTGTTGATCAGCAACGTGGCGTCCACCAAAATCTTGCAGGTTGGTGTTTTTGCATTGGATGGCGGCACCTTTCTGTTTCCCCTCGCCTATATCTTCGGCGATGTGCTAACTGAAGTCTATGGCTACAAAGCTAGCCGCCGTGTGATCTACATTGGCTTTTTGTGGTTGGCAATTGCCGCGCTCACGTTTCAGATCTTGGTGGCGCTGCCCCCTGCGCCGGATTGGGAGCTGCAAGAGGCGTTCGCCGCGATCTTGGGGCTGACGCCGCGCATCATGCTCGGCAGCCTCGCGGGCTATTGGGCAGGTGAGTTCGCCAACAGCTATACGCTGGCCAAGATGAAGGTAGCCACTCGTGGGCGCTGGCTGTGGACGCGCACCATCGGCAGCACGTTGGTCGGGCAGGCCGTTGATACGACAGTGTTCTTGCTCATCGCGTTTTGGGGCGTGCTGCCGAATGATCTGCTGCTGCTGATTGCGGTGTCTAATTATATCTTCAAAGTGGGAATAGAAGTCGTCTTTACGCCGGTGACATATCGCGTGGTGGCGTGGTTCAAGCGCGAAGAACAAATCGACATCTTCGACACCGACACAGACTTCAATCCGTTCCGCTTGTCGGATATTGCTTACCAGCGCGATTGAGCGCGCAGGGCGTGAGGTCAACTAGCCTCACGCCCCGCGGTGTCACTTTTTGCCCTTGAGACGCTTGGCGAGGCTGTCCCCGACGATCATGCCGAGCATCCCGCTGGACTCATAGGTGTCTCTTTTGTCTTTGTCCCAGTCGATGCGGGTGCGGTCGTTGAGCCACCGCTCATAGTCCGCGCTGGTTTTGACGAGCAGGGCTTCAAGCGCGTCGCGGTCGCTGCTGGTGAGCGCGTCGCGCACGTCTTGCAGGTGGGCGATCACGCGGTCAATCGACCGCGCGAGCACCTGCCGATTGCCGTTGAACTGGTCGCGCAGCGCGTCGGGGTGTTCGTGGTGCAAGCTGCGCGTGAGCAGCCCAAACGTGCCACCCGTGAGGTAACGAAGGTCGTTCCAACTTTCGCTTTGGGTGAGGTGGTAGAACAGGGTGATTCCGAGCAGGCGCGGCATCTGTTCCGTCATGGCGATCATGGCGTCATAATCCGACGGGTCAACGAAGCGCGGCTTTGCGCCCAGCAGGTAGGCCACGTTATAGGCGAGGTCAATCGCTTCTGGCAGGCTGTCGACAGCAGGTGTGACGAGGCATGGGGCGTTGTCGAACAGGTCTGCGGTGGCGTCCTCGGCGCTGGTGCCGGTCGTTTCTAAGTAACGCGCGGCGGGTAGAGGCGTGAAGCCCACAACGTGTACATCCCCGCTCAAAAATTCCTTCGCCCAACCCAGCGACGGCGCTTTGACTGGCGACGCATCCAAGATCACCACTCCATCGCGCAGCCGGCTGGCCATCAGCCGATAGGCCTTGCGCACCTCGTCATAAGGTAGGTTCATGAGGATGATTTGGGCGTCTTTTACCGCAGCCTCGGGCGATTTTTCGATGCGGTCAGCTGCCCCTGCCTTCTGCGCGGCTTTCTCATGGGCGGACTTCACATCGTAGCCCGTGATGCTGAACTGATACTTGCCGTTCTCTTTTTCATAGCGCTTCAGCGCTAAGCCGAATGAGGCGCCAACTCGGTCAAGCCCGAGGATTGTCACGTTGAGGGTTGTCATAGCTGCTGTCCTGTCTGCTTCTTAATCCGTGGTCAGTCTAACGTGTTTGGATGAGAGGACGCTGTGCAGTCCTTCGTCATCGTAGATGTTGTGTTGATTTTTAGCAATGTCTCAAGAATTTCTTGATTTGTGCTATAAACAAAAAACGTGCTAGACTGTAAATGAAATCATTTGGTGCACGTTTAATTGAGTGCATTGCCTGTGAGTGACAATCAATCGGGCGCGTCATCCCCTAATGATCTTGTTCCCTTAGAAGGAAGCAAGACCAAATCATTTTCGAACAACTTGCCGGAGGTTCTGCCAACGCGAGCGCCGGATCGCCTGCGCTTGTATGTCAGCGAAGGGCGCGCCACGTTTGAGGTGTCGGCTTCACAGTCGGTCGTAGTCGGTCGTAATTCCTCAGCGGGCAGCGTAGAAGTGGACTTAGGCCCTTATAACGCAGCCGACCTCGGAATCTCGCGCCGCCATGTGCAGTTCGACATCGTGGGGGATCGCCTGATGATAAAGGATCTAGAAAGCGTCAACGGCAGCAGCCTAAACGGGATGCCCCTTGCCCCGAATCACTACTATCCTGTGACGCATGGAGATGAACTCAAGATTGGGCGCCTGAAGATGCGCATTTTTTTCCTTTATGATTAATAAACTATTTGTAAATTCTTTGGCAATGAATTGTGAGAAAAACTTTCATTTTGCATAATGCTTATAACCGTTTAGACTATAAAGACATAACAAATAGTTTGGTTTGATCATGTCCATGTCTAACTACTTTCGCAAAGATAATGACGATGTTGTGACTCATTATTCTGTGCAGCGCCCCAAAGGCAAAGCCAAGACAGCCCCGCATCGTCACGGCGAAGGCGTCACCACGCCGCCCTGCCTGAAGCTCATATTGGAAAATGGCAGGGTGTTCGAAGTCTCAACGGAGCGCGAGATTTCAATTGGCCGACGTTCGCGCCCAGCTGACCCTGAGGTAACGGTCGATTTGCAAGGGTATGGCGGTGTTGAAGGCGGGGTGAGCCGCTACCACGCGATGGTGGTCGTGGTAAAAGGTGTGCTGTACCTGCGTGACCTGAACAGCGTCAACGGAACCTTTCTCAATGGGCATCGCCTGATGCCAATCGCGTCTTACCCTGTGAAAGACGGCGACACGATCACGCTTGGCCAGCTCTCGATGAAAGTAGAGTACTGCTAGCTGCCGCCTGGCGCGGGTGCGACCCGCACCAAGACCACGTTAAACGTTCCCTCGCTGTTGCGCGTGCCTCGGTTCCCTTCATAGCGTCGCGCGTTGATGTAGTACACGCCGGTATACGGCAGCGTGTAGCGCGTGATGGCTGCGTTGCTGTTGCCGCCGCTGTCGTCGTCGCTAATGAGCCGCTGCTGGGTTTGATCGAGCAGCACGAGCACCGGGTCTAGACTGCCGCTCGTGCGCGTCATGGTGATCGTCACTACCTCCCCGCGCATCCCGTAAAAGGCGTACAAGCTGTCGGGGTCGGCATTGCTGATGGCATCGGGCACAGTTGTGCCGTAAAGCAAGCGCGGGATGCCGATGTTGACCCCGGCGTAGGCGTCCCCGCGGTTGCGCAAGGTGAGCCGATAGCCACCGGCCGTGCTGCCGTTCGCGCCCTCAAAACGTTGGGCGATGATGATGTAGCTGCCGTCTTGTGGGATGCGGAAGCCGTTGATGGCGGCGTTCTTGCCCCCGCCGCTGTCATCGTCTTGGAACAGCGTTTGCCCGTTCATATCTTGCAGGATCAAGTAAGCGTCCAGCGAGCCAGCGGTGCGCGCCATGAGGATGTCGATCACATCGTCCTCGCGCGCGCTGAAGCGGTAGTAGCGCTGCGGTTGACTGTTGGTGATCTCACCAGTGGTGGGCTGATCGGGTTCAAGTGTTTCGGGCATGACGCTGTTGCTGCCGATGCCGCTGAACTGACCTTCATACACGCTCAAGATGAAGTTGCCGACGGTGTCGCCGGCCGATTCGCCGTAACGCGAGGCAACGACAATGTAGACGCCGGTCTCTGGCGCGATGAAGTTGTCAATGCGCGAGTTGTGGCTGCCGCCTTCGGGCACATCGTCGTTGCTCGCCAGCAGGAAGCGATTGCGGTCCAGCACTTGGAGATAAGGATCGAGCGTGCCGCTGGTGCGCTGCATCTCAATTGTGAGCACATCGCCGCGGTTGGCGCGGAAGGTGTAGAAGATCTGCGGCTCAACGTTGGAGATGGTGCCCGTTACTGGCACGCCGTAGAGCAGGGTTGATCCCTGCTCGCTCACAACGCCGACCCGTTCCAGCTTGAGGCGATATTCGCCGTTCGTTGTGCCGACGTTGAGGCCAAAGCGCCCCACGATCAGGTAGTGCGGCATATCGCGCTGAAGCGAGACCGTGACGCTCATCTGGCGTTGATCGTCGCTGTCGTCCTGTACGACTAACGCGCGCCCCGTCGCCTCGAACAGCGTCAGCGTTGGGTCAAGGTTGCCGCTGGTGACCTCCAGCGTGATGCGCACCACCTCCCCGCGCGATCCCTCAAAGGCATACACTTGGCGTGGGGCGTTGTTGTCGATGCGGCCTGTGACGGCTAGCCCACTCGATGAGCCAGCCGCGAGGGGCGTGCTGACAGGCTCTTGTGCGCTGACGATCAGAGCGAGCCAGATGACGGCCAAACACGCGAGCCTGCGCATGGGCTAACTGCTGCCGAGGCGGCTGTCACCCGGGGCCACTTGGAAGATCGCCCCCCACGGCAGATAGTGCGTGAACACGTAATCCTCGACGAGCAGGTTGCCGCTGAGGTCATATACGCGCCGATACACGGTGACGTCTGCCCCTTCTGCGCTGTAATCAACTTGAATGCTCTGGCCGGGCGGCACTTGCGGGTTGGCTTCAAAGCGCGCAGGGCGGGCCGGCGTGATGTTCTTCACGATGGCCGGGTCAACCTCGGTGTTGAAGAAGCGCGTGCTGTAGAAGCGGAATTGAAGCGCACTGTTGGCCGGGTAGATGCTCGTCTCGATCAAGATGTGGTAGGGTGTGTTGTTCTGGAAGCGGAAATCGCGTTCGGGCTGCCAGATGGCCGCGTCTAGGCCGGGGGGCATTCCGCCTTGTTCGTAGTAGCCGACGCGGTAGCCGTGTGAGTTGCGCTCGGTGATGGCATAACCGCCATAGAAGGCCGCACGGAACACCGTCGTGCTCACTTGGCAGGTTCCACCACCGATGCCGATCACCGTGCGATCCCCGACGATTACGTTGCCTTCCAAGAAGCCGCCTTCTTCGTTGATCTCGCCCAAAAAGTAGTTGAATGAAAATTCCTCGCCTGGCCCGATGATGATGCCGTCGAACTTGCTGGCGGCCAGCGCGATGTTAGTGCGGCGGCTTTGCGGGCTGCCTACGAAGTAGGTGGTCGCTTCGGCCACCAGCTCGCGGATGCCTAACTCGGCTGCGCTCACCTGATTGTGATAGCGGGGCAGGGTGAAGTCGAACACCATGGGCACGATGCGATTGTCAGGGCTGAAGATGGCGTCTTCAAGGCGGCGGATAGTCTCTTGTACGTTCAAGGTGCGCCCACTGACCGCCGGCTGCGTCACTTCTAATTGGCCTGTTTGCGGGTTGAAGCGATAGCGTGCGTTCTGAGCGGGGGCAATCAACCCCGGCGCGAGCGCTTGCAAGGACTCTGCGAAGGCGTTGGCGTCTACTCGTGCGGCGAAGCTCTGGGTGCCGTCGCTGTTGGTGATCGCTTCTACGCGCAAGAGCTGCGCGATCTGCTCGGTGGAGGCCGTCCACGGGCCGAGCGGCGCGCCGCTGGCGTCGCTGGCTACGAGCTGCACCGGCCCGCTCAAGGCGGTTGTGATCTGTTGGCGCACATCGGCCACGCTGACGACCAGCGGGGGCGTTTCGAGGATCACGAGGGGGATCTCACCACCGTTCAAGGTGAGCAAGCGTTCTTCTAAGCGCTGGAGTGTGCGCGTGACGTCGAGCTGTCGCCCGCTTTGTCCTTCTACGGCGACCATCTCGCCACCGCTGAAAGTGAGTGACGCGCTGAGAGGCGGTTGGTCAACCTCCGCGCGGATGGCCAACAGGCGATCAACTGCCTGCTGCTGGTCATAAACGACCATCGGGGAGAGCGTGACGCCCGTCAGCAGCGCGCGAAATTGGGCGATCAGGTCGTCTACGACTGCGCCGCTGTGAGCGATTCGATAAGCCTGTAGGGCCGTCCCCTCTGCGTCGAACTGTACACCCAGCTCACGAGCGCTGACCTGCCAAAAAGCATCCCCATCGCGGAAAGTGAAGACCGCTTGATCCGCAGCGCGGAACTCTCGTTCGAGCCGCTGCTGAGCTTCTGCCAGCGTCAGGCCGCCCAGCGGGACGTTCTGCACCCACACGTTCGGCACGATCAGATCGCGGTATGCCGTCTGAAACCCCAGCAGCAGCCCCAGCAGCAGGACAAAGGTGAGGAACAGACCAAGCACGAACAGAACCGGGATACGGATCCACCACGGGCTGTAGAACTCATCATCGTAAGGCGGCGCGTTGTTGTGAGGCAAAGATCCAGTTGTCATGTCGACCTAATGATAACTGACGGGATTGCCGCTTATTGTAACAGATGTGCGCGCTGCGTTGAGGCTGACTACGAAGGTGCGTTCACGCCTTCGGGCGTTGGGATCTCTAACGGTTGAGGCAGCATCGAGAACAAATCTGCGCCCAGCGGCTGCTGATTGATGAGGATGCTCTCAAGCGCAGCACCTGCCACGCTGCTGAGGTTATTGAGGGATACTTGATCCGTGGTGATGTTGATAACGATCATCTGAGACGCATCGGCTGGGGTGAGCGCGATCACGAGCGTCACAGCGTCTGTGCCTGTGTTGAGCACGTAGTAGGCGCCGTCGTACTGCATCCAACGAAAGGGCTGCGGCGTGGAGGCGATGGCGTTGCCGATCAAGCGCGGTGTGTTGGTGATCTCACGCAGGACTTCAGCGGTGCTCGTGCCCGTTTCTTTGGGGATCTCGCGGATCAACTCTTCAGCAGGCATCCAAACGTTGATGATGATAGGCTGTCTGCGGTCGGTGGATTGATTCGTCAGAATCAGATGCGTCCCATCCACAAACGCGCGCCACCCCGCAGGCGGCATTGAACTGATCGTGACGTCTCCACTACGCACCAGCACAGGCGCGATGCTGGCAGCAGACCACGACCCCGTAACCGGCAAACAGCCTGCCAGTAAGACGATGAAAACGATAATGCTGAGCGTTAGTTTGAGTATGAGCATTACAGTAAACGCGCCATGTCTAACTCCTTGTGTAAAATCTACAAAACTTGTCTTGGTGTAAGATAAAAAAGATATGAGTAAAAATGGCTAAAGACGGCAGATTTCGCAGTTTTATGAGTGAATCATGAGTTGTTTTGTGGCTTACGGCGCATAAGCAGGTTCACAATGCGATGGAATTCCTCAATGCGCAGCACGTAAGCGCTGACGCTGAACACGACGACGCACACGCCCCCGGCCGCTACCACGATCACCAACTCTTGCAGCAGCGTCCCTGCCCCGACGTGCTGATAGAGCCACAGCAGCGCGCCGCGCGCTGCCAGTGCCATCAGCAGGGCAGCGACCGTGGTCTTGAATAGGGTGCGCAGCAGGCCGAGCTGTTGCAAGCCCTCGAGACGCCGCTGAAGGATCAACGCGCTGATGCTCGCGTGGGTGATGTGTTTGACACTGTCGGCGATCATCAGGCTGTACAGCCCCAGCGCGGGCAGCAGCAGGTACGCGGTAAGCATGTATACGAGCAGGCTGAACACGCCGATGAGGGTGGGGGTGAGCGTGTCTTTGCGCGCGTAGAAGGCGTACACCAGCAGCAGATCCACCGCCGCGAACGGCAGCCCGATCAAATACAGTCGTAGCACCTGCGCGGTGATCGCCGTGTCTTGAGCGGTGAACGCGCCGTTCTCGAACAGCAGTTGGATGATCGGCACGGCTAGCACAGTCAGCGCAGCGGTGGCGGGTAGGATGAGCGTGATGGTGAGGCGCAGACCGAGGCCGAGTGTGTCCTTGAACGCACGGCTGACGATTGGTAGGACAGCGGCCTGCCCCGCTAGCGTTGGCAGGATCGCCACGCTGATGGCCGTGGCCACCAGCCCCTGCGGGAACTGGATCAAGGTGGTGGCCCAGTTCATGTAGGCAATGCTGCCCTCGCCAGTCTGGCTGGCGAGGTTGTAGCTGTAAGGGCGGGCGATGAGCGTGTCTAGCACGAGCGAGAGCATCACCGGCGCGTAAAGCAGGGCGATGTGGCGCAGCGCGGAGTGTCGCCAGTTGAAAGTGAAGCGCAGGCGCGCCTCGCGCAAGCCCCACACCTGCGCTAGCATTTGCAGCACAGCCCCACAAATCCAGCCGATGGCGACCGCAACGATCGCGTCGTTGGGGCGCACGAGGAAGAAGGGCTGGAAGGCGTTAGCGCTGGCGGGGCTGCTGAACCACTCCGCGTTGAGGACGTAAGGCGGCGTGAGCAGCAAAGCGCATAGCACAATGCTGCCGTTGAAGATCACCCCAGCGAAAGCTGGCATGAAGAACTGCTTGCTAGCGTAGAGCGCCGCGCTGAACACGGCGAACAGCGCCATGAAGACCAGCGCGGGCGCAGTCAGTCGCAGCAGGTCAACAGCGAGGGTGAGCGTCTGCTCGCTCGCGCCGCCTGCGGTGAGGTGCACGATCTGCGGCGCAAACAGGCTGACCAACAGGACTAGGCCGGTGAGCAGCGTCACGACGAGGCTCATCAAGATCGACACGACCCGCCACAGCTCTTGTTTGCCCTGCAAGGTAAACACATCAGATAAGACAGGGACCAGCGCCCCGTTGACGTGCCCACCGATGAGCAGATCGTAAATCGCGCGGATGACGACAGTTGCCACTTGAAAAGCGTCTACGACCGCGCTTGCGCCGAACAGGAAGGTCAGCACCATCTCGCGCGCGAGGCCCAGCACGCGGCTGCCGATGTTGCCCAGCGCGAGGATGCTGCTGGCCCCAACGACGCTGGCGTTGGTTTCTTCTTGTTGCGCCTGTTCCGCTGTGGTGGGCAGGTCAGATGTAGCGGGGATGCTCACGTGGGTATCCAGAGCTAAGGGCGGCTAGTGAGGCAGGGCGCGGATGCGAGCGATCAAGGCGCTGGTGCTGTGCCCGTCCAGAAACGCGATGAGCGCAACTTGCGCGCCGACTCGTTCGGCGGCTGCGCGTTCGGGCAGAGGTTTGTGCGCATAGTCGCCGCCTTTGGCGTAGACGTCGGGGCGGAGTTGCTCGATCAGGTGGTTGGCGGTGGGTTCAGCAAACAGGACGACTGCATCGACGGGGACGAGCGCCGCCAGCAAGCGGGCGCGCTCATGATCGGGCACGATGGGCCGCCCCGGCCCTTTGTGCTGCTGTGTGGTGCTGTCTTGATTGAGGCCAACGATCAACGCATCCCCCAGCGCGCGCGCTTTTTCGAGATAGTCTAGATGACCCACGTGAAGCAGGTCAAAGTGGCCGTTGGTCAAGACCAAGCGCTTGCCCTCGGCGCGCAGCTGCTCCCGATAGTCCACTGCCTGTTGAAGTGTCATCACGCTGCCCATAATGGCGATACAATAAATCACAGAGGTACGACTTTACAAGCCTGACCTATTGTACCAGTCCACATCAGAACGGAATCATCGTGAACCAATCGACTCTGAGAGATATTGCTTTGTCTGTTATGGAGGTGGAATGTGAAGGCAAGATCGCGCTGGAGATGGAAGATCAAGCTCTGCTTGAGCGCACTGGCGCGGCCTACCTGACGAGCTTCAGTGGCACGCTGCGGGCGATCTCACCCGATGTCTATCAGCAGTTAGACGAGGCGCTGCGCCCGCACAACCTCTTTCCGCTGCTGCGCGAGACGCCTACTGGCCACATGCTGCACATCATACAAGGGCGTGTGTACCCCTCGCGCGAGGTGAGCGTGCTGCTGCCGTTGGGCTTGTTCCTGCTCACGCTGCTGAGCGTGCTCTACACCGGCACGCTGATCGCCATCGGCGAACTGAGCTTGAGCGACCCGGCAGCGGCGCAGGCGGTAGCGGCGGCATTGCCCGCCAACCTGTGGCGTGGCGCTCCCTACGCGCTGAGCATCCTGCTGATCCTCGGTGCGCACGAAGTGGGGCACTGGGTGCAGCTGCGGCGGTATCGCGTGGCGTCGTCGCTGCCCTTCTTCCTGCCGGCGTTCGGCCTCAGCCCGTTGGGGACGTTCGGCGCGGGCATTCTTTTGAAAGAGCCGATGCCCAACCGCCGCGCGCTGCTAGAGGTGGGCGCAACAGGCCCATGGATGGGAGTGTTGTTTGCGCTGCCGATCCTGCTCATCGGGCTGGCGACCTCGCAGGTGGTGGAGATCAGCGGTGGAGCCGTCGAGGGTAACTCAGTCTTGTACTGGCTGGCAAAGGTGATCGTGTTTGGCCGCCCGCTGCCAGATGGCCAATTCGACGTGCTGGTCAACCAGTTGGCGTGGGCCGGCTGGACGGGGCTGTTCGTTACAGCGCTGAACTTGCTGCCGATCGGGCAGCTTGACGGTGGGCACACGCTCTACGCGCTGCTGGGGCGGCGGGCGCGGGCGATGTTCAGCCCCGTGATGACGCTCATCCTCGTCGGGGCGCTTTTCTTCAGCAGCGCGTGGGTGCTCTTGGGGCTGTTGGCAGCGTTCTTGGGTCGGACGTATGCCGTGCCGCTGGACGACGTGACGCCGCTCGATCCGCTGAGGCGGCGTTGGGCGTGGGCCACGCTCGGCTTGTTCGGATTGTGCATCGTTCCGATCCCATTGGCGTATAATGGGTTGAGTGACGGCCTTTTAAGCGGGCTGCTGATGAGCGTCAGCCTGTGGATCGTTTGGCATGTTGTCAGGAGGTAAGGTGATACGCCGATCAACGGTTGTACTGCTGCTGTTCTGCTTGATCGTGGGCGGGATTGTAGGTTTCAACGCCTTCTTACAAAACCAGCCACCCGTGACGTACACGCTGGCGGTTGACCCGTCGATTCAGGGGTGGGCGTCGGCGCTGGTGAACGAGTTCAACGCGCGCGGGGTGACGCTGAGCAGCGGCGCGCGTGTCCAATGGCGAGTAGACGCAACAGTCTCAGATATCGGCGTGTGGCAGGGGCGGTCGAACTGGACGAACGAACGCCATCCGGACGCTTGGCTGGCGACGACGAGCTGGATCGTGGTGAATGCTCCGTCGAACTTGTTGTTTGTGCGGGTGGAGCCATCACTGGCCTTGTCACCGTTGGTATGGGGCGGCTTCGAGAGCCGCGTGCGCTTGCTCACGCAAGAAGGGGCTGAGCCGTTCGATTGGGCGTCAGCCCAGCGCGTCGCCGCGCAGGAGCGGTGGGCGGCGCTTGGCGCGCCGAGCGAGTGGGGCTTCGTGAACATCGGCATCCCGTGGCCGCGCAGCAGCGCTGCCGGCGTCAACGTCATGGCGTCGATGCTGGCCGCTTACACCGGCAGCCCGATGCTGAGGAGTAGCACGTTTGCTGACAGCGAGTTCCGCGCGTGGTTTGCCCCGCTGCGGCAGGCGATGCGCAGTTCCGAGCGGCTAGGGGAGCCGCCGCCTAACGTGATGGCTTCACGCGGCCCGGTCGTGGCGGGCTTCAGCCTCGCGCCTGAGTTCGAATGGCTGGCGCAGCTCAGCAGCTTCGCGCCGCAGGATCGCTTGGTGCTGGCGTATCCAGCGATCCAAGCGCCGCTGGACTTCCCGCTCAGCGTGTGGCAAAGCGCTGAAACGACAGACACGGCGCGCCAAGCTGTGCGTGTGTTGGCCGACTTTGTGCTGAGCGAGGCCGGGCAGGCGATCACGCTGCAAGCGGGCATAAGGCCACTCAACCGAACGCCCGGCGCGGGTGATGCACTCTTTGCAAAGGGGCAGCCCTACGGCGTCCTGTTGGATTGGCAGCCAAGCGAGGTCGTTCAGGGGGATCGCAGCGTGTATGAGCAGTTGTTCCGCCTGATGGACTAGCTACCCCCAAACACTGGGGCGCAGCGGCGGCACAAGTGCATCATATTATCGTTAAATAGTGAATTTTTCAGGAAGGGAAGTGGTCATGTGGGGTCGTTGGATGTTGAGTGTGTTGGCTGCGCTGGCTGTTCTGGCGGGCTGCACAGGGGGCAGTGGAGGCAGCAGCAGTTCGGCTGCGCCTGCCAACGCGATTGAGATCAGCATCATCTACGCGCCGGAAAGCGCGGACTACCTGCCGACGATTATGAACCAGTTCAACGAGTCGTATCGGCAGGGGATCAACCCTGTGACGGGTCAGCGCTTGGCGGCAGGAGAACGCCCGATCTTCATCACGGGGCGCGATGGCTCATCAGGCACGGTCATGCAGGGGATCGTTAACGCCGTGTTGACCCCCAACAGCGAGAACGTGGCGCGCCCGACGATCTTCCAGCCGAGCGTGCGGCACTGGTTGGCGCTCGCTAACTATCAAGCGCGTCGGGAGCTGTTCGACTTGGGGGACTCGCCCGCGACGGCTAACGCGCCGGTGGTGATGGCGATCTGGGAGAGCCGACTGCGGGCGATCCAGCAGACCGTGGGCTATGACGACATCGGCTGGGAAGAGCTGCTGATGGTTATCAACTCGGCCAACGGCTGGCAGGACTTCGGGCTGCCCAACGCGCGCCGCACCGTCTTCTACGGCCATACTGATCCGTTCGTGAGCAGCACCGGGCTTTCGACGCTGATTGCGGAGTTTTACGCAGCAGCGCGGGCAGTGGGCATTGACGAGCGCACGCTGAGCCTCTCGACCGTCAACAACGAAGAGGTGCGCGCAGGGGTGCGCGCGATTGAGCAGCTAATCCGTCATTACTCCACGCGCACGACTGAGTTCAAGAACTACATCGCGCAGGGGCCGGAGTATCTGGATTTTGTGGCTTTAGAAGAGAACGACCTGATCGCCATCAATCGCGGTTTGACGGCCTATCAACCCCCTGAGCGCTTGGTGGCGCTCTACCCAAAAGAGGGGACGTTCTTCCACGATCATCCGATGGCAGTGGTCAACGCGAACTGGGTGACGGACGAGCAGCGGGCCGCAGCGCGCGTGTTCATCGAGTACGTTCGTCTGCCCGCGCAGCAGGAATACATCATGCAGTTCGGCTTCCGACCGGTGATCCCGAGTGTGCCGCTGGGGTTCCCGTTTGAGGAGCAGTACGGCGTGACGAAAGAAGGCCCCAGCGTGTTGCTGGACGCGCCGCCGCCGGACGTCATCGCCGCTGTGCAAGGCACGTGGGAGTTCGTCAAGAAGCAGGCTGATATCATGCTGCTGATCGACGTGTCGGGTAGTATGGCGCAGGACAACAAGCTAGAACAAGCCAAGATCGCCGCGCTGGCCTTCCTCGACCGCATGGAGTCGAACAATCGCATCGGCTTGGCTGTGTTCAGCGACGACGTGCGAATTGTGGTTCCGCTAGACAACTTCGAGACGAACATCGCCCGGATGCGCCAGCGCATTCAGCAGTTGGGGCCAGAGGGTGGCACGTCCTTGTATGATGCAGTGGTAGACATGGTGAACTTGTTGAGCCAGAGCACAGACTCTGACCGCATCCGCGCAATTGTGCTGTTGAGCGACGGCGAGGACACCACCTCGACGCGCTCCCGCCTATCGGACGTTGAGGCAGTCATTCGCGCGACACGCAACGAGCTGAACCCGATCATTGTTGTGCCGGTGGGCTATGGACGGCTGTCAGATGATCTGATCCGCGTGCTGCAGCGCATCGCGGCGGCCAGCAACACAACGTGGCAGAGCGGCGACCCGAACAACATTGGGCGCATCTTGGAGCTGATCAGCAGCTTCTTCTAGCCGCGTTCGCTCTGGCAGTACGTTTGGTAGGCGTTGATCCACTCATGGTCGTGTTGCTGGATCAGCGCCTCCGCTCGCTGTACTAACGCGCGGTTGCCGACGAAGAACGGAACGCGCTGTTGAAGGCTGTGCGGTCGGATCGTCAGGATGTCGCGCAGGCCGTCGCTGGCGTAGCCGCCAGCTTGCTCGGCGATAAAGGCCAACGCCTGTGCCTCGACCATCAGGCGGATCTTGCCCTCAGGCCGATCCGTGTCGGGCGGATACATGAAGATGCCGCCTTGCAGCAGGTTGCGGTGAAAATCGCTCACCATCGAGCCGATGTAACGCAGTTGGAGCGCCCCATGCTGACCGCCTTGCAGTTCGTTCACAAAATGCTGCACCCCCTCTGGCCAGCGGCGGAAGTTGGCGTGGTTGACGCTGTAGTAGCGCGATTTCTCAGGGATGCGGATGTTGGGGTGGGAGAGGATGAACTCACCGATGACGGGGTCAAGTGTGAAGCCGTAGACGCCGCTGCCTGTCGTGTAGACCATCATCGTGCTGCTGCCGTAGATGACGTAACCGGCGGCCAGCAGGCGCATGCCCTCTTGCAGCACGTCGTCTAGCGTGCCGCTTTCGCCGCGCGTGTACTTACGATGGATGGAGAAGATCGTGCCGATGGAGACGTTCACGTCGATGTTGCTCGAGCCGTCTAGCGGGTCATAGAGCAGCACGTACTTGCCTGTGCCGTAGGTGGGGGGCACGTCGATCAGGCCGCTGCGTTCCTCGCTGACCATCGCGCAGACGCGGCCGGCCTCGCTGTTAAGCGACGCGATGATCTCATCGGCGAAGAGGTCGAGCTTCTGCTGGCGCTCCCCGAAGGGGTTGTCGCTGTCGGCAGCGCCGAGGATGTTGCCCAAGCCAGCGCGGGTCGTCTCACGAGCGATGAGCTTGGCAGCGAGCGCCATGTCTTGCAACATTGTTGTGAAGGTTCCTGTGGCGTGTGGGAACTCACGCTGCTGCATTTGAATGTGTCGTTCAATGGTAATTAGACGGTGCATTTCTCAACTCCTCCAAAAGTTGATATTATTTTTTTCTAATGATGTTTTCTTATTGCTAGGATTTACGATCAACCTTTTACACACACTTTATCACGAATCTTTTCGCCAAGTTAGGTACGCAGACATGTCGATCATAGTAGAATGGGACAATCAAGACAGCGCTTCGAAGCTGCTCCTCTTCACGTGGAAAGGTAGGTGCACGTGGTACGATTGCAAAGAGGCGTTCACACAAGCGGAGATGATGGCGTATGACGACCAACGCCCGGACGTCCACATCTTCGACCTAACGGGGTGTGAGATGCCCCAGCAGATACTTATACCGCTGCTGCAAAAATGTTTAGGCGTACACCTGTCATACCATGTGCGCAAGACAATTCTCATTGAGCGCCCGCACTTGGTTGATCTGTTGAGCGAAAACCTGTGTCTCTTGCTGGGAGAAGAGACGAGTCAAAAGATGCTTGTTGTCGACAGTCTGCCGCGGGCACGGGCGTTGAGCGCCATGCCCTAAACTGGTGCGAGTTCAAAGTAACGGGTAAACCATGTGTGAGCTAAAGAGTCGTTGTATGCGATTTCCAACTGGTTCATCCAAAGTTCAAGCTCCAGCCAACGCGCCATAAACGCTTCGCGCTGTGACTCTGGCAGCGTTTTGTACACGCCCTTCAAGCGCGTGTTGAACATCCTGCTTTCGACGACTGTCAAGCCTGCGGCACGGATCCAGCGCTGAGCGTCCGCCTCGTGCACGAACGATTGATAGCGTGATTCGTTCCCTAGACGAGCGAGGACAGGCCCGACGACGTTTTTCAGGCGTTCCTTCCAACTAGGCTGAACGAAGTGACCGGCGTCGTAGTTGATGAGCGCGCGCCCGTCTGGCTTCAAACACATGGCGATGAATTTGAAGTATTCTGCTCGACGATAGACGTGCTCTAGGACGCTGAACGACACGACAAAATCGTAATGTAGTTGAGGGAGCTGTGGTCGAATTCCTTCATAAGCATAGCCTTGAATGATAGTTGTGCGATCGGCAGGTAGGTTGGCGCGGGCAGCAGCACAGTCCGCCGCGGATGGTTCAACCCCGACGTAGTGAATGTGCGGAAAATGCTGCATGAGCGCTACAAAGTTTTTGCCTGCCCCACATCCCAGATCAATGATGGTCATGGGGTCTGTCGTCTGTTCAGCCGCGGCTGCGATGCGGTTGAGGCTGTAGAGCTTAGCCGCGTTGCCGAGTGTCCAAATCTTCATGAGCGGCTGTTCTGGAACAAATCAGCGACGGGCAGGGAGAAATCGGGGAGCAGGCTGCCGCCGGTGAGGGTATCGGCAGGGGTGAGGGTGAGAACGTCGGCATCGCCGTCGTAGATCTCGACGGTCTGGGTGTGAGGGAAGACGAGCCAGACGAGGCGCGTGCCGTGGTCGAGGTAGCGCTGGGCTTTGAGGCGCAGGTCTTTGATCTTGTCGGTGTGGGACATGACCTCGACGGCGAGATCGGGCGGGGTGAGGGCGATGCGTTCAGGGAGGGTGGGCATGCGCTCGTGGGTGACGAAGGCCACGTCTGGGATGAGAATATCCCCGTTGGTCATCTGGAAGGTGCCGTCTGCGCCGACGACATAGCCGATGGGGCGCTCTTGCAAATAAGCGCTGATGAGGTAAACCATTCGTGTCGCAATCCACGAAGACAGAAAACTTGTGGGCATTTTCTCGACAAACTCCCCGTTGATGAGTTCGAACAGTCGCTCTTTGTTTTCTGGTGTGTCGACGAAGCGGTAGTAGTCCGCAAGGTTGACGGAGCGCACAGAAGCTTCGGTCATGCTGTCCTCCCAAAAGCAAACTAAAGAGTGATGGTCACTCTCTGTCAGTATAGCGCAGTTGTCGCTCAACCGATGAGGCTCATCGTTCGCCGAGGATTTGCTCGCTGCGGTCGATGCTGCCGACGCTGTAGTACTTCGCGTCGGGGTGATGGGCAAAGAGGGCGGCCGTGCTCTGCTCTGGGACGAGCTGGAACGACTCGGTGAGTGTGATGCCGATCTGCTTTTCGATCTGGGGCATCAAGCGCCAGACGATGGCGTGATCGTCTAAGTCTGGGCAGGCCGGGTAGCCCCAACTGTAGCGCTTGCCCTGCCCGTCGCCGATCTTGAGCATCTGACGCATGAGGTAGCTCAGGTAGTTGGCGGTGGCCTCCGCCGCTTGGACAGCCAGCCCGTGGAAGTAGTAGGCCTCGGTGTATTGATCAGCCTGTTGGAGGCGCTCGAACGCCTCGGTGGCCACCTCGCCGACGGTGACGGCCTGCAAGCCCAGCACATCTACCCCGCGCCCGTTGATCGGCTCATAGTAGTCGCTCAGGCATAGGTATTCCCCGTCTGGCTGGCGGGGGAAGGTAAAGCGTGCGACCTCCGTCAGTGTGCCATCTTGCTGATAGGCTGCCGCGTCCCAGATGATCAAGTGGTCGCCGTCGCTGTTGACGGGGAAGAAGCCATAGACGGCCTGGGGCTTGAGCGTGCCATCGCGCAGGGCGTCGCGGGTCATGCGTGCAAGGCGAGCTTCAAACTCACGCTCTAGGGCTTCCCACTCAGCGCCCTGCTTGTTTTTCGCGCCCCACGAGAGGCGGTAAAGCTCCGGCTTGTGCAGGTATTGCAGGACGATTTGCAAGGGCATCTCGAGGATCGACTTGACGCCCCAGAAGGGCGGCGTAGGCAGGCTCGGCGCGAGCGCGACCGTCCGCGTGGCAACCTTGCCGCGGCTGGCGCGGCTGCGACGGGCTGGCTTGCCAACCTCGGCGAGGCCTTCGTTGATGATCTCGGCCACGAATTGATCGCGCTGATCGCTGACCAGCTTATCCATCACTTCCAGCCCCTCAAAGGCGTCTTGGCAGTAGAACACGCCAGGCTCATACGGCTCACCGGTGTCGTCTAGGATCAGGATACGCCGCCCGAATTTGCGGTTGATGGCTGCCCCGCCGATCAACACCGGGAACTTTAGGTTGCGCCGCGCCAGCTCGTTGACGATCAACGGCATCTGCTTGCTGGTGCTTACCAGCAGAGCGGATAAGCCAATGGCGTCTGCGTTGTACTCGATGGCTTTTTCAATGATGACGTTGGCGGGAACCTGCTTGCCGATGTCGTGGACGGTATAGCCGTTGTTGCTCAAGATCGTCTTGACGAGGTTCTTACCGATATCGTGCACGTCACCGTAGACGGTCGCAAGGACGACTGTGCCCTTCGTCGCGCCTTCAACCTTGTCCATGAACTGCTCTAGATAGGCGACGCTCTTCTTCATCACCTCGGCTGATTGCAGCACAAACGGCAGGATCAACTCGCCTGCGCCGAATTTGTCGCCGACTTCTTTCATGGCCGGCAGCAGCACGTTGTTCAGCACACCGACCGCGTCCTGTCGGGTCAGGCAGTCGTCGATGCGGGCTTCAACGCCCTCTTTCTTGCGATGGACGATCTGCCAGTGCAGGGCTTGCTCGCTGGTCATGTCAGCGGTTGGGTCTTCTTCTTGCTTGCCGGTGCTGACTTGGTTCTGCTCGAAGTACTGGATGAAGCGAGGCAGGGCGTCCTCGTCGGTGTTGAAGATCAGATCGTTGGCGACTTTGCGTTGTTCCTCAGGGATTTCGGCGTAGGGGGTGATGTGCGCTGGGTTGACGATGGCCATGTCAAGGCCGGCCTGCACCGCGTGGTACAAGAAGACGCTGTTCAACACGCCTCGCGCGCCCTCGCCCACACCAAACGACACGTTCGAGATGCCGAGCGCGGTCATAACGCCCGGCAGGTGCTGCTTGATCAGGCGGATGCCCACAATCGTCTCGATGGCGTCGTTGCGCAGTTCGGCTTGGCCGGTCGTCAGTGGGAAGGTGAGCGCGTCGAAGATCAAATCCTCCGGCGACATGCCGTACTCCTTGACGGCAATCTCGGTGATGCGGCGGGCGATCTCCAGCTTTTTCTCGCGGGTGTGCGCCATGCCTTCCTCGTCGATGGTCATGGAGAGCACCGCCGCGCCGTACTTGCGCGCGATGGGCATCACCATGTCGATGCGCTCGCGGCCATTTTCGAGGTTGTTGCCGTTGATGATGGCTTTGCCGGGGTAGATGGCCAGCGCCGCCTCGGCTACCTCGGGCTCGGTCGTGTCGATCACCAGCGGGATCTCGATGGCCATCGCCAATTTCTTGACAAGCTTTTCCATCATTTGCTTTTCGTCGCTGCGCTCAGTGAGCGCGACGCACACGTCCAGCAAGTGCGCCCCGCTGTTCACTTGATCAACAGCGATCTGCACGATGCTGTCGTAGTCCTCCTCTAGCAGCAGGCGCTTGACCTTGCGGCTGCCTTGACTGTTGACGCGCTCGCCGATGAGGGTTGGGCCAGGGTTTTGCTGGAGCGGCATAGCTTTCATGCCGCTGGAGGCCTGCGGTTCGAACTTGACTTGGCGCTGCTTTTGGGGCGCGCGCTTGCCGACGCCCTGCACGATTTCCTCGTGGGAATAACCGTGCACTTTGCGATAGACCGCGTCGAGGTGGGCGGGGCGCGTGCCGCAGCAGCCGCCGACCACGCTCACCCCCCAACGGGCAAACTCGGCCATCATCTCGCTGAATGGCTCTGGCTCCATCGGGTAGACGGCTTCCCCGTCGACGTTGATCGGCAGGCCGGCGTTAGGCAGCACGCTGATCGGAAACGGGCTGTGCTCGACGAGATACTGAACTGGGGCGCGCATGTACTCTGGCCCGGTAGAGCAGTTCATGCCGAACACGTCGATGTCCAGCGTGGAGAGGGTCGTCAGGGCGCTGGCGATGTCTGTGCCGAAGAGCATGCGCCCGCTCACGTCCAGCGTGATCTGCACTTGGATTGGGACGCGCACGCCCGCGCGGTCAAAGTAGCGGTTGATGCCGTAGACTGCCGCCTTCACCTCTAGGATGTCTTGGCTCGTCTCGATCAGCAGCACGTCTACGCCGCCCTCCACCAGCCCCTGCGCCTGCTCACCGAACACGTCGGCCAGCTCTTCAAAGGTGATGTTGCTCAGGTCAGGGTCGTTGCCGCTGGGAAGCTTGCCGCTAGGGCCGATGCTGCCGGCTACCATGCGTGGAATGCCTGTCTTGGCCTCCCAGATGTCGCAGGCGCGGCGGGCGACTTGCGCTGCAGCGCGGTTGATCTCCACCGTGCGATCTTCTAAGCCGTACTCCGCGAGGGTGAGGCGGTTGCTGCGAAAAGTGTTCGTCTCCACGACTTCTGAGCCTACGGCAAGGAAGGACTCGTGAATCGCTTGGATCACGTCCGGGCGAGTGATGACCAGATAATCGTTGCACCCGTTGAGGTGTTCCCCGCCGAAGTCGTCTGTGGTGAG
>DAOUBS010000207.1:0-10887 GCA_034432435.1 Anaerolineae bacterium
CGTTCTTCGTCTATGGGGCGGCGTTGGTCTACGGCGCAACTGGGACGACCAACCTGAACGCTGTAGCTGAAGCCGTACAAGGCTTAGCCGCGGCGGGCGACTTCGGCACGGCGGGGACGCTGCTACTGTTGGGCGCAGCGCTCATCTTGGTCGGCTTAGGCTTCAAGGTGGCGGCCGTTCCGTTCCACATGTGGACACCCGACGTCTACGAAGGGTCGCCGACGCCGGTCACAGCGTTCATGAGCGTGGCGGCGAAGGCGGGCGGCTTTGCCTCACTGCTGCGGGTCGTGGCAGTCGGGTTGGCGGCGCTGGCCGTCCGTCCAGAGGAAGCGGCTGCGTGGCAGCCTGCCTTCCAATTGGTAGCGATCTTGACGCTGGTGCTGGGGAACGTCGTCGCGCTCGCGCAGAACAACCTCAAGCGCATGTTGGCCTACTCGTCGATTGCGCACGCGGGCTACATTCTGATGGCAGTGGCGGCGGTGGGGTCTGCGCCGCTGGTCGAAGGCATCGGCGACAGCGCCGCGCAGTCCATCTTGATCTACTTGGCGGCTTACATGTTCACCAACTTGGGGGCGTTCGCGGTAGTCTCCGCTGTAGAGCGTGAGGACGGCAGCGGCGTCATGCTAGACGACTTGAACGGCCTGTTCAACACGCGCCCGTGGCTGGCAGTGGCGATGGCCATCTTTATGCTGAGCTTGACGGGCATCCCGCTCACGGCTGGCTTCATCGGCAAGTACTTGGTCATCAACGCGGCGGTGCAAGCCGGCTTGATCGCGCTGGCAGTGGTGGGCGTCTTGACGAGCGTTGTCAGCGCCTTCTACTACATGCGCGTGATCGTGAACATGTTCCTGCGTTCAGAGGCGGAAGGAGTGGCGCTGCCGGTGGTCGGGCAGCCGCTGCTGGTGGCAGTGTATGCGTCGATGGCGGGGACGTTGGTGCTTGGGATCTTGCCGACGCTGCTCACGGGGTTGGTGAATCTGGTACAACTGGTCTGATTGACTGCTGAGGTATCTGCTGTGCATAATCAAGGGTGTGCTTGTGAGGCACGCCCTTTTTTGCTGTAAGGAAAGACATGACAGACAGACAATACGGGATGCTGCTGGTAGCGCTGGCAGCTAGCAGCTTCGGTTTGCTGCCGCTGGTTGCTCGCGACATCTACGCCACCAGTGACCTGCGTCCAACGGATGTTGCTATCTGGCGGATGGGGCTGGCGTTTGTGCTGCTGGCGGCGTGGGTCTGCTGGCGGCAAGGTTTGGCTGGGCTGCGCCCCCCGCTGCCTTTGTGGCAGCACGCCCTGATGGGCCTGACCTATGGCGGGGCCGTGCTTGGGGCGTTTCTTGCGCTGGATCACATTCCGGGCAGCTTGTTCTCGGTGTTGGTGTTCAGCTACCCAGCCATCGTGGCGCTCATCTCACTGGCGTTGGGGGTGCGGATCAGCGCTGTTGGCTGGGCCGCGCTGGGCTTGACGCTGCTCGGCGTTGCGTTGACCGTGCCAAGCGGCGACCTGCTTACAGGCGCAAATCTGACGGGGGTGCTCATCACCTTTGCGACGGCGTTGTGTGCGGCGCTGTATTTCATCGTCAGCAGCCGTTTCATGCGCGTCAGCGGGGAGGTTGTCCTCACGGCGACGCTTTACATGATTGGCTTTATGCTGGCGTTCTTCCTACTGTTGCTGGCGCTGTTCGGGCTGCGCTGGCCGCCGCTGCATGTCTGGCCGCACCTGCTGTTTCTGTCGACTGCCTGTACGGTGCTGGCGTTCATCGCGCTTAACGCAGGGATTCGGCGCATCGGCGCCCCGGAAGCGTCTATTCTCGGTTCGTTTGAGCCGATGGTGTCGGTGCTGATGGGCAGCCTGCTTGTGGGCGAGGTGCTCAGCCAGTTGCAATGGGTGGGGTCTATTTTAATCATCGTCGCGGTGGTGGCGCTTCAGGTGCTGCCCACGCAAAAACATCGGATACTGGCATGACAGATCGTCAAAAAGGGGCGCTCTTCATCACGATCAGCGCGGCGTCGTTTGCTTTCTTGCCGACGATCACACGGGCGCTTTACGCTACAGCGCAGGCCACCGACGTTGCCTTACGCCCAACGGATGTTGCGGTTTGGCGCTTCCTCATTGCCTCACTGGTCTTAGGAACGGCGGCCATGATCCGCCTGCGAGGCGATGCGCTCAGGCCTTCGCTGCCGCTGCCGCGCTTGGCGCTGCTGGGGGCGCTGTACGCTTTTTCAGCGCTGAGCGCATTTATCGGCTTGCAGTACATCAACGCCAGCTTGTACGTGGTTCTCTTCTACACCTACCCCGCGATGCTGGCGCTCATCTATTGCGTGCTGGGCATTCCGCTGTCAAAGTGGCAGTGGTTGGCCTTGGGGTTGGTGCTGGTCGGCTTAGTGCTGACGATCCCTGATTTTGGCTTCCTGAGCGAGGGGGGCAACTTGCTGGGGGTGGTGGTGGCGCTGCTCAACGCGCTGAGCGTCGCGCTTTACTACCTCTTCGCCTCGCGCTGGATGCCGCGCGTAGCCGATGGGATGCATCATACGGCGTGGACACTGACGCTGACGCTGATCTTTACCATGCTGCTGCTGCCTTTCAACGGGCTGACGACCCCAACAGACAGCACCTTGATTGCGCTGCTGCTGACGCTGGCAGTGGGCTGTACGGTTGTGCCTATTCTGGCAATCAACCTCGGCCTTCGGTATATTAGCGCGGCGCAGGCGTCCATCATCTCATCGACGGAGCCGGTGATTGCGATGTTGATTGCAGTGGCGTTCTTGAACGAGCTAATTTTGCCGCTGCAGTGGGTGGGTGCAGCGTTTATTGTAAGCGCGGTGCTGGTGCTGGAGCTTAGCCCACGCAAGCGCGCTGCCTAAGTCTGTTTGGATGGTCATGCTGCAACGTCATCGGCGGCTTGCCGCGCTTTTGTGTTACTTTTTCTGCTTTACGGCCTACACCAGCTTACACACGCCCGCGTTTGAAGCACCCGATGAGTACTACCATTTTGCGGTGGTCGAACACCTTGCCCGGACGGGGCAGTTCCCCGCGCGCACCCTGCCAGATCCTATCACGGATTATCAGTTTCCTGCGCAGCCGTGGCGACAGATGGCATTTCACGCGCCGCTCTATTATCAACTCATGGCTGGACTGCTGCGCGTGATGGGGGCGGATACGGCTGACTTCCCCGCGTATCGTTTGAACCCACACGCGCAGATCGGCGTAGCGCTGGCGCAGGACAACCACAACTTGATTGCGCATCGCGGCGGGCCAACGCTGTTGGGGGTTCCCTTGTTGGACAGGTTAGACGGAACCGGCGGCGCGCTGCGCGGCCTGCGTCTGGCCAGCGTGGGGCTGGCGACGTGGACGCTGGCGGCGATCTATGGGTTCGTGCGGGCGGGGTGGCCGCATCTGCCGCGGCGGGTAGGGCTGCTGGCCGCGCTGCTCGTCGCGCTCATGCCGCAGTACGTCTTTTTGGGCGGGATCATCAGCAACGATGTGCTGCTGACAGCGCTCGCGGCGAGCGGGCTGTGGTTGTTCGCGTGGATGATGCGTCAGCCCAATGGGCGCTGGTGGCTGCCGTGGGCAGCGGGTGTGCTAGGTGGGGCGGCGGCGCTCACCAAAGCCAGCGGGGTGGGCGTTGTGGCGCTGCTCGGCGGGCTGATGGTCGTGCAGATCGTCCGCCAGCGCAGTGGCGCGGCTTGGCGCGGGGCGCTGATCTATGGGCTGCTCGTGCTGCTCATCGCGGGGCCGTGGTATCTAGGCAACTGGATTGAACTAGGCGACCTGACTGGCGCGTCGTGGGTAGCGCAGGCAACTGGCCTGCGCGGCGGCTTGCCAGTGACAGGCGCGGAACTGCTGGGGCTGTACTGGTCGTTCTGGGGGCTGTTCGGGTGGTTTAACGTGGCGCTGCCGTCGGCGTTCTACTCGTGGACGGGCCTGCTGGTGGTGGCAGTGGGGGGCGGCTGGTTGATGAACTGGCAGCACTTGCGCGTGACGCGCGACGGTTGGCTGTTGGTGGGTGCGCTGGCTGCCTACAGCGCCTTGATTGTAGGGGCGTGGTGGCAGTTCAACCAGCTAACGCTTGCGGCGCAGGGGCGGCTTTTCTACCCTCTGCTCCCAATTGTGGTCGTTGTGATGGCGGTGGGGCTGGCACAGTGGCCGTGTTGGCTCAGCTTGCCGCTCGTGGCAGGGCTAGCAGCCGCGTCAAGCCTCATGCCGGTGACGCTGACGCGCGCCTACGCGCCTGACTTGGACGCTGTGCCCATCCCACCTGACGCTGTGACGGTGCACTTGCGCGAGCCGTGGCAGCAACAAGCCTGCGTGCGCCTAACGGTGCGCTTGCAGCAGCCGAGCACGGATGAAGCAGAGCTTGCGCTGTGGTGGCAGGCCGATTGTGAGGTCAGCGGCTATTGGAGCGTGTTCCTGCACGCGGTCGATCGAAATCAGCAGACGTGCGAGGTTGGGCGCACCGATCACATCCTCGCTCAGCTCGACACGATGCCACAAGGGGGCCGCCTGCCGCTGCCGCGCGTGCCCAGCGACCAGGCGGCTTACGATGTATTACGAATGCAAGTTCCACATGGCGCAACGCACCTACACGTTGGGTTGTACGACGCGGCGGGAACTAGTATGAGAGCATTCTTAGAGCCGCGCGCTCTGCTGCCTGAGGGTTTCAGCACTGGCCAATGCGCGCCGGAGCTGCTAGAAGTGTCTTTGAAAGGCTGGCGCGTAATCTTCGCTCGACCATAGTAATGTTCAGACAAGGCGACCGCTCATGGTTTAAAAAAAGGTTTAAGATTTGATAATAAGGTATTGGTTTATGAAAAAAATAGTGCAAAATATAACCAAATTGTCATATTCAATGAAAGGTAAGGAATGACTGAGAAGTTGATGCCCATGCTGCGCTTTGACGGTTCGTTGTGGTGCAATATGGACATTGCTCTGCGAAATCTCGATCAGTGGATCAGCCGAGAAGTGCGTCCATACGGGCTATCTGTAATTGAGCTTTATATTCTGCGCGCGCTCTACGAGCGTGACGGTCAAAATGCCTCAGAGCTAGCCCATCAGGTAGGCCGTGCTGCGACGTCTTTCACCCCGAATCTCGACAAATTGCAGTCCAAGGGCTACATTGCGAGGCACAGCGACGAGCGCGACCGCCGTGCAGTGCGCATTTACTTGACTGCTCATGCAGAGGATCAACGGGAGGAACTGCTGGAGTTGATACGTCGGATTGACCAGCGGCTGTGTACGTTGGTTCCAGCGGCGGACTATGAAGCGTTCCTGCGCGTGCTAGTAGCCTTGCAGTCGAACGATTTAGGCTGAGCGATCGCTTGTGGAACCGTTAACAACAGACCATGTGCAGCAGGCGCTGGACGCGCATGTGTGGGATGTTCGCATTCGTACATTTGAAGAGTCTACCGCGACCTCAGCGCTTGCTGCGGCTGTGTTAGGCTGTGCCCTCGGGCAGATCGCCAAGAGCATCTGCTTTCTAGTCGAAGAGCAGCCCGTGCTAGTCGTCGCCAGCGGGGATCAGCAGGTCGATGATCGCAAGATCGCGGCGGCGCTCAACGTCGGTCGTAAGCGCGTCAAGTTAGCCAAAGCGGACGAATGTTTGCGCGTTTGGGGCTTCCTGCCCGGCAGCGTGCCACCGCTAGGGCATCGCACGCCTATGAAGCACACGTTCCTCGATCAGATGCTGCGCCGCTATGACGTCATCTACGCCGCAGGCGGCAGCGCCAACTCGCTCTTCCCGCTGACGCTGGCGCAGTTGGAACAGGCGACCCGCGGCCAGTGGTTGGACGTCGCGCGCGCCCCTGAACCTTCCTAGACGCCCACCCCTTCCGGCATTCCCAAGCGAATACGCTCTAAGATTTCCAGCAGGCGCTCGCGCCACGTCTCCGGATTGACCTTTAGCTCAACCGCCGTCCGCGTCACGTTGACATCCAAGCCCAACAAGCGCCCCAGCCGCGCGCGATCGACCGCGTGGAGCCATGGCAGGCGTATCTCGACGCGCTCACGCGGCCTGACAACCGCCGTCGCGTTGATCGCTGCCGCAAGCAGCTTTACCTCCATCTGGAATAGCAGCCCCTCCACAGCGTAGGGCAGCTTGCCGAAGCGATCTTGCAGCTCGGCGCGGATGTCTGCCACGTCGGCGCGGTTTTGCAGGCTGCCGATGCGGCGGTAGAGCTGTAAGCGTAGCACCATCTCAGGGATCCACCCCTCAGGAATGTAGGCCGCCACAGGAAGCTCAATGATGATGCGGTCACGTTCATAAGTGGGTAGAGGTTGAGGCGCTTCCCCGTGGTGCTCGGCTTTCAAGCGGCTGACGGCTTGCTGCAACAACTGCGAGTACAACTGCAAGCCGACGGTGGTGATGTGGCCGCTCTGCCGCATGCTCAAGATGTCGCCTGCGCCGCGTATCTCGAGGTCGCGGCTGGCAATTTGCAGCCCCACGCCTAGATCAGTGTGCTCTGAGAGGGTTTGCAGGCGTTCGCGGGCTTCCTCGGTCAAGCCGGTTTTAGGGTGGAAGAAGTAGGCATAGGCCTGCTGTGCGCCGCGCCCGACGCGCCCACGGATCTGATACAACTGCGCCAGCCCGAACCAATCCGAGCGATCCACGATCAGCGTGTTGACGTTGGGCATGTCGATGCCGTTTTCGATGATGCTGGTGGCCATCAAGATGTCGTACTGGCCGCGGCTGAAGTCGTTGATGACGCGCTCCAACTCGCGCCCGCTCATCTGGCCGTGCCCGACGACGATGCTCGCCTCTGGCACGAGCATTTCGAACCGTTCCCGCAGCGCCTCAATGGTGCGCACGCGGTTGTGGATGACGAACACTTGGCCGCCGCGGTCTAGTTCGCGCAGGATGGCCTGCCGCGCCAGCCGATTGTTGAACGGGCCGACGTGGGTGATGACCGGCAGTCGTTCTTCGGGTGGGGTTTGGATGATGCTGATATCGCGCACGCCTGATAAGCTCATGTAGAGTGTGCGCGGGATGGGCGTGGCGGTGAGCGTCAGCACGTCCACGTTGGCGCGGAATTTTTTGAAGTGCTCCTTATGCTTGACGCCGAAGCGCTGTTCTTCGTCGATGATCACCAGCCCCAAGTTGGGGATGTGAACGTCCTCGCTCAGCAGGCGATGCGTTCCGATGATGATGTCGACTTTGCCCTGTTCAAGGCGGCGGGCGATGGCCTCTTGCTCACCTTTAGTGCGGAAGCGGCTCATCAGCTCTACAATGACGCCGAAGCCGTCCATGCGGCGGGCGAACGTCTGATAGTGCTGATCGGCTAGCACCGTCGTCGGGACGAGCACAGCCACTTGTTTGCCGTCCATGACGGCCTTGAACGCCGCGCGGATGGCCACCTCCGTTTTGCCATAGCCGACGTCGCCGGTGACGAGCCGATCCATCGGGATAGGCGATTCCATGTCGGCTTTGACTTCGCGGATGACGCGCAGTTGGTCTTCCGTCTCGATGTAGGGGAAGTTGGCCTCCAGCTCGGATTGATAGACTGTGTCGGGGCGGTAGGCGTGACCCTGAACGCTGGCGCGCTTGGCGTAGATCGTCAGCAGTTCGCGGGCTTCTTCCTCGGCGGCACGGCGCGCTTTGTCTTTGGTGCGCGCCCACTCCAGTGGGCGGCTAATGTTGCTGAGCGTAGGGTGTTTGTCGTCTGCGCCAACGTAGCGGCTCAGGCGATCCGCTTGATCGACCGGCACGAACACCACCGCGTTATCGTCGTACAGCAGCACGAGATACTCACGGCGTCCGTTGGCAGTTTCGTGGCTTTGCAGCCCCATAAACTGGCCGATGCCGAAGTCCACATGGACGATGTACTCGCCTTCCTTCCAGTCGGCATAGTCCGTCTCAGGGAGCTGCTTGCGGCGCACGGCCTCGCTCTTGCGGCGGCGCGGCTCGGGGCGCTGCCAGTTGAAGATCTCGCTGTCGCTGATGAGGTGGAGAGTGGCATCCGCAAGGCGCAGCGCCCAGCCGCCGCTCAGCTCACCCGTCACGAAGTTCACCGGGTCAGGCAAAGTGGTGATGTCGGTGCGGCGGCCTACGAAAGATTGGCCCGTCAGTTCAGCCCAAAGGGCCGTGATGCGTTCAATCTGGGCGGAGACGATCACATAGCGGTTGTGTGCGCTGGCGCTGACTTGCACTTCGGTGAGCAGTGAGAGCAGTTGGCCGCTGTAGAGCGACTCTGGCGCAAAGAGGCGGGCAAATGTTTGATCCTCACCGCTGCCGACAAGCTGAACCTGACGATGGGCGGACAGCGCATCGGCCAGCGCCTCCCACGGGAGATAGGGCTGTGGGTGCGCCGCGGCAAGCTGGCGGGTGGCGATGTTGTTGGCGCGGTTGGCCTCAGCAGCTTCGACGAGTTCATCCACGCGCGCTTCGATGTCGTCGGCGTCGTCGAGTAGGATGAGCGACCCGAGCGGCACGTGGTTCAAGAGGCTGGCGCCGCCCCGCCCAACGAAGGGCAGGTAGTGCTCGAGGTGGGGGAACGCTATGCCCTGCTCCAGGGCGTCGAGGTCGGCTTGGTGGCTGATCTGGTCGTCGTCGTCGTCGGCTTGGTCGCGCAGCAGTTCGCGCAGGTGATGGGCGATAGGGCGCAGGTGGATAGGCAGCCCTTCGCGCGCGGGCACAATTGAGACGGACTCAACGGGCTGACGGGTGCGCTGCGTGGTGGGGTCGAACACTTTGAGCGTGTCGATCTCGTCGTCGAAGTAGTCAACGCGTACGGGGGCATTTAGGTGGATGGGGTAGACGTCCACGATGCCGCCGCGCCGGGTGAACGTGCCCGGCTCAGCACAGATGGACGCTGGCTCATAGCCTACGCCGATGAGGTGGGCGATGAGCTTGTCCGGGGCGAGCCGCAGGCCGCGCGTGAGCGTCAGCGTGTGGGCGCGCAGGTCAGCCGGCGGGATTGTCTTCTGCATCAGCGCGCGCGCCGACGTGACGACAATCGGCGGCAGCGCCGCGCTGTCCGATGCTTGCAGCGCCGCCAGCGTTTGCAGCCGTTCGCGAATCACTGCGCGATCCCATGGCAAGCGGTCGTAGAAGGCGGGAGCTGGCTCGGCAAATCGATAGACGCGCTCATCGTCCCCGAGCCAAACGGGCAGCTGCTCGGTTACGTTGTAGGCGCGGCGGCCTCGCGCGGTGATGTACACCAGCGGCGCATCCCAATCGTGCGCCAGCGCCGCCAGCAGGAAGGGGCGAGCGCTGCGCAGGATGGGCACAGTCTGCGTGGTGCGGGCTGCGCGCAGCGCGTTCAGCCACGCGGTGTACTCCGCGCTCTGGCGCAGCCAGTCAATCAACCCAGTGAGGATCATTTGAGGTCAGTCCTGATTGTTTACAGGCGTTCTATTATACACAAGGTCTGCGGGGTGGGTTGTGAGGACGTGCTTGCGGCGGCGGAACAACGGGCGCAGCAGCCAGCGCCCCGCCCGCACCAACCCGCCGAGCGCGCGCGCGGGCAGCTCTGGCGCGGGCGGGTAGAGCACGGGGTAAGGCTCGAGGGTGAGCTGCGCCAGCACGCCGTTGGCGGCGGCGATGCCGGTGGTGACGGCGCGCTCCATCCACAGGGAGGGCGTGTCGTGGCCGACCCAATCGCCGCACGCCCAGCAGTTTGGCCACGGTGTTTGCACGTGCAGGCTGTGTTGATCGGGCACGCGGAAGCGTGTGTGTACCTTGCTGTTGCGTCGCACCGCCCCATAGACGAACGCCCCGCGCAGCCTCGGGAACGCGAGCTGCACGTCCGACGCGGCCAGCGCCATCAGGTTGTGGTCAGGCAGGTTGGCGCGCTGGTGCGTGGGGTAGAAGTGGACTTCAACCGCGCTGCCGCCCGTTTCAGCATGCCATGCGGCGTAGTCAGGGTAGAGACGGTGCAGCCAGAAGAAGTTATCCGGCGCAAAGTCTCCGGTGAACATCCCGCCCTGCGCGCCGTCGGGCGGGCTGGCGCTGTACCACAGCCGAATCACTGCGCTGGTGGCGCTGCCGGGGAAGCGCAGGCTGGCCGCTGTGGGGCGTGTAAACGGGCTGTTGGTCAGCAGTCGCTCTGCGCCGCTGGGATGCAGCGCGAGGATGAGGTGTGCGGCGCAGAAGGTGCGCGCGTGGCCGTAGGCGTCCTCAGCAGTCACCTGCCAGCGTTGACCGTCGTGATCGACGCGGACGGCCGTCTGCCCTTGATGAAGCTGGCCGCCGCAGCGTTGGATGTGCGCCACCAGCGGGGCGATGACGCTCGTGCCGGCGTCTTGTGGGTAGTAGCTCATGGCCCAACTGTCGCGCCGCAGCAGGGTGTAAAAGCGCAGCGCCGCGATGAACCCCGCCAGCGAGTTCTCCTCCGCGGGCGCAGCCAGCAGGTTGACCCCCAAGCCCTGAAACGTCGCTTTGAGGTTAGGCGTCCAGCCGTAGAAGAAGTGTTTTTGCGTCAGGCTGTCCCACGCCTTGCCCTCGCGGATCGGATCGACGCCGACAGCGAGCAGCATGCTGGTCAACAGGCCGGGCAAGCTCAGGAAATCCCATGGGCTGATGTTGGCCCAGATAGACGGCCTGAGCAAAAGCTGTAAGTAGTGAAACGGCGCAGGAATCCAACGCGAGCGGACGGCACTGCCGGCCTCTATGCGGCGTACCTCGCGTCCCCAGCGGTTGATCCACTCTTCGCCGTGGGAGGGCTGCAAGCGCGTTGTTGTGAAGCGCTCTAACAGCGCGCGCAGGTTGAGATAGCCGCCCCAGACCGCGTGGACGCCGTGCTCGTCGCTGAAGTGCCATGTGTGCCCCTGATAGTCGAAAGTGTGTGGGTCACCGCCCGCCAAGCGCCCACCGGCCCACTGCTGATCGGCGTCGAGCAGGCGCACGGGCACGCCGCGCGCGGTCAAATGGGCGGCGGCGCGGAGGCCGGCCA
>DAOUBS010000208.1:0-4265 GCA_034432435.1 Anaerolineae bacterium
GGTCAGCGCGCCGCGGATGAACCCCTCGCCCGCGCCGCCGCCGATTGTCCCCGGCTGGAAGATGATCTGCGCCTCCGCCCGCGCCCGCGCGACGAACTGCGCGCTGGTGAGGCCAGTGCGCCGCACATCGAAGAACACGTAATAAGCCCCTTGCGGCGGCGTGTAGGGCAGCCCCATGCTGTCGAGCGCGCTCATCCACACGCGGCGGCGGCGGTCATACTCGGTCAGCACGTCGTTGAACCAGTCGCGCGGGGTCGTCAGCGCGGCCACGCCCCCGTACTGCGCGATCACGTTGGGGCAGATCGTCATCGCGTGGTGGAAGGGCAGCATCGCCTCGACGAGTTCAGCGGGCGCGGCCAGATACCCCAAGCGCAGCCCTGTCATGGCGAAGCTCTTCGAGAAGCTGTTGATCGTGATCGTGCGCTCGCGCATGCCGGGCAAGCTGGCCATGCTCACGTGCTCATGGCCGTCGAACCGATAGTACTCGTAGATCTCATCGCTGACGACGATCAGATCATGGCGGGTGGCCACCTCGGCGATCTGCGTGAGTGTCTCGCGGCTGAGCATCGTGCCGGTCGGGTTGTTGGGGGTGACGATCACGATCGCCTTCGTGCGCGGGGTGATGGCCGCCTCGATCTGCGCTGCCGTCACGGTGAAGTTCGTCTCTGGCGTGGTCGGGACGGGAACCAACGTCCCGCCGAGGATCAGCGCGTCGCGGGTATACTCGTCGTAGTTGGGCGACGGCGTCAGGGCTTCATCGCCGGGGTCGAGTAGAGTCATCAGCGTGAGCATGAGCGCTTCCTGCGCGCCCGCAGTGGCGATGATCTCGGTGGCGGGGTCGTAGTACAGGCCGTTCTCAGCGCGAAGCTTCTCGGCGATGGCCTCACGCAGCTCCGGGATGCCTGCCCATGCGGTGTACTGCGCCTTGCCCGCGCGGATGGCGACCTGCATCGCCTCAAAGACTGAGGGCGGCGGCGCAAAATCTGGCGTGCCGCTGCCGAGGTTGATCAAGCCCGGGATGGGAACCGAGGTCTGCTTGCCCAGCGTGCCCATCACACGCTGCGCCCGCTGCGAGAGGTGTTTCTTGAGGTCAAGCGTCGTCATCGTCATCTGTCCTTCTTCAATCGGCACGCTGAACTCAAGCTAGTTGAATCCAGCGGCGTTCTACGGTCGATTGGCGTACGGCGTCCATCGCAATCTGCGTCTGTAGGCCGTCGTAGAAAGTTGCCCCCTCGCGCAGCGCCCGCCCCTCGCGGATGGCCGCCGTCAGCTCGCGCATAAGGCCGACGACGCTCACGTTCCAGATGCCTTTGCCAACGCCGGGCAGGTCGGCGTTGGGGTCATGCTCGCTGATGTCGTGGAAGTCCTCGCCAGCGCGGGCGTAGAGCAGCTTCTCGTCGCTGTTGGCCAGCAGGATTGTCCCCTCGCTGCCGAAGATCTGCGTGTGGTTGTCCATGTTGTGGCGCGCTGCGCCGCTTAGGAAGACCGTCACCAGCGCGCCGCTGACCATCTCAAAGGTGAAATGCGCCAGATCATCGGCGGTGGCCGTCCAGCGTTGGCCGGTGTGCTTGTCGATGCGATCTGGCACGACCACTTTCACTTGGCCGCAGACCGCGCCGATGTCGCCTAGCCACCAGCGGATGAGGTCGATCTGATGGCTGCCGTTCGCGCCCAAGCGCCCGCCCCCCATCGACGCCAGCGACCACCAATCGCCAGCCGGGCGGGACGCAGGATCGCCCCATGAGGCGGTGATGTTCCAGAGGTTGACGTGCCGCACCTGCCCGATGCCCCCTTGTGCGATGAGCTGCTGGATGCGGCGGCGGTTGGGGTTGAAGCGCAGCTCATGGCCGATCATGTGGACGCGCCCCAGCGCCTCCGCCCGCTGATACATCGCCTCGGCCTCGGCACGGTTCATGGCGGTCGGCTTCTCGCACAGCACATGCGCGCCCGCGTCCAGCGCGGCCAGCGTCATCGGCGCGTGGTAGATCGTGGGGGTGGCGATGCACACGAGGTCAACCGTGTGGCGGGCGATCATCGTCTCCCAGTTGTCGTAGGCGTGTGGGATGCCGAAGGCTGCCGCGGCGGCCTGAGCGCTCTCCAGCCGCTGGCTGCTGATGGCCACCAGTTCCACATCGTCAATTGTGCGCAGCGCCGGCAAATACGCTGCTTTGGCGAAGCTCGCCCCAATGACCGACACTCGTAACGTCATTTATACGTCCTTTCTGAACAAGCCGCCCAATAACAACGCATTCACGGCGTGGGCCGAGGCCGCGCAACTGCTAGAATGGGTGATAAGCGCTCAAAGTTAGCGTTAGTGTAAAGAGAAACCGAAGCGGCGCTAGTGCCAATCGTTCAAATTGTCTACAGTCGACGAAGAGGGGAAGTCACCCTCACGTCGCACTTGCGATACAATTGGGAAAAATCCTTTTTGTGGAGTGCAAAGAGATGAGATTGTCGTATGGGTTGGTGATCGTGCAGTTTGGGTTGTTGGGGGCGTTTGCGCTGGCGACGGCGTTTGTCGAGCCAGTCGGCGAGTCGCCAGTGAAGCTGTTGGGGGTGGTCGCGTTCCTTGCGGGGGTGGTGATCTTCGCGCTGGCACTGCAAGCCTACGCGCAGACCAACGCCACGCTGCCCCAAGTGCTGCCCGATCCCAAAGGGGGGACGCAGCTCGTTCAACGCGGCATCTACAGCAGCATCCGCCACCCGATCTACACCGCCGTGCTGGCGATCACTGGCGGCGTGGCGCTCTACCACGGCGCGCTGATCCCGCTGGCGCTGTGGGGTGCGCTGTTTGTGCTCTTCTACGTCAAGTCTGACTATGAAGAAAGCCTGCTGCGCCGCACCTTTCCTGACTACGTCAACTACCGCAAGCGGGCTGGCCGCTTCCTGCCCAAGCTCTGAAGCCGCGCAACCGAGCGAGACTAGGGCTTCTCTTCCACGCGCGCGGGGAAGATGTGTGCCAGCGCCTCTGGGAAGGCGGCTTTGAAGGCCACCAGCCCATGCCCGCTGCCGATCTCAATGAACTCGTGGTCGATGTCGCCGCGTTCGATCTCGCGCCGCTGCAAGATCAGCCCCAACGCCAGCCCGGGGTCGTAGAAGCGCTTGCGGTTCTCGTAGCGCCCCACGCTCTGGAAGATGCGCTGTGGCAGCAGGCGCGCGCTGGCGAAGCGGTCGGCGTATTCGACTAAACGCTCTTGGGCTTGGCCGCGCCCCAACGGCGGCGAGAGCATGATGAGATGGCTAAACACGGCTGGGTTGCGCAGCGCACAGTAGGCCGCCGCAATCGCCCCGACGTCCACCCCGCCCACGCCGAGATCGGTCGCGTCGAGTGAATAGGCATCTTGCAGGAAAGGCAGCAGCTCCGTCAGGATAGCCGCGTAGTGGCGGTCGTTGCTGACGAACTCCTGCACGCGCTGGGACTGGCTGCCGCTTTGCAGCATGGCGATCACGGTTGGCTGCATCCGTTTGTGTTTCACCAGCGCATCGGCGATGTAAGGCACTTGCAGCGGCCCCAACATCCACTGCCCGTCAAACAACACCAGCAGCGGGTAGGTGTTGTTTGACGGGTCATAGCCGGGCGGCGTGTAGACCCACAGCTTGCGATTCTCGAAGTGCATCTGCACGCTGCTGAACTCGTGCTCGAAGATCTGCCCGCGCGGGACGTTGAATCGGCTCCAATCGGGGAAGGGACGCGCTTTGGGCATGCGCAGCACGCTCACTTCCATCTGAGCAGTGGACATGCGAATGGGGTTGCGCGCGTCGATGCGCCAATGGCGAGCAATGCGCTGGAGCAAGTTCTTCTCCTCAGCTAGCGGGGTCATCGGGTCATCGACGACAATCAGGTAATCCAACAGGTCATCCGGGCGGAAGCGCCGCTGCGCGTACCACAAGGTCGTGCCCTCGAGCTGCGTCATTGAGATGAAAGGCGGGTCATTTTCGATGATGTCAAGGTTGACCGCTACCCGCTCCACCCCCACCCCCGTAAACAGAAAGGTGACGAGCGTCCCTTCAATCCACGGCGTTTCAGGGTGCTCGCGCAGCAGATCATCGACGAGCGTTTGACGGTTGTTGGGGTCAGCCGCTTGCGCCTCATTGAGAAACTGATTGAAGGATGTCCATCTGGCCATTGACGCACCTGTCGTGTATCTAAATGGGTTCATATAGCCCGATTGTAACATCAGTGTCGCATCTTGTCGCACGAAAAGCGTCCTGCTTGCGCAGCGCTTAGCGTCATCTTAGACATGCCCCTAAGATGCATGTCCATC
>DAOUBS010000209.1:0-5869 GCA_034432435.1 Anaerolineae bacterium
CATACCTGTTACATCTTCTCCCATCCGGACTGTAACCGTCGGCTCTGGAATCTCACCAAAATCCACCGGCACAACGCGGGCGCGTCGTGACTTACAGCTAAAAAAGCTGCAAAACGGGTCGCGGGCTTGTCAGCGCTAGCTGCATCACCGCCGGTAGGGACTTTCACCCTGCCCCGAAGATGTTCTATTTGTCACAAAGTATACCGAATACTAGTTGAAATGTAAACGACCATGCCCACAAGGCACACCACATTCTTATCCAGCGTTTAGACTGCCGTGGGCTCGTCGTCTACGAATTCTACACTGGCGTCGTCTACATCGTCTGTCAACGCAAAGTCACTGCGAGATGGAGATGGCGCAGGCAGCAGGTCATGTTGACCGCGCTGCATCTCAGGCGTGTATTTCACATCCTCGGCTGCCATCAACGTGAAGAAAAAGCGACCACCGCGCCCGAGGCTGTTGCCCTCTGCCCAGATGCGCCCGCCCTGCGCCTCAACGATGTGCTTACAAATTGCCAGCCCCAGCCCGCTTCCGCCTTGTTCAGAGCGCGACGTGTCCACTTGGTAGAAACGCTCAAAGATGCGCTCACGCTGGTCATCAGGCACGCCCGGCCCCGTGTCAAACACCGACACCAGCACCTCATCATCTCGATATGACGCGCTGATCGTGATCGCGCCATATTCTGGTGACCATTTGATCGCGTTGTGGATCAAGTTGATGAAGACGCGCCGCGTCTGTTCCCAGTCACACAGCACTTGTAAGCGTTCAGGGACGTGCACCACCGCTTTGAGATGCTTGCGCGCCATGAAGTCAGCCAATCGGTCGGTGCTGTCATGGACGATTTCGATGAGCGAGTTCGGCAACAGCTTGATGATCGCCTGTCCAGATTCAATCATCGACAGGTCTAACAGCTCCTGCACCAACCACAACAGCGAATCAGTTTCGCGCATGATGGTGCGCAGCGTGGAGATGCTGGCTTTGCGCTTCGGTTTTTCCTGCTCGTGGAACAGCCCCTCGATAATCATGCGGATAGAAGCAATCGGCGTACGCAGCTCGTGGCTGATGTTGGCTACCATGTCGCGGCGTGCTCGGTTTAACCGCACAAGCTGAGTGATATCCTGAAGCGCCACCCCGATAAACGCATGGCGATTGTCGTAGTGCAGCACTTTCGTGCGAACTCTGAAGTGTGAACTGCCGATCAAGAGCTGTTCTTCTAGGCCTTCGTCTTCGTAGCGCGCTTGAGTGACCAGCTCGATCAGCTCTGGAGAGTCGATTACCTCGCTGATGTGCTCCCCAACAGGGTTGCCCCGTCGAAAGAAAGCATCGCCTGCGTGGTTGGTCGCAATCACAATCAACTCTTCGTTGAGCACGAACACGATGTCATATGCCACGATGGACACCGCAGCATACAGCGCACGGCTTTCGGCAATCCCCAGCTCGCTCGTGCTGATCTGGCCGCGCAGGTTCGCAATGACGCTTTGGCTGGTTTCAAGCTGTTCGCGCAGCTCTGCAATCGTTGAGTCTGTCTCAGCCAATGAGCGGCGCAAGCGCAGGATGATCTCATCAGCTTTAGCTAGCTCATGCTGAGCTTCTGCATGTTGTGATTCAAGCTGCTTTAACTGGCCTTCAAGCGCGGCTAGGCGGCTGCTGAGTTCAGGGTCAGAGGATGGCACTGCCTGCCGCGGGTGGGTGTACACCCAATACACGGCAGCGCTTTGAAGCGCAACTACGACGAGCAGGAGCGCAATGAACAGGCTCTCAAGTGTCACGTTAGCCCTCGAAACGATATCCCACGCCGCGCACTGTTACAATGCGGCGCGGGTTACTCGGGTCTTCCTCAATCTTTTCGCGCAGCCAGCGCACGTGTACATCCACTGTCCGCTTGTCCACAAAGTAATCGTAGCCCCAGACCTTCGCCAGTATCAGATCACGAGACAGCACCGCGTTCTTGTTGCGCATTAGCTCGGCCAGCAGGTCAAATTCCTTGTTGCTGAGCTTCTTCTCTTCGTCACCCTTGAACAGACGGCGGCTCGTCATGTTCAAGCGGATGTCTTGGCTGACGATCTCGTCCTGTTGGCCAGCCACAGATGCGCTTGGGCGACGCAGCACAGCCCGAACCCGCGCCAGAAACTCACCCAGCCCCACCGGCTTAACTAAATAGTCGTCCGCGCCGCTCTCCAAGCCGATGATCTTGTCCATCTCCCCGCCACGCGCAGTGATGATGATGATCGGCGTGCTCGCCAAGCTGGCCTCGTTACGAATCATGCGGCACAAGCTCAGCCCGTCCAACTTGGGCAGCATCATATCCAGCACAAACAGATCAGGCTTTTCAGAACGAGCTTTCTCCCATGCCTGTTCCCCATCTGAAGCAAGGCTCACCACATACCCGTCACTTTGCAGAGTGTCCACGAGCTGATTGGCCAGCTTCGGCTCATCCTCAATGACCAGTATCTTCTTCGGCATATTTCGTCTCATGTGATGTAAAAACCCAACTAACTTTATCAATAGATTACTAAATGTGCGTTAAGTTTTTCGAACATACGCTTAATAATTGTCACGGGTAAAGCTTTAGCGCGTCTTGTTCAGATTGCAGCGCATTTGATAAAAGCTCAACTGCGTAACGCTCGCCTGTTTGCTCATTATACAACCCAATCCACACCACTACATCCGCCAGCGCTACGTCGTCCGGCAACGTCACTTCCCGCCGATCAACCTGTGTTTCGCCCACCTGCCACACGCTGAAAGGATACAGGTCTGCCCACGGGTAGCCGTCCCCTTGTGCGATGATCTGACCATCGCGCACAACGTGAACGAAAATCTTGGCTGGTATTGGCGTTTCTACACGCCACTGGAGCGCGATCTGTAAGCGTCCATCTCGCAGTATGAGCGGTTCTGCCGCAGTGAGCAGCACCTCACCCGCCCCAAACTGCGCAATGCGCTGTTCTGCAATCGTCGCCCCATACTGTCCCACCCACATCGGAAAAAAGTGATCACCTGCATGTTGGGTGACGACGATCGGGCGCGCAACGCGCAGACGCTCAAGCAGCGCCTCCCCGTCCATCAACGGCAGCGGCGTCACAAACAGATGGGCTTGGTGCATCATGATCCGCCCCACTCCCACTGCCTCAATCGGCGCGCTGTAGGTCAATCCCGCGCTGTTGATCGCCAAGTAATCACGGTAATCCACCTCAGGTGACATGAAACTGGCAAACTGCGCCTGTGCTAGGAACGCTTTCTGATCGGCATGCGCTTCGATGTAATTCGGTGGGTTCACAAGCAGCGCCCCTCCAGAGGCTGCATCAACGCGACGCATCACCTCTACCAGCGACCACGCATAGTCGCGCATCAGGCGGTATTCGGCTTGTCGCTGGCTCAAAAACGCAACGTTGAACGCCATCAAGCACACAAAAGCCGCAAAAGTTACACGCTGCAACCGCACCCATCGCTTCGACGACACCCAAATGTGCAAAAAGAGTGACCACGCAAAAATCACCGCCCCAACTGACGCGAGCATCGTCAGCCGCGGTGAATTCCACACATAATCCGGCTGGAGCATGACGACAGGCAATGCAATGCCCGCTGCGTACCAGAACAGCCCGAACAGCATCCAACGCAGCGCACGACGATTGACGCTCCAAGCTGTCCACAAGCCAACCACCACCCAACCAACAAACAAGCCAATGAGCAGTGTAGGGCTGCCCTTTCCTTCCACCCACAGGCGGGCAACTGCCGCCATCGGATAAAAGAAGGGCTGCAACAAGACGGCTAGATTATCAATCGGCGCTTGTGAAAAGCGCAGACCTTCCTCTGTCCCCACGCGAGGCAGCAGCAACCACAACATCACATACAGCCCAGATACCGCCACCACTGGCGCGACCACGCGCAGGAAGCGCGGTGTAACCCGACCTGACGTGTGAATGAGACCTAGCACAATCAGCAGCGGCGCAACAACAAATCCTGTTTCATGTGAAAATGTCGCAGAAAAAGCCGCCGCGACTGCGCCCACTATCGCTCTCCTGCCGCCCCTCTCAAGCACGTGCAACCCAAACAAGAGCGTGGCCAGCACGCCCAGCGTCATCATCAGGTGAAACAGGCTGCCCACTTGGAACACGGCTTGATAGTGAAAGGGGAACGTGACAAACGCACAGCCCGCCGCCGCGGCAAAGATCAAATGTGTGAGCGACTGACTGCGGCTTAGGCGCAGCAGCAGCAGGCTCAGCAGCACACCAGACAAGCCGTACACTGGCAGGTTGATGAAGTGTTGCGCAACCGGATCAAATCCTCCTTGTAGTTGGATCAGCCCCCACCATAGGCTGTAGACCAATGGCCGATAGTAAGGTGACCACGTCTGCCCTGTCCACAGCGCTAGGCCGCTCTCGACGGTCTGAAAGAAGCGATAGTGATTTGCGTCATCCGTGTAGAACGGAAGCGTCACCGCGCTGCCGTACATCCACCATACGAGCAGCATCGGCAGCGCCAGCACAAGCAGCCGAGCTAATCGCGGCAAGCTTTGACTCCTGCAACAGTCGTCGCTTGCAGCACAGCTCGACGGATCGCCACGGCAACAACTTCCGCTGCAAATGCGCCAATCACAGTAGCGTTGGCCGTTTTTTCGCCAGTGGCCAGCGCAAAGATCGTGTCCCCATCGTAGAGCGTGTGAGCAGGTCTGACAGCGCGCGCGATCCCGTCGTGCGCTACGCTGGCCACCTTGTTCGCTTCACGCTTGGTCAAGCGCGCATTGGTAGCGACAACACCGATTACAGTGTTCTCGCGCTGCCCTTGATACCGCGGGTCAGGCATATGGGCAACCGTTCGCAGCGCGTTCATCATGCCCACAAACGAGCCATCTGATGACCGATACCCTGCCAAGATCTCACCACGCTCGTCGATCACGTCTCCTACCGAGTTCACCGCCATAAGCGCCGCCACGATCAGACCATCGCCCAAGTCAACCGCGGCGCTGCCGATGCCACCTTTTGTAGCGGTCGCAGTCCCGCCAAATGCCCCACAAATTGCTCCTGTGCCCGCGCCCACGCTCCCTTCAGCAACTGGATCGCTGGTCGCAGCCTCACAGGCCGCGTATCCGCTGTGCTCGTCGGGTCTGATATTGCTGCTGCCAATGGACAAATCCATCAAGATTGCGCCGGGCACAATCGGAACCACGAAGCCGCGCGTAGATTTGTAGCCTTCACCGCGCATCTCAAGGTAACGCATCACGCCGCTGCCCACTGCTAGGCCATATGCGCTGCCTCCAGAAAGAAAAACTGCATTGACCTCTTCAACGTAGTTCTCGCTGCGCAGCAGGTCTGTCTCGCGTGTGCCGGGCGCGCCGCCGCGCACATCCACGCCGCCTACAGTGTTAGATGGGCACAACACCACTGTGCAGCCAGTCGCATGTTCAAAGTCGGTGTAGTGTCCCACACGTATCCCGGGAACAGCCGTCAGCGTGTTATTCATCGAAGTCACCATCCTCAGGCTCTTCTGCGAGTATTTCTTGCGCTATGATGAGATCTGCCGCGTCCACCATTACCTCGATTTTTGCGCCCCGTCCAACCAGAAAACCAAACGCCCGCGTTGTGTCACCGTAAATGACAGCCGGGATATTCGCTGAATGCAATTTAGCAGTGATAATGTGGGCTTCTTCAGGCAGATGGGTTTCAAACACAACGACCCATTTGCGACGCTTGTTCTTGTCCATCAACTAGCTCTTTCGAATGCTATTGGACAAGTATAAACCGCAAGATTGCAAGACGCATAGAGGATTTGTATGAGGTAAAACAAACAAGGCAGGGGAGTGAAGAGGTGAGATAAGGTTGGCAGCGGCCTACTCTCCCACACCGTTGCCAGTGCAGTACCATCGGCGCTTGTG
>DAOUBS010000210.1:0-6934 GCA_034432435.1 Anaerolineae bacterium
CCCCCTGACTCTCTCAACTACTCGATCGGCTCGATGGTCAGCGTGAACGTGCCGCTGAAGGCGTCCTCGGCGGTGCGAATCTCCAGCACAAGGTCGAAATCTGGCGGCAGTTCCAGCTCTTCCCAACCAGGATCCGCGGGGCTTGTGCCGTCGGCCAGCACCTCGCCCTCAGGCGACAGGATGTTGACGAACGCCCCAATCTCCGAAGTGATCACGATGTTGACCATGCCGCCCGCGCCCGTGTTGAAGTCCACGTAGACCCGTTCGCCGACGCCGATGCTCAGCTCTACCGTCTCGCCGACGCTGATGCTGCCGGCCTCCACCGCCTCGAACACGGGCTGCTGGCTGGCGATCAGATCATCTAGGTAGGCGATGGCCGCCTCGAGCACGATGTCATCCGTTGTGGCCATGTTCTCTTCCGTTACAGGGACGACCACCGTCGGCTGGATGCCCGTGCCTTCGACGTAGATGTTGCCGTCAGGGTCAATCGGGCGCACGCTCGGGATGCGGAAGGTGATGCCCGCAGGCATGGGGATCTCTTCCACGCCGCCGCCGATGCTATTTGTGCCGTATTGGCCGACGACCGCCGAACGTTCGTTGCGGGTCAGCGCCCACGCGAAGAACTCACAGGCGCTGGCGCAGCCCGGCCCCACCAACACGGCCACTGGCCCACGATAGCGGCGCGCCTCGTTGAACTCAGGAATGATGCGCTCTGGGAAGCGCGGGTCAAAGTAGAACTCGCCCAAGAACTCGTTGAAGCTGGCGTTGTAGCCCAGCACGATCTCCTCATCGTAGAGGTAAGAGGCGATGCGGTTGCCGATGAAGCTAAAGCCGCCGCCGTTCGTGCGCAAGTCGATGATGATGCCGGGCGTGCCCTGCGCGTTGGCCGCGTCAAGGAAGTACTCCCACGTTTTGATCATCAGCATCTCGTTGCCATAGAAATCATTGACCGAGACGTAGCCGTAGCCGCTCGGCAGGAACTGGAACTCCAGCGGGCTTTTGACAGTGGCGATCGCTTGGCCGTAGACGAACTGCCGCGAGAAACGCAGGCTGTCGCGCTCGTTGACCGTCGTCAGCGTCACGGTCTGCTCAGCCTCGCCGGGGTTGACGAACGTCACTTCCACATCGACGCCAAGCGGGAAGCGCGTCACGAAGCGCACTTGATCCAGCCGCTCGATGTCGGGGTTGCTGTAGGGGCCGTTCACGCTGTTCACCGCGGCAATCGCGTCATCAATCGGCTGGCCGTTGATGGCTGTCACCTCTGCGCCGAAGACGATGCCCGCTTGGTCGGCGGGGCTGCCCGGCAGGACGAAGTTCACCAGCACGCGCCCATCGCTCAGCTCGCGCAAGGCGAAGCCCAGCCCACCGGCGATGCTCTGCTGCTCGAGCGCGTTGGACGTGGCCGACGCTGCCGAGACGTGCCCATCCGGGATCGACTTGGCCAGCTCGTCGATGGCGATCTCATAGGCCTGCACGTCACCGTTGTTATCGGCTTCGACAAAGCGCGGGCGGAACTGCTCGCTCAGCGCGTCCCAGTCCGTCCCATTGAACTCGGTAAAGGCGTAGCGCTGCTTGCCCCACTCGATCAGCGCGTCAAACGCCTCTGTGAAGCTCAGCCCGCTGAAGTCAGGCGGGATGGCCTCTTTCGGTTCGATCAAGTCCACAACGACGTTGTTCGAGCGATCGAGCGTGAACGGCTCAGCATCGAGGTTCAGGATGCTCCAACCGGCAGGAATGCGCATCTGCGGGTCATCCGCGGTGAAGAGCAGGCCATCCTCGCCGAAGCCGCTGGCGATCGTCTGCTGATCGTCGGGCGCGAAGAGGACGAGCTTGCCGCCAATGATCTCGCCCAGCTTGCGCGGGTCTTCTTCTACTATGACGGAACTATACGCCCCTGACCAACCGTAAGCGTCGCGGATGTCGAGGAAGGCATCACCGTAGCGGTTGTCCCAGTGGGCAACCTGATAGACCTGCACGCCCACGTCCTCGCGGTCGTCAAAGTTGAGATCGAGCAGCGTCCCCTGCGGCGCAATCGGCAGCAGCAGTTCGTATTCCACATCGCCCTCTGCGTAGAAGTCATTCAGCAGGCGCGCGAACACCTGCGACGCAGCGGGCAGCTCGGCGAGGATATCGCGGCTGACGAAGTTCACTTGATCCTCAAGGATAATGACGGGGTCAACGGTGTAGATTTTGATGTTCGGGTTGCGCAGCGGCAGGATGCCCGTGATGCGCTGCACGCCCCCCTCATCGTTGACGATCACCGCCGTCGGGATGTCACGGTCTTCATCGACAGCCCACACAGCAGGCAGCATCACCAGCAGCGTCACTGCCAGCACAAACAAACGGTTCTTTAACATAAAAGCCCCTAAGTGTTATGTGAGTTTGTTTATAGTGTACTACAGAGTGGAATAGAAGCAATCAAGGGGCTTCGTCCCATGTGCGCAGCAGCAGGCTGTCTTGGCCGTCTGGCAGGCGCAGGCGCTCGCCCGTTTGCCAGTTGTAAAGCCCCACGCGCAGCTCATACTGCCCCGGCGGCAGCGGCGGCAGGTAGACGGCGCGCGTCTCAGCGGCGGCCATGCCCACCGGCCACTGCGCCAGCGGCGTCTCAACCGGCGGGCTGTCGTGCTGCCCCCACAGCGGGCTGCCCGCAGCCGGGTTCCACGGCCCGACGACGTGCGCGAACACGTTGATCGGCGCGTCAGTTGGCGCGGGGGCTTGCCACATCAGGCGCAGGCGCAGCCCCCGCCATGGCTGATAGAGGTCAACGACGGCCGCGCTGAGCAGCCGCAGCGCGCCGAAATCGGCCAGCGGCGCGGCCAACGCATGGGGCGGCTGCGCGTGCGTCACCCGCAGCGGGAAGCGCGTCTGGCCCACCGTCAGCGAGTAGTCGCCGTTGGGGTAGCTGGCGTAAATTGGGAACGAGACCACCTCCCAGCGGGCAGGCGTGACCTGCTGCAGCGTCACATCGCCTACGCTGAGCGTCGCCGTAGTTCCCGCCGGCACGCCCACGCGCACCGCATCGGTGGGGCGCAGCGCGCGCACCGTGGGCGGCAGCGTCACGGTCAGATCGGGGTAAGTCGGCGCGTCGCGGCGTGTCAGCAGGGCATAGCCGTTGTGCTCGACAGCTACGTCTGCCTCAACGCGGTAGGTGCGCCGCAGGAAAGCCTCGCGCGCGCCGTCGCGGTCGCCCAGCGCACGCTCCACGAACACTAGCCAAGCGCGGTCAACGTTGGCGGTGAGGTATTCGAGGATCGGCCTCCAGTCGTCGCCTGCGGGCACGCCGTGCAGGCGGTAGGGCGTCGGGGCGGGAAAGTACCGCTTGCGCAGCGGGTAAAGCACGAGCGGGTAGCGCTCGCCGCTGATGAAGAAGATCGTGTCGCCCGGCTCTGCCAGCAGGTCGACAGCCTGCATCAGCGTGGCGTAGTCGTCTTGCAGGCGGCGGCTGTCCCAGTCACGCCAAACGGCCATCAGCGCGAACGTCCCTAGCGCTGCCCCTGCCACCAGCACCACCCCACGCGCCGCGCGCGCCTGCGCCAGCGCATACAGGCAAACGACCACCCCCACGAGGGCGGTCGGGGCCATCAGCGCGTAGTAGCGATCTGTCAAGGGCAGCACCAGCGCGAAGTTCACCGCCCAGTAGAAGAGCGGCGGCAGCGCCACCAAGATCAGCGCTAGTAGCGCGCCGCGCCGCCGCTGGATCAAGCCCAGCAGGCCGCCCGCCAGCGCCAGCCCTGCCAAGATCAGCGCGGGCAGATCGTACTGCTCGATGTGGGCGGATGTGCCATTTACGAGCGTCACCCACCACAGTTGCAGCGGGTAGATCAGGTCGGCGTCGGTCGGGCGTGGGGTGCGCGTCGCCAGCGTCAGCGCGTAAAGCAGCCACGCGCCAATCGGCAGGGCGGCGGCGCTCATCGCCGGCAGCCACCGCCGCCAGAACGCCCCCGTGCGCTGCGTCAGCAGGGCGTGCAAACTGATTGCCACCACCGCGAACCCTGCGAGATACTGCGTCAGGGGGGCACAGGCCGCCGCAAGGGCCAGCGCTGCCGCCCAACGCCATGAGGGGCGATCCAGCAGGCGGGCATAGGCGTACACCACTGCTGCCGCCCACAGCGCGCCCACAGCGTACATGCGCGCCTCTTGTGACCAGTTGATGCCGACGAGCGAGAGCGCTGTCACCATGCCCGCTGCCAGCGCCGCATGACGGCTGCGCGTGAGGCGACGCGCCAGCGCCACGCTCAGCGCCACCGTCGCCACTCCCGCCAACACCGACAGATAGCGCGCCGCCAGCTCGCTGATTCCCACTGCGCGGATCCAAAAATGCATCGCCCACTGGTAGAGCGGCGGATGAGCGTCAAAGGCAATCGTGCGCGTGATGTCTGGCAGGCTCTGCTCGGCGAGCAAGATCGACCACGCCTCATCCCACCAGATCGCCTGCTCGGCTAGTTTGCTCAGGCGAAGCGCAAAAGCCAGCGCCAAGATCGCCAGCAGCGGCCCCCACCAGTGCCAGCCCGTGCGGCGCTGCGCCTGTGTCGAACTCGTCATGCCACCCAAACCTCTTCACCACAAAAAATGCGCACCCCCTCAGGGAATACGCACTCATCTTAGCAGGTTCTGCCGCGCTTAACGACCGGTGGAGATGAAGTCTAACGCGCGCTGCAGTACCACATCATCGCTGCTGGCGAAGTTGCTCTCAGTCACCGGCACGCGGATGTCGGGCTGAATGCCGACGCCTTCCACGACGATGTTGCCCGCCGCGTCAAACTTGCGATTGGTCGGCAGCGCAAAGCGGATACCATCCGGCATGAAGATGGGCGACCAGCCACCGCCGATGGCATACGTCCCATGTTGGCCGATGACCGTCGAGCGACCTTCACGCGTCAGCGCATAGGCGAAGAACTCGCACGCGCTGGCGCAGCCCGGGCCCACCAACACGGCCACGCGCCCACGATAGGTCGGCGCGTCCTCGTCTTTCTTTAGCCGCTCCACCCCCAATGGGCTGACGTAAAACTCGCCGATGGCGCGATTGAAGCTCTCGGTGGTGTAAAGCTCTACCTCGCTGTCGTAGAGCGTGGCGGCCAGTCGGTTGGCGATGAAGGAAAAGCCGCCGCTGTTGCTGCGCAGGTCGATCACGATCCCCGGTGAGCCGATCTGGTTAGCCGTCTCAAGGAAGAAGTGCCAGCTTGAGACGATCAGCGCCTCGTTGCCGTCGAAGGTGTTCACCTTGACGACGCCTACGCCGTTCCGCGTGAACGAGAACTCGACCGGCGCGGCAAACTGCGAGCTGTTCAGCGTGCCGTTTTGCAGTGCCTGCCCATATGCCAGCGAGAAGTTGTCCTCGATGACGCTCATCCGCGCGGTCTGTTCGGGCATGCCGGGGTTGCGATAGGTGACGATGGCGGTCGTGTTGAGCGGGAAGCGGGCGGCATAGGCCACCTGCGCCAGCCGCCGCATCTCATCGTTGCTAAAGGGGCCAGTGGCAGGCCGCACCGTGCGCAAATACTCTTGAATCGGCACGTTGTTGATGGCGATGATCTCCGCGCCCACGCGAATCCCGGCGCGCTGAGCTGGACCGTTTTCCAACACGAAGTTGACAAGGATGCGCCCATCGGTCAGCTCGCGCAGGTTCATTCCCACGCTACCCGCCACGGGCTGCCGCCGCGCCTGCGCCACCAACGGCGAGCCATACGCGGCCACGTGGCCATCAGGGATGAGCATCACGAGTTCGTCAAGCGCGCGAAAGTAGGCGAGGCGGTCGCGGCTGCGTTCGGCTTCCTCGAACAATGGGCGCACCTGCGCAGCGATTGCGTCCCAATCGATGCCTTTGTACTCGGTGAACGAGTAGCCGATCCGCGCCTTGTCGATCAGCGCGTCAAACGCTTCCAGATAGCTCATCATCGAGAAGTCGTCCAGCACCAGCGAGTCCGGCTCGATCAGGTCGATCACCTGCTCACGCGCACGGTCGAAGGTGAACGGGGTTGTGTCGAGGTTAACTACCGAATAGCCCACCGGCAGCGTCACAATCGGGTCATCAGCAGTAAAGAGCAGGCCGTCCTCGCCAAAGCCAGACGGGAAGCCTTGCCCGGGTTCCGCGGTGAACACGATCAACTTGCCGCCGATCAGTTCCCCCATGCGGCGTGGGTCTTCATCTGCGCGGGCGCTGCTGTAGGCGGTTGACCATGCATAAATCTCTTGGTCGTTCAGGTAAATTTGGCCGAAGCGATCATCCCAATAGCCGATCTGGAAGATCTGAACGCCGGGGTCTGGCTGACCGTTCTGGTCAACGTCGAGGAACGTGCCGCGCGGCATCGCAGGTAGGTTCAATTCATACCCGACAGGCGCAGCGGCAAAAAAGTCGCTTGTGAACAGGGCAAGCACTTGGCTCTCTTTTGAAATCTTGCCCTTGAAGTTGCGCGCGACGAAGTTCACTTGATCTTCAAGGATGATGACAGGGCGCATCGTGGCGCGCTTCACGTTGATGTTGGTGATGGGCAGCACCCCACGGATCAACACTGGGCCGCCCTCGTCGTTGATGACGTTCGCGGTAAAGTCCACCTCAATGGGCGCTGGGGTGGCTTGGGCGGGCGGCAGCGTGGGCGTCGGCGCGGGTGTGCCGGGGTCTTCGGTGATCGCCCAAACCGACACAGCAAACAAGCTAAAAACCAATAAAACCGCAATCAAACGACAGCGCACAGGGAACTCTCCAAAACTAGCTGAAATTTGGTTAGTTCTCACTATAACGCGAAATATAAAATTTTGATGTCCAGAAAGCTTGAAGTTGGATGAGGGTCAAGAGTAGAGGCTTAAAACAGTTGAGGGAGTTCAATGATGACCGTGCTCATAACGCAAACAAGGCAGGGGAGTGAAGAGGTGAGATAAGGTTGGCAGCGGCCTACTCTCCCACACCGTTGCCAGTGCAGTACCATCGGCGCTTGTG
>DAOUBS010000211.1:0-14588 GCA_034432435.1 Anaerolineae bacterium
TCTATCGTATCTTCGATTGGAATGGGCGCGCCTTCGACTACACCGGCGACGAGCAGTTCATCCTCAGCCAGATCGAGAAGTGGAACCCTGAGGATCGTCTGGGCTATCAGCAGTTCATGGCAACGACTAAGGCGATCTTCCAGAAGGGGTTCGTTGAACTAGCAGACAAGCCGTTCTTGTACTTCACAGACATGCTCAAAGTTGCGCCTGACCTCATCAAGATGCAGTCGTATTTGAGCGTGTACAACTACGCTTCGCAGTTCATCAAAGACGACTTTCTGCGGCGCTGCTTCTCGTTCCACCCGCTCTTGATCGGCGGCAACCCGTTCGACGCGCCGTCGATTTACGCTATGATCCACTACTTGGAGCGCGAATGGGGCATCCACTACGCCATTGGTGGGACGGGTGCAATCGTTAGCGCGATGGTGCGCCTGTTCGAAGAACTGGGCGGCAAGCTGCGCCTGTCAACGGAAGTGGCCGAAATTCTGACGAGCGGGCGGCGTGTGACGGGCGTTCGGCTGGCCGATGGCACGATCCAGCGCGCCGATCACGTTGTGGCCAACGCGGATGTGGGCTTTGTTTATGAGCGCATGATTAAGAAGTCCAGCCAGAGCCTCTACATGAAGGCCAAGATGGGGATGATGAAGTACAGCATGTCGCTGTTTGTGATCTACTTCGGAACGAAGCGGCTGTACCGCGATCAAGGGCTGGCGCACCACAACATCATCCTCGGCGAGCGCTACCGCGGCCTGCTCAACGACATCTTCAACGACTATGAGCTTGCGGATGACTTCTCGCTGTATCTGCACATGCCAACGTTGACTGACCCGAGCATCGCGCCGGAAGGCCACGAGAACTTCTACGTGCTGTCCCCTGTGCCGCACCTCGGCAGCGGCGTTGACTGGAAGAAGATGGCCAAGCCCTACCGCGACGCTGTGATGAACTTCTTGGAGGAAAACTACCTGCCGGACTTGCAGGCGAACATCGTGGCAGAGCACACGATTGACCCGCTGCACTTCCGCCATGAGCTGAACAGCCGAATGGGCGCAGCCTTCAGCGTGCAGCCGATCCTCGCGCAGTCGGCGTGGTTCCGCCCGCACAACCGAGCTGAGGACTTCGACAACTTGTATTTCGTAGGCGCGGGCACGCATCCGGGCGCTGGTCTGCCGGGGGTGCTGTCGTCGTCGATCATCGTTCAGAACCTCATCGGCCCGGCAGAGTCCCGCGCTGCTTACGCGACCCACCCAACCAAGCTGGAAGTCGTATCATGAGCCTGATTCGAACGCCTCCGTGGGAAGTCCGATTGTTGAGCGTGGCGCATGAAGCCTTCAACAGCCCGCCAGCGTGTCAAATGCAGTGTGATGCTGGCGCACTAGAAGGGGCGTATGATCTGTGTGAGCAGATCACGCTCCAACACAGCAAGACCTTCTATGTTGCGTCGTCGCTGCTGCCGCCCGCCAAGCGCCGTGCCGTGCGGGCGCTATACGCCTTCTGTCGTGTAACAGATGACATCGTCGATCAAGCGCCAGACGGGGCAAGTCGGGATGCGGCCCTGCGCGCATGGCAAGAAACGGTGTTTGCCGATAGCCCTAACCACAATGAGCCGGTGGCGCTGGCATGGGCAGACACGCGCGCACGCTTCCACATTCCGCGCGGCTATGCCCTGCAATTGATCGAGGGCTGCGCACGCGACATCCGTCAAACGCGCTATGAGACGTTTGATGAACTGGCTGAGTACTCTTATGGGGTGGCGTCGACTGTTGGGTTGATGGCGATGCACATCGTGGGGTTCGCTGGGGCGGAGGCTATCCCGTATGCGGTGCGCTTGGGCATTGCGCTGCAGATCACGAATATCCTGCGCGACGTGGGCGAGGACTGGCGTAACGGACGGCTCTATTTGCCGCTGGAGGAGCTGCGCGAGTTCAACCTGAGCGAAGCTGATGTGGCGCGCGGCGTCGTAACGCCAGCGTGGCGCGAGTTCATGCGCTTTCAGATCGCGCGCAATCGGCGGCTGTATGCGGAGTCGATTGCAGGGGTGGCCCTGTTGAATACCAACGGGCGGTTTGCGATCACTGCGGCTGCACGTCTATACGAGGCGATTTTGAAAGACATCGAAGCGCACGATTACGACGTGTTCAGCCGTCGGGCACGGATCAGCACGCTGGGCAAGCTGCGCCGCCTGCCCGGCATTTGGTGGTTCAGCGCACGAGCTAAGGTTCACACAGGCCGAGGGGGGACTGGATGAAAGTCGGTATTGTGGGGACCGGGATGGTCGGCGCGACGGCAGCGTATGCGCTCATCATGCAGGGGGTCGGTCGTGAGATCGTGCTCGTTGATCTGAACGAGGCGCGCGTCAAAGCGGAAGCCGATGACCTGTACCACGCTGTGCCCTTTGCGCATGCGTTGGACGTTCGCGCGGGCAGTTATGCCGACTTGGCCGGCTGTCGTGTGGTGATTGTGGCGGCGGGTGTCGGACAGAAACCGGGCGAAACGCGCTTAGAACTGCTCGGGCGCAACGCAGCGGTGTTTAAGCAGGTGATCCCGAACATTCTGCACTATGCACCGAACGCGGTGCTGGTCATCGCCACGAATCCGGTGGACGTGATGACGCACATCGCCGCGAAAGCTGCTGTGAAGTTTGGCGTGCCGCGCTCGCGCGTGTTCGGCAGCGGCACAACGCTCGATACGGCACGGTTCCGCGCGTTGGTCGGGCGACACGTGGGCGTTGACCCTAAACACGTTCACGCTTACGTGATTGGCGAACACGGCGACAGCGAAGTGCTGTCGTGGTCGACGGCGTCGGTGGGCGGCGTCCCGCTTGCGGAGTGGTGCAGCTATCACAACATCCTGCTGGACGACGATATCAAGCAGCGCATCGATTACAACGTGCGCAACGCGGCCTACACCATCATCAACGGAAAAGGGGCCACCTACTACGGCATCGGCAGCGCGCTGGCGCGCATCACAGACATTATCCTGCGCGATGAGCGTGCCATCTTGACGATTTGCGCGCCGCAGGTGGAAATTGCCGGCGTGAAGAACGTGACGGTAGCTATGCCCTTCTTGCTGGGGGGGAACGGCGTGATCGGCGCGCATCATCCGATGGTGCTGGCGAGCGATGAGCAGGAGAAACTTCATCACAGCGCCTCGCTTATTCGTGACTTGATCACACAGCTTGAAGCACAGGACGACGAGCTATGACCTATTTTGCCTTTTTGGCGCTGTTCTTGGGCATTCCGATGCTGCTCTTGAGCGCGATCACGATTTATGACTATCGGCGTGGCCACTGGATGCCCACGCCGCTGCGCACGTGGACGCCGTGGAAGGTGATCCTCGGGCTGTGTGTGGTGGCGTTCGTCTACACGACGCCGTGGGATAACTATCTGGTGGCGACGGGGGTCTGGTTCTACGATCCTGATCTGGTGACGGGCATTGTCATCGGCTGGGTTCCGATTGAGGAATACACGTTCTTCATCCTGCTGCCGATCTTCACCAGCTTGTGGACGCTGCTGCTGATGCGCTACATGCGGCTGAACCCGCAGCGAGCAGAGTGGTCGAACAGCCACCGCGCGCGCTATGGCTGGACGGCGGCGATCTTCGCGCTGTGGGTGGTCAGCGTGGGGGTGTTGGTGCTAACGTTCGTTGACCCGGCATGGAAGCCGTTTACCTACATGTCGCTGATCTTGGCGTGGGCGTTGATCCCGATCATGATTCAAACGTTCTTCGGCGCGGACATTCTGCTGCGGCATTGGCGGATCGTGGTGCTAGCGATTGCGACCAGCACGATCTACCTGAGCGCGACGGATGCGATCGCCATCTTAGAAGGGACGTGGACGATTGAACCGACGCAGTCGCTGCCGATCCTCATCGGCGGGGTGCTGCCGATTGAGGAGTTCACCTTCTTCTTGATCGTCAACATCTTGGTGGTGTTGGGGTTAACGCTGGTGCTGTCTGAAGAGAGCTATCAGCGTCTGCACGATCTAGAATCGACGCGCGGTTTTTCGCTAGTGGCGCGCGGCTTGCGCGCGCTTGTGCCGCCACCGTCACACACACAAGGAGCGTTAGAGCGATGAACATCTGGCAGTTTCAGAACCGCTTATCGAAGCGCCTGCTAGCTTGGGGGGTGGGCAGCACGCTGTGCGGGTTGTTCCTGCTGCGCGGCGGCGCGTTTTGGCGCGGGGTCGGGTGGCAGTTCATCGGCTGGGGCGTCATCGACGCGCTGATTGCGCTGTTCGGACGTAACGCCGCCGAAAGCCGCATCGATTCATTGGAGAACCCGGGCCTTGAATCCGTTCAAGCAGAGGAGACGGAGAAGCTCACGCGGCTGCTGTGGATCAACGCAGGGCTAGACGTGCTGTACATGCTAGGCGGCAAACGTTGGGCCGACGGCGACAAAGGCGACGGCAGCCGCGCGGGGCACGGCCTCGGCATCGTGCTGCAAGCGGCCTTCCTGCTCTTCTTTGACCTCTACCATGCGTTGACCGCGCCCAAGAGCAAGTAGAGATTTCTGTGCATGCGCGGGGCAAGGCATGCCTTGCCCCTATGAATCCGCTACGATGACAAGAACGCAATCAGCGCCGTGTTGAACTGCTCAACGGTCTCTTCCATCGGCAGGTGGCCGACGCCTGAAAAATCGGCGCGCTGGACGTTGGCGAGCGCGGCCTCCATCGCGTCGGCAAGACGTGGCGAGACCCACGTATCTTGATCCCCCCACATGAGCAGCACTTCCACGTCTTGGGTGGCCGCGGCGAGGTCGTCGAGTGTGATGGGCGACGTTTCCTGTGCCTGCACGTAGGCGAGGAAGCCGACAGGCGCATCTTGAATCTTGAGGATGCGCGCGTAGCCCGCGGCGACCTCCGGCGTGACCATGCTCGGGTCAGCGTAGGCTGTGCGAATGGTGTTGACGAAGAACTGCTCGGTTACGAGGACGCGCAGCAGGCTGGGCGCAAGCGGTGAGCGCGGGTCGATGCTGTTCAAGAGCGATAGGGCGCTTGATGCGCCGCTGGTTGCCTGCTGGTCGCCCTCGGCGGGGCGCATGGCCTCAAACACGCCGCCCGCCACGAACACCAGCCGATTGACCTTGTCAGGGTGGCGAACGGCAAATTGAGCCGTCACTGCGCCGCCCATGCTGTGACCGACGATGTCCGCGCGCGGGATGCCCACGACGTCCATGAAGTCCGCCACGATGTCCGCCATGCCCGAGCGTGAATAGTCAATGTCGGGGTTTTTGTCGGACAGGCCGAACGGTGGCAGGTCGAGCGCGACGGCGTAGAAGCCGGCCTCGGCCAGCGCGGGCAGCGTGTCGCGCCATGTAAAAGTGGAGCCACCGAAGCCGTGGATGAGGATCACGGGCGGGTTGGTCGGGTCGCCTTGAGCGCGGTAGTAGACGCTGATGCCGTCCACGTCGGCGAATTGGCCGTCAGGGTCGGCCAGCTCTTGCGGCGTTTGGAACTCTTGGGCGTTGGCGGCGATCACCAACCCAACGAAGCCGACCACTAAGATCAGGGGGATAGACAAGAGGACGAGGGCGATTTTGCGTTTCATGGGTTAGGAATCTACTTTCTCTCCGCGAGCTTGTTTGAACGCGCGCAAGGTGCGTTCGCGCGCTGCCCCATGATCGACAATCGGCGGCGGATAGTCAACAGGCGGCTGTGGCGCTTCCCACGGCTTATGGATGAACTTATCGGGCACGTCGGCCAGCTCCGGGATCCAATGGCGCAGGTAAGCAGGGGTGGCGAACTTCTCGGATTGGTTGATTGGGTTGAAGATGCGGAAGTAAGGCTGCGCATCTGTGCCTGTGCCAGCTGACCACTGCCAGCCGCCGTTGTTGCTGGCGGGGTCACCGTCGATGAGGTGATGCATGAAGTGACGGTCGCCCTCCAGCCAGTGGATGAGCAGGTGCTTGGTCAAGAAGCTGGCGACGATCATCCGCGCGCGGTTGGGCATCCAGCCGATGGCCTTCAGCTGACGCATCGGCGCATCCACGATGGGGTAACCGGTCAAGCCGTCTTGCCACGCTTGCAGTTCGTCGGGGGCGTGTCGCCATTCGAGGTCAAGGTAGGTGTCGGCGAAGTCGCGCGTCAGCACGTGGGGGAAGGCGACGAGGATGTGCGCGTAGAAGTCGCGCCAGATCAGTTCGCTCACCCATGTGCGGATCGAATCGCGGTAGGCGGCGCTGGGGGTGCTGCTCCACGTGTCACGGGCGGCCTCGTAGCACACGCGGGGCGAGATCAGCCCGAAGCGCAGATAGGGCGATAGGTAAGACGTGCTGCGCGGCGCGCCTTTGGCGTAGGGGTTGATCGGTAGGTCGTTGCGCGTCTGGCTGTACTGCTTGACGCCGCGCGCTATGAACGCCTCCAAGAGCGCCTGCGCGGCCTGCTCCGATGCCTCGGGCACGTCAATCGTCGGGCTGAAGCCGAGGTCTGATAGGGTGGGCAGCGCTTGAGAGGCGAGGCCTTCCCCGCGGTGAAAGGTCTGCGGGGTGAAGGTCGTGCGCTGGCTGGCAGGCTTGGCCTGTTTTTCCCAATTGTTCTTGAACGGGGTGTAGACCGTGTACGGCCTGCCGTCGCCGGTGCGGACGCTGCCCGGCGGCATCAGCAGCGCGTCCTCGTAGGCGTGGACGGGGATCGACAGCGCCTGTTGGGCTTGCGCGTCGCGCTCGCGAGCGTAGGGGGTGTAATCGACGTTGAAGTAGAGCGCGGCGGCGTTGGCCTCGGTGATGACGGCTTGCAGCACCTCCAGCGGCCTGCCCATGCGGACGACGAGGCGGCTGCCGTGCTGGCGCAGGCTAGCGTCCAGCGCGGCCAGCGCCTTGAGCATGAAAGCCATGCGCGGCGCGCCGGCGCGCTGGCTCTTGTAGACGCGCTCATCGAAGATGAAGAGCGGGATGACGGGCTGGCCGCTCTGTACGGCGTGGTGCAGGGCGGTGTTGTCCGTCAGGCGCAGGTCGCGGCGGAACCAGTGGATGACGGGCGGCATCAGCGGGACGCTCCTTGCGCTGGAATTGAATAAGTGCGCGGCGCAGTCAGCGGCAGGTGGCGCTGAACGTCCGCCGCCACGCGCAGCGCGCCGAGCGAGACGCCCGCTGTCGATTGGCCGGGGAAGATGCTGTCGCCGACCAGCCGCAGGTTCGGGATGCCGGTGCGTGGCCCGCGCGCCGTGAAGAGCGAACGCTGCGGGAAGCCACCGACCATCCCCTGTGGTCGCAGCGTGTAGAACTCATAGGTGAGCGGGCTGCCGGGCAGGGTAAGCGCGACGCTGCGCTTGAAGCCCGCGATGTGCCGATCCACGAGGTCGATCATGCGTTCGGCGTAGGACTCTTTGCGCTCGTAGTAAGCAGTTTTATCTTGTGCGAACACATCCCACCAGTCTTGAATGCGCGTGTGGGTGCTGATGGTCACGGCGCGGTAGCCTGCTGGGGCGCGGGTAGAGTCCCACATGGGCGACATCGAGACGAACACGGTGCGCCCCTCGCCCATCGGCCCGTTGATGGTTTCGATCATCTGGTGGTGGTCGGGTAGGTCGGCGGGAAGCGCGTCGGCGCGCACGCCGAGGTGCAGCACGAACGCGCCCTGTGTGGCGTTGCGGCGCTGCACCTCGCGCTTGAGGTCGTTCGGCGCGGCCTCACCGAGAAGCTGCTCCAGCGCCCACGGGGTGTTGTTCAGCACGATGAAATCGGCGGGCATAAACGTCTCAGTTTGGACGCGGCGGCTGGTCTTGTAGTAAACGCCTGTGGCGCGGCCCCCCTCAACGGCGATGCGTGTCACGAAGCGGCGGTAGTGCACCTGCCCACCGAGCGCGGTCAGCGTCTTGACGAGTGTCTCAGCGATGCCGCCGATGCCACCTTCCACATGGTAGACGCCCTGCCGACTCAGGTCGAGCGCGGTAGCCCCGTAGAGGGCGTAGACGTGATCGGTGGTGGTCTGCGCGCTGATAAGCAGCGAGGCGTCCAAGAAGCGTTTGAACACGGCGTCACCGGCCAGCTTGTGTAAGCTCAGCCACTGGCGCACGCTCATGAAGGCGAACGGCGCTAGCAGCAGATCGCGCGGGAAGTTCATCAGGCCGACCTTTGCTAGCTGCATCAGCTCAGCGAGGTCACGCGGCGGCCAGGGCAGCCCCTGCGCCGACATGCGCCACGCGATGGCGGCCAACGCCGACTGCTGCTGCCAGAAGCGTTCGGATTGAGGGAAGGCAGCAAGCACGTCGTGATGGTCTAAGGTGAGTCCGATGCTGCGATCCGGCAGGTGGACGACCCACGCGGGGTCATGCAGTTTGACGGGCCAGTGAATGCCCAAACGCTCACCGACGACAGCGTGCGGCCCATTCTGCTGGAAGCCGCCGGCGACGGTTGCGCCCGATTCGAAGCGGTAGCCCTTGTGAGTGAAGGTGCTGGCGCTGCCACCGGGGTAAGTCTGCGCTTCCAGCACGTCGACGGTGTAACCAGCCTGCGCGAGCAGAGCGGCCAGCGTCAGGCCACCGACGCCGGCGCCGATGACGACGACTCGCTGGCTCATGCGGCCTCCTTCTTCATGCGGTTGAGCATCCAGCGCATTTTGAGGTGGCGATAGAAAAACAGCAGGCGCAGCGGCAGGCCGTCGAACATCAACCATGTGAGCCAGCCCTTGAGGCCGGGTTGGTGCGCCAACGTCACGCGGTCGGTCAGGCGCACGCCGTTCGCTTCTTGGGTGAAGATGTGTTCATGCCGCCAGTAGGCCAGCGGCCCGCGCACCATCACATCAGCGAAGCTGGTGGCGGTCGGGCCGGGTTCGTGGCGCGCCAACCAGCGGAACGGGATCGGCCCAAACCAGAGGGTGAACTCTAACTCGCCGTCGTTCAGCGAGGTGCGCGTGTCGCGATGGGTCTGGACGAAGATCGGCGGCGGGGTGAGCGCAGCGGGGCCGCCTTCTTGGTGCAGGCGGATCATGTGCTCCATGGTGGTAGCAAAAACGCTGCTTTTCTCGAATACGCGAGTGGCCGCGTGAGTGGTTGAGGTCATGAGTCAGTCCTTGTCAATTCAACATCTTTTATTGTGTTCAAAAACGACTAAAACTCGATAATGCAACTCTAAGCGCTTGGTGAGTGTGCTATACTGGCGAGCCGTATTGGCTTGCAGCGTTAAGGGGTGAGGATGTCTGACGGCTTCGATCACGAGGTGTTCTTAAGCCCGTTCACGTGGCGCTACGGCAGCGATGAGATGCGGCGGCTGTGGTCGTTGGCGCACACGCGGCGGTTGTGGCGGCGGATTTGGGTGGCGCTGGCGCGGGTGCAGATGCAAGCAGGACTCGTGACGGCGGAACAGGTGGCTGATCTGGAGGCGCATCAAGAGCAGATCGACATCGAGCGGGCGCTGACGCTGGAGGAACACCTCAAGCACGACTTAATGGCCGAGGTGCACACCTACGCTGAACAGGCCCTGATCGGCGGGGCGATCATCCACTTGGGCGCAACGAGCATGGACGTCGAGGACAACGCGGACGCACTGCGGCTGCGCGAGTGTTTGACGCTGACGGCGCAGCGCGTGGCCGACGTGCTGTCGGCGCTGGCGGAGCGCATCGAGCAAGAAGCGGACACGGTCTGCATGGCCTTCACGCACTTGCAACCCGCTGAGCCAACCACCATCGGCTATCGCTTGGCGTTCACCGCGCAGGACTTTCTCGCAGATTATGAGCGGTTGCGCCAGTTGGCGGCGTCCGTCAAGGGCAAGGGATTCAAGGGGGCAGTGGGCACGTCGGCTTCGTATCATGAACTACTGCGCGGCACGCACCTCGCCCCACGCGAGTTTGAGGCGGCGCTGATGGGCGTGCTCGGTCTTGAGGCGTTTGAGGTCACCCATCAGACGTACCCGCGCCGCCAAGATTGGGACATCCTCAACGCGCTGGCGGGCGTGGCGATGACGGCTTACAAGTTCGCGTTCGACCTGCGCCTGCTGCAATCGCCGCCGATTGGCGAGTGGCGCGAGCCGTTCGGCAGCCGTCAGATCGGCTCCTCGGCGATGCCCTTCAAGCGCAACCCGATCCACGCTGAGAACGTCGACAGCCTCGCGCGCTACGTGGCCGCGCTGCCGCAGATCGCGTGGGAGAACGCTGCGCATCACCTGCTAGAGCGCACGCTGGACGACAGCGGCAACCGCCGCGTCATCCTGCCAGAGGCGTTCCTCGCGGTGGACGAGATCTTGCTGCGGACGCTGCGGCTGGTGCGCGGGCTTCAGATCGAGCGCGCGGCTGTAGCGAAGAACTTGCAGCAGTACGGCGTGTTCGCAGCGACGGAACGCGTGCTGATGGAGGCGGCGCGGCGCGGCGGCAACCGTCAGACGCTGCACGAGGTGATTCGTCAGCACAGCTTGGCCGCGTGGGCGGCGGTGCAGTCCGACCAACCTAACCCGCTGGCTGACTTGATCGCACAGGATGATCACATCCGCGCGTATCTGAGCGCAGAAGAGGTGCAGGCTCTGTTGGATGCGTCGGATCATGTGGGGGATGCGCCAGCGCGCGCCCGTGCGCTGGCGGAGCGCATCCGCGCGGCTATTGACCTCGCGCATCGTTGATGGCCATCTGGTAGCGCAGCGCGGCAGCGGCAGGCGCGCTGTGTTCGAGGATGCCGCGCCCGACGTTGAGCAGCAGGCCGCGCCTATCTGGTGTGAGGGCGGCTTTGACGCTGGCGATCAGGTCGCCGCCTTGCGCCCCCACGCCGGGGATGAGAAATGGCAAGGCGGGCGCGAGCGCGCGCGCGGTGGCGATGTGCTGCGGCTCAGTTGCGCCCATCACCAGCATGCAGTTGTTGTGTCGGTTCCACACTTGGGCAGCTTTGTGGGCGATCTGCTGCCAGAGGGGCGCGCCGTCCACCATCTGGTCGAAGAAGTCAGCCGCGCCCGCGTTGGACGTGCGGCACAGCAGGATGCTCACCTTGTCGGCGCGCTCCAAGAACGGGGCAAGCGCGTCGTAGCCCATGAGCGGGTTGAGCGTAACGGCGTCCACGTTCAGACGGTCGAAGAAGGCGCGGACGTACCACTCGCTGGTGTGGCCGATGTCGCCACGTTTGGCGTCCGCGATGATGAAGACGTCAGGGTACGCTTTATGCAAGTAAGCGATGGTCAGTTCCAGCGCGTCCCAGCCTGCAGCGCCTGCCGCTTCGTAAAATGCGGTGTTGAGCTTATAGGCGGCAGCGTAGGGGTGGGTGCTGTCGATAATGCGGCGGTTGAACGCGAACGTATCGCCGGCGCTCATGGTTTCAGCCGGGTCAAGGCCGACACACAGCAGCGAATCGACGGCGTCGATCCGTCTGTTCAGCTTTGCTAGGCTCATGATGTCAAGCCTTGCCGCGCTGCCCAGCCGTGAGGGTCACGGAGCCAGTCGCGCACTGTGGCGGCCTGTGACGGGCTGAGCATCCCGCGCGCGATTGCCTCGTCTAGGATGGCGCTGAAGTCGGTCAGCGTGTGAAGGGTGACCCCGGCGGCAGCGAAGTGGTGGGCAGCCTCCTCAAACCCATACTGCACGATCGCCAGCACGCCGATCACGTCAGCGCCAGCGGCGCGCAGCGCGTCCACAGCGGCGAGGCAGCTGCCGCCCGTCGTCACCAAATCCTCAATGAGCAGCACCCGTCGTCCCATGACCTCACCTCCTTCGATCAACTGTTGTTTGCCGTGACCTTTGGCCTCTTTGCGTACGAACACCGAGGGCAAGCGCAGCGCGTAGCTCAACGCGGCGCTGTGGGGCACGCCGCCGACAGCCACACCCGCGATCACCTCACAGGTTGGGAAGCCAGCGCGCACAGCGTCGGCGAAGGCTTCAATCACGATGTGCCATGCTTCCGGGTGAAAGGGCAAGCGTCGGTTGTCAACGTAGACAGGCGACACGATCCCTGATTTGAAGGTGATGGGCTGCTCAGGTTGAAAGCCAACTGCGCCCACGCTCAGCAGGGCAGCTGCCACACGATCCTCAGACATAGGTCTCACTTTCGATAGTTTGCAGCGCCAGCGGGCCGCGGTAGATCAACGCTGACCACACCTGAGCGGCGTAGATGCCCAACGCGCGGTAGGCCGCCCACTGTGCGCCGCCAAGGATACCGCCGCAGGCGACGATGTCCACAGGCGCGTTCATCGCATAGCGCAGCCGTTGCAGCGCAGCGGCGGCCTGAAGGCTGTGCTGGAACAGCCGCCCCCCGCTGACGCCGGCAGTGGTGGAGCCGTCAGGGGTGGGCATGCCGAGGGTGTTCGTGGCGACAATGGCCCGCGCGCCCGTTTCTGAAGCGGCGGCGATCAACGCGCGGTACTGCACTTCGCTCAGGTTCGGGCTGACCTTGACCCACAGGGGGATCGGCTGGCGGTGCTGCTGAATAAGCGCCACGAGCGACTGACACAGGGTGCGCGTGAGCGCTTCCGTCTGATGGCCGACGGGGTCATCTTCGGTGTTGGGGCAGCTCAAGTTGAGTGTTAACCACGACGGCCGCAGGTGCGCGTCGAGGAACAGATTAGCCGCTTCGGTCATCTCAGCCGCCTGCTGCTTCGGGTCGTTGACGTTGGGGGACACGGCGAGGTTGATTCCAAATACGGGCGGCAGATGTTCACGGCGCGCGCGCAGAAAGTAGGCTGCGGCGCGCGCCCCCGGGTTGCGCAGCCCGACACGATTTTGCAGCGAGCGGCTGGGCACGTCACGCCAGAGCACGGTTCCGCTGTTGCCGAGCCGTGGATAGCGGGTGAACGAGCCGAACTCGACTTGGCCGACGAGCGTCGGCACGGCGCGCCAGCCGGGCATGAGGTTGTGCCCTTGCTCCAGCGCGTGGAGCGCCTGCGCCTCCGATGCGAAGCCTTCCCCCTTGACGAAGCCCGCTGCAAGCATGAGCGGGAAGTTCAAACTTGTGCCACCGATGAGCAGCGGGGCGTGCTGTGTGCTAAGCGCGTGCAGACGTCGCAGCGCGGTGAGCACGCGCGGGTCATCGTCCCAAGCAGCGAGGAGGCGCAGCAGCGCCTGATGGGCAGCTTGGGGCGGCTGCCGAAACAGCAGCGGACGCGCCAAGCTGTAAACGCTGGTGACGATTTGGGCAATCGGGTTCATGCGACCGCCTTGAACAAGTTCTGCGGTTGGGCGAGCGGCGTAATTGCCTCGCCATCGTAGGCGCGCTGGCCGCGGATCCACGTGGCGACGACGCGCCCGCGCACCCGCATCCCATCGAACGGCGACCAGCCGCAGGCGCTGTGCAGGTGGCGGCTGTCGAGGGTGTAGGCCGCGTCGAGGTCAACCAGTGTGTACGTGCCGGGTGGGCAGGCGACGCGCCAGATGCGCCGCACGTTGGCGCTGAGCATGGCTGCGGCGCGCTCTAACGGGATCCCACGTTCGTGGACAGCGGTCAGCATGAGCGGCAGGTTTGTTTCGAGGCCGGGCACGCCGTAGGGGGGATGGTCGCTCTCTTTTTCGGCGCGAGTGTGGGGGGCGTGGTCGCTCTCAATGATGTCGACCAGTCCATCAGCAATCGCCTGCCACAGCGTGTCGCGGTCGGCGGGGGTTTTGAGCGTGGGCTTCATCAGACCGTAGCCTTTGAGGGCGGCTGCGTCGTGCTGCGTCAGGTAGAGGTGATGCGGGCAGACCCCCAGCGTGATGGGCAGTCCTTCCTCTTTGGCGGCGCGCAGGTAGGCGACTTCGCGCGCGGTGCTGATGTGCAGGAAGTGGGTGGGCTTGCGTGTCTCGCGCACGAGGGTGAGCAGCTCAAGAATAGTGTCCTCTTCGGCGTGGACGGCAATCGGGCGATGGGCGGGCCAACGCTGGTAGAAGCGGCGGCGCAGGCCTTGATCTTCGATGAGCAGATTGCCGGTCGTGGCGTTGTTGAAGATCTTCAGCCCGCAGGCGTCATCGGCGAGCTGTGCGACGGTTTCGGAGTTGTCTACTTGTGACGCGCCGAGGTAGACGCCGTAATCGCAGGCGGCGGTAGCAGCGAGGCGCTCGAGCTTGAGCGCGAGGCTGGCGGCGTCTATGGTGTTGGGGGGGGTGTTGGGCATATCGAACACCGCCCAGTAGCCGCCTGCGACGGCGGCGCGCGTCTCGCTGGCGAAGGTCGCTTTGTGCGCCCAGTCCAGATCGCGCAGGTGGGTGTGCGGGTCGATCATGCCGTCGATGCGCACTAGATCAGACATACGCCCCCCGCAGCACTTTAGCCAACAAGGCCATGCGAATGAACATGCCGTTTTCCATCTGCTCGAAGTAGATGGCGCGCGGGTCGGCGTCCAGCAGGTCGTGATCTTCTGGCGTGCCCATCTCGTGTTTGCGCGGCAGCGGGTGCATGACGATCATGGTCTTAGGGGCTTCGGCCAGCGTCTGCGGCAGCAGGATGAAGCGGTCTTTGATGGTGTCGTACTCTTCTGGGGTGAAGCGCTCTTCTTGGACGCGCGTCCAGTAGAGCACGTCGCTCTCGCCCAGCACGTCGGTGAGGGTGTCCGTCTCGACGACAGTGATCTTGAGGTCGCGCAGCATGGCCACAATCGCGGGCGGCATGCGCAGCGTGTCCGGGGCGACGAAGTTCAAGCGCACGCCGCGCGGCGTGTAGTAGGCGATCAATTTGCTGAGCGAGTGCACCGTGCGCCCGTTGAGCAAGTCGCCGAC
>DAOUBS010000212.1:0-13270 GCA_034432435.1 Anaerolineae bacterium
CGCACGGCGCTCCATCGGCTCCACGACGAGCTGAACCTCCCCTTCAGGGCCACTCACTTCAAACGTGAGCATACGCTCCCACGGAGGCTGGCTCACATGACTAAGGATGCCCCCCTCGACAAAGCGGCGCATCAGCAAGCCTAGCTGGTTCGGGCGCTCTGTGCCGCGTCGCAGTCGATCTGGCACAAGGTGAATACGCGGGGTCTGCGGGTCGGCGCTCAGGTACAAGTAGCGCCTCTGACGATGCGCATAGACTTCAAGGCCGATGCCCGTCGCGTCGGTGTTCAACACATCTTGAACGCGTCCGCCCACCAGCGCATCTATCAGCTCGTCCACCAGCGCGCTGATGGTGAAAACGTCAAAGTTCATGACACGCTCCTCGCGCTATCACGGTAGGCTGTGCCAAGCTTAATCTCAATCATACCGTGACAAGCAGAGTCGCGCCCTAGCGCGTTAACAAATAAGCGACCATATCGACAACTTGCTGCGGCTCCAGCCGTGTTGGGTAGTTCGCGGGCATCGACGCGCTATAACCGCTGACGACGTGCACCGATGGGTACATGATCGACTCGTAGAGGTAAGCGGCGGCTGTGAGGGGCGGCCTTTCCACAGCGGCGCGCTGGCCGATGCCGTCAAACGACGGGGCGACTTGCCCCGCGCTCTGGACATGGCACACGTGGCACTCAAATTGACGGTTCACTAGTTCTGCGCCACGCTCCACGTCGGCGCTGGCCAGCAGTGGATTGATGATGTCCATGTAGGTTGAGGTCGTTAGCTCATCTGCCGCGCCTTCTGGCGTCGTTGTGGAGGTGAGCACAAACTCGTAGATAAAGCCAACGGTGATCAATGCCAGCAGCACACCAGTAACCACCAACGGCAGTCTAGATGTTGTGGTCTTAGTTTTCACAATCCCTCAGAATTCGCTGTGAAGTTACGCTAAAGCAGGCGGTCGATGATCATCGCCATGAACAACCCGGCCAGATACAACGACGAATATTTATAAAGCTGACGCGCAACGGCCTTATCCGCCACTTGTATCAACTTCAGCGACAAATAGATCATTCCAACGCCAAGCAGCACCGCGGTGATTGTGTAGAATCCCCCCAGCATCGGCTGCACAGGCAGCAGCAGACCCATCGACGGGATCAGCGTGATGACCACCAGCTGAAGCGAATAGGCTAAAATCTGCCAGCGCGTCACTTCTTCGCCGCGCGCCACCGGCATCATCGGTACGTTGGCTGCCGCATAGTCCTTGTTCACTAGAATCGCCAACGCCCAACTGTGCGGTGGCGTCCAGAAAAAGACGATTGCGAAGAGCAGCCACGCTTCCCATGGCACGCTCTGGGTCACTGCCGCCCAGCCCACCAAGACCGGGATCGCGCCTGCGCCCCCACCGATCACGATATTGATCACCGTATTGCGCTTCAGCACCATCGTGTACAGCACGACGTAGTAGACAGCCCCAGCAAAGGCCAGCGCTGCCGCCAACCAGTTCACCATGACGCCCAAGATCAAGACAGCCCACGCCACCAACGCGAGGCCGAACAGCAGCGCATTGATTGGCGCAATCCGCCCTGCAGGGATAGGGCGGCGCGCTGTGCGTGTCATGCGACGATCCATATCACGATCAACGTATTGATTTAGCGCGCTCGCGCCCGCCGCGGCCATGAACCCGCCGATGATCGTCGGCAGAATCACATGGGCAGGCGGCAGACCATCCGCTGCGACCACCATCGCCGTCACCGTTGTGAACACCAACAACGTGACGATCGGTAATTTCATGAGTTGGCTGTACGCGCGCAGTGTGTCCGCAGTTAGGCGGTTGCTTGAGAAGGCTGCTTCCATGTCTCTTTACTTCCACTACTTTCCAACTTGAGGTCGCCAACGTTGACAGCTTCAACAATGCACAGAGTAATCAGCAGCGTCCACGTTGCGGCTGCCATGCCCACGTGCGCCGCGCCCCAGAATGAGCCAGCCACTGTCAGCACATACATCGCGCCCACGCCTGCTTGCCCTAAGTACAGCACACAAGCGCCTAGCGCCAGTTGACGGGTAAACCCATCCCGATGACGCCACACCTGAACCAACATCAAGGCCAACGACACCCCCAGCGCCAGCACTGCAAAACGGTGGAACATGTGCACTAAAGCAAGCTGCCCCTGCCCCGCAGGGAAGATTGTGCCGTTGCACAGCGGCCAATCCGTGCAGGCAAGCGTCGCGCCGCTGCCGCGCACCAGCGCCCCCGTCAGCACGATCACGAGCAAGAAGATCGCATTAGCGTACATCAACGTGGTCACTTGGTCGCGCGCGCGGGGGGTTGGTTTCACCCACGCCAGCACCCACGAAGCAATCAGCGCGCCCAGCATCAGCATGCTCGTGCCGAGGTGCAGCGTTACGAAAGTCGGCGGCAGATCAAGCACCACCACAAACGCCCCAAGCGCGCTCTGCACGACGAACAGCGCTGCCGCCAACGCCACCGTGTTCAGCACCACGCGGTTATTTCGCCGATAAGCCCGCCACGCTGTGGCCAACATCCCCAACCCAAACAGCCCGATCAACGCCGCAAACAAGCGATGCAGCCATTCGATCCAAGCCGTCACATTGTCTAACGGTGGGAAGATCGTCCCATTGCACAGCGGCCAATCGCTCCCACAGCCCAAGCCGCTGTCTGTGACGCGCACCACCGCGCCAAAGACGATCAGCCCCAGCGTCAAGGCAACAGTTGAGAAAGCCAGCACCCGAAAGGAGCCGCCCCTCTGAACAGAAGAAGTATTCATCCTCTAACACCTATCACACTAACGACTAAACTCACCAAAACCAATCGATACATCAAACGCACAACAAGCCTTACGCACTGCCTTCGCTCAATTGCGCTTTGGATTCGCTGCTAGCCGGTAAGCCTTCGCCTTCAGCAGGGCGATTCAAAATTGCCGGGGGGTTATTGGGAAGATTGCGCGCGTGGTTTGTAGCACGCCCCAAGAACCACATCACAAGCGCCAGCGATACCCCAGCACCAATACGGTTAATCAGGACGAAGATCACCCAGAAGACGAACTGATTCGCCTGCTCAGGCGTCGCCATCATCGGTGAAGCGTTGGGGTCAGCTGTCTGCACAAGAAACGGCAAACTCGGCAGCAGCCCCGCGCTTCCTGCCCCGAACACAGTTAACAAAATCACAAAACCGGCTAAAACACCCAGTCGTTTCACAGATGCCTACCCTTTTTTAACAGCGGATCGCCTACTAGTATAACGGCTGTGATCACAAATTTCAGTATGCTTCTCGCAGAGTTTGAGACATCTATTTCTCAAACGACGCCCTAGGATGCCGCGTTAGGATCGTCATAATCTGCAAAATCAGCCCTTTCTTGTGAGTCGTCGTCCAGCACATCAAGCTCCTCACCTGACTCGTGCTGACGCTCCCCTGTCAGCAGCGGCATTTGCACAGTGAAAGACGTGCCCTCGTCTAATTGGCTTTCCACGCTGATGCTGCCGCCGTGTCGTTCTACAATCTCGCGCACGACCGCAAGGCCGAGGCCGCTGCCTTCTGTTTTGCTACCACGGACGCGATAGAACTTGTCAAAAATGCGGCTGAGCGCTTCGGGCGGGATGCCACATCCCGTGTCAGTAAACCGCAGGAATATCTTGCGATTGCCCTGCCACGTCTCAATGTAAATGCGCCCATCCTGCTCGTTGTACTTCGCCGCGTTTGATAGCAAGTTGTAAACCACGTGACGGAACCAACGCGGGTCACACACGAGCTGATGAGCGTCGATGCCAATATCTATCTGAACAATCAGGTTCCGCTCCAAGATTAAGCTCTCGACGTGTTGAAGCGCTTCTTGCAGCAGAGGGCGAATTTCCGTCGGTTGAAGCTCGAGCTGCTGCGACCCAGCTTGACTGAGTATCAACATATCGTTGAGCGTTGCGACGCCACGGTCAACATTCGCGTAGATGCGCTGCAACCAACGTTGTTGTGCTTCGTTCAGGTCACCGGTATGTTCCAACAAGTCCGCGAAGCTCCTGATGCTGCCTAAAGTGCCGCGCAGGTCGTGCGCAAACAGCGCGATCAGATCATCGGGGTTGTCAGCACTTAGCTTCATAAGACCGCTTATCCTGTTGGACGCAGCAAGCGCGGCAGCACGTCAAAAGCATGAGCAACTCGCGTCCCATGCCACGTCAGCAGCGACCCATCCACCACATGAACGCGCTTTGAACGGGCAGCCGGCACATCTAGCGCCAAAAACTGCGGCACATGAGACTCATTGAAGGCAAACGGCTCATCCGGCAGCAAGATCACGTCTGGCTGTGCCGCCTCCACTTCCTCCCAAGTCACCCGTGGATAGCGCGTGTCGCGGCCAGCCACGCGCTTGTCGTCAGGCGGCAGCGGGGCAGCCGTTCCCAGATCAGCCGCCAGCGGGTAGTAACGGTCACGATCGGCGAAGACGTTCGTTCCACCACACACCCGAATGACATCATGAACATACGTCTCACGGTTGATCGTCATCAACGGATCCAGCCAAATCGGACAAAACACCTTGAGCGGGTCGGTCACCTCAAGCCGCAGCGCAATCGCGTTGAGCCAATCATAAGTGTACTCGATCAGACGCACTCGCTCCACCATTGTGGTCACGTCGCACAAATACATCAAGTTCCACATAACGTTGAACGACTCTAACACAGTCTGCGGAAAAGTCACCCACACCGCAATGCCAGCCGCCTGGAGCGCCTCCACGTCTTCGCGGCGGTTTTCCTCCCGATTGGCGATCACCAGATCAGGCGCCAGCGCAATGATCTCGTCAACTCGCGGGTTCTTCGTCCCCCCCACCGACGGGATCGCTTGCACACTGTGCGGCGGGCGCACGCAGTAATCGGTGCGCCCCACCACCAGATGCCCCAGCGCCAAGTCGAACAGCGTTTCAGTCATGCTCGGAACAAGCGACACGATGCGGCGTGGTGGCACGTCAATCGGCAAGTCCTGCATCTGAGTGTAGTGCTTCGGTTCTGTCATGACACTTGTATCAGTTGTGTACGTTCAGGTCCCACGCTAAGCATCCGAATCGGCAACTCCAACAGCTCGGAAATGCGCGAGACGTACTGACGCGCCTCGGCGGGCAAATCTCCCCATGAGCGCACCCCTGTTAGATCAGCCTCCCACCCGTGGAGCGTTTCATAAATCGGAACTGCCCGTGACAGTTGATACGTCGTGCTAGGTGGTGTGGTTATATGCTGACCATCCACATCATAACCAACTGCCAGTTGGAGCGTCTCGAAGCCACTCAAGACGTCGAGCTTAGTCAGCGCCAGCTCGGTGAAGCCGTTGACCATTGCAGCGTAGCGTAGCATCACCACGTCTAACCAACCACAGCGGCGCGCCCGGCCAGTCGTCGTGCCGTATTCGTCCCAGAAGTTTTCCCCAGTGCCGCGCAGCCGCGCCCCGATCTCGTTCTGCTGTTCAGTCGGCATCGGCCCCCCTCCTACGCGAGTACTAAACGCTTTCGCCACGCCGATCACACGATCAACGTGAGTTGGGCCAAAGCCTAAGCCAGTCAGCGCGCCGCCTGACGTGGGCGAAGAACTCGTGACAAACGGATACGTGCCGTGGTCAACGTCGAGCAGCGTGCCCTGCGCGCCTTCGCTGACGACGCGCGCCCCCTCTCGCAGCCGCTGGTTGATGTACGATGTCGTGTCTTGAATGAACGGGCGCAGCCGATCTGCTGCATCCACGTAGGCCTGCACCGCCGCTGGAATCGCCACAAGCTCCGCGCCCATCTGGGCCAACTGCGCGTTTGACCGTTCAAGCGCCGCCATCATCGTGTCCGCGAAGACCTCAACGTCCAGCAGATCGCCCATCCGAATGCCCGTGCGGCCTGTCTTGTCAAAGTAGGCCGGGCCGATGCCGCGCAACGTTGTTCCAATCGCCCCAGCGCCAAGCTGCGCCTCACGGGCTTTGTCGAGCGCGATGTGGCCAGGCGTGATCACGTGCGCTCGCGTGCTGATGCGCAGCGTCTCAGGCGTGATACGAATGCCTTCGTCAGCTAGATAGTCTATCTCCTTGACAAGGTTCACAGGGTTGATCACCATGCCGTTGCCCATAATCGACACAACGTCAGAGTGAAGCACCCCTGAGGGAATCAGATGCAGTTTGTACACCTTTTGGCCAACCGCTACGGTGTGGCCGGCGTTGTCCCCGCCGCTGTAACGAGCGACCACTTGGGCACTGCCTGCTAACCAGTCCACAAAGCGGCCTTTGCCTTCATCGCCCCACTGCGCCCCAATTAGAATCGTGACCGGCATTCAGCTTTCCTTACTGTGAATATTGACGCCCAAGCGAAATCTGAACGTTCCGCTGCCCCCACACTTCGATCGAGCCGTCCCCACCCAGAACCAACGCTGACCCTTCCCCGATGGCAATACCGATAGCCTCTTCAAAGGTCTGGAGCAGTTGATGGATGATCACGTTGTCGCCGCCCGCAGCAATCGGCTCTACGAACACATTTTCAATCCAGCCAAGGCCATCGACTATATCGCCACTGTCGGTGAGAACCCATCGTCCGAATGCGTTCACCGCAAGGCCCTCGATGAGCAGCACAGCCCCACGCTCGTACAAGCGCCGCAGTGCCTGCACCACGTCCTCATGAAGCGCTGCCAGCACAGCATCGAGCGAGGTTCCCGTCTCAAGTACCAGCATCGTCGCATGCTCAAGCTGGTGGTCGAGCACAGCGCCGCGATCCACGTTGAAGTCCACCATGTACCCGGCGAGCGCCCCCAGATCTTCCATGTCGTCCATGAGCGCATCACCACGATCAGCTGCAAAAGAGACATACACCGTGACGCCTTCGGCGTCTGCACGCGCCAACGCCTGTGACCGAATCTCGCTTTCAGGGGCAGCCGCGGAGAGCACCAGCCAGCCCGCCCCCGGTATCCAACGAAGCGGCCCCTGCTGGTTCATGCCTCATCCATCACATAGTGCGCCACCGCCGCGGCAAGCAGCCCCGCGCTCAGTGGCAGCGCTGCCTCGTCAAAGTCAAACCGCGGGTGATGATGCGGATAGGTCAGCCCACGTTCTGGATTGGCCGAGCCAACGAAGAAGAACATCCCGGGAATATCGGTCATGAACTCGCCCACATCTTCCGACCCCATCGTGCGATAGTTGTGGAAGTGCTCTGATGAGACGCCCAACCCCTCAAACACACGGCGCACAGACGCGGCCACTTCGTCGGCGTTGGCCACCGGCTCAGTCGTAAGCTTGATCTGTACCTGCGCTGTGCAGTTCATCGCCGCACACACCCCATCGACGATTTCGCGCATCCGCCGCTGGATCGTCTCGGCTACTGTGTGCTTGAAGAATCGAAAGGTTCCGCTCATCACAGCCGTCTGCGGGATGATGTTGTTGGCTGTGCCGGTGTGCAGCCGCGTCACCGACAGCACAGCGGTGTCAAGTGGGTCGAGGGTGCGCGCGACAATCGTCTGAAAGCCCAGCACAACCTGCGCAGCGCACACCACAGGGTCAACCGCCATGTGCGGGGCTGCGCCGTGGCCGCCCTTGCCGGCGATCGTGATCTCAAAATCGCCAGAGCCGGCCATGACCGGACCGCTAGCAACCCCCAACTCGCCGACTGGCATTTCATTCCACAGGTGCAGCCCAAGCGACACATCTGGTCGCGGGTTTTGCAGCACGCCGTCTGCTTTCATCGCGCGCGCCCCACTGCCGATTTCCTCTGCTGGCTGAAAGACAAACTTGATCCGACCCTTCATCTGGTCACGGTGCGCTGCGAACATGCGCGCCACCCCCAACGCAACGGCCGTATGGCCGTCATGGCCGCAGGCATGCATGACGCCCGGCGTCTGGCTGGCGTATTCCGTGTTAATCTCCGTTGCAATGGGCAGTGCGTCCATATCAGCGCGCACGAGCACCGTTGGCCCGTCGGCTGCCCCTTCCAGCACTGCGACGACGCCCGTCTTGCCCACACCCGTCTGCACTTCCATCCCAAGCGATTGCAGCTCTTGCGCCACGATCCGCGCGGTGCGCGTCTCTTTAAAGGCCAGCTCAGGGTGCTGATGGAAGTCACGCCGCCAGCGCACGATTTCATCTGTCAATTTATTTGCTTGTTGCAGCCAGTCAATCTTCGCCATCATCAACCTTCCTCGGTTGGGCAGCACACCGTCTGCCTCAACGCAATTGTATCACTCTGAACTGCTCAACGTAGCGTGGGAATTCAAGGGGGCTGTTGTCGTCTAGGGCGCGTTCGCGCACACGCTGCGCCATTGCCTCCATGTCCGCAATTTGACTTTTGTGCTCATGAAGCGCCTTTACCTTCAGTTCAATCGTGTCGGTCACGTCCACGCGCACTGTCGGATCATTCGCGCCAGCCACATACACAGTGAGCACCTTGTGCGGCTGCAAGCCTTCATCACGCTCCATCTCAGGGAAGTTCAGGCGGTCGCGCGCAGTTGGGTAGATCGCTTCCAGGGTTGCCGCGCCGATAGCGCGGTGGTCAGGGTGATTGATGCCAAACGTGCCGTAAAACCATGTGCGCGGGTCAAGCGTGATGACTAGATCAGGGCGCTTGTGCCGCAGCAAGCGCGTGATGTCGCGGCGCAGTTGCAGCGTGGGAAACAGTTCACCGTCTGGATACCTCAGGAAGATCACCTCGTGAACGCCCAACACAGCGTTACACGCGCGCTCCTCCGCTTCACGGATGGCCACCAAGCGTTCTGAAGTCATCTCAGGGTCAGCGCTGCCTTTGTCGCCGCTCGTCGCAACCACGACGGTTACCTCACTGCCACTGCACGCAAACTTCGCCAGCGTTGCCCCACAAAAAAAAGCAGCGTCGTCTGGGTGCGCGAAGACCCCCATCACGCGCTGCGGTCTACCTTCCGTCATAATAAGCGTCTCTCCCAACAATGAGGCACGCGCAGCGCCTCACCCACATTTAATCGTCATCACCTGTGTCTTGTGGCGCGCTGCGGCGTGGGGGCTGCTTGTCAGCGCGCCGCTGCCCCTTCGGCTTGCCACAGTCGCAGTCACCGTCTCCGTGTTTATCGCACGGCTCAGAGGCTTTCTTAGCCAGCGCTTTCAGCTCATCGAGCGGCACTAAGTCCTCCCGCGCAACGATCTTCACCCCCTGCTCTTCGATGAATACGCTTACCATGTCTTTTAGAGGGAAGACATCTACTACGCGCCCTTCCCCAAAGGGTGTGCCCACGCGCTTATTGCGCTTCGGGAGGTGCTTACGCGCTTCTACATACTGCTCGTATTCATAGACAAGGCAGCAGCGCAGCCGTCCACACATCCCCGTGATTTCACTCGGGTTGAGCGAGATGCCCTGTGCCTTGGCCATCTTGATCGACACGGGGCTGAAATCAGTGAGGAAGGTGCTGCAGCAGCGCTCGATGCCACACGCGCCAAACCCGCCCAGCAGTTTCGCCACGTCGCGCGGCCCGATCTGGCGAAAGTCTACCTTCGCCGCGAACAGCCGCCCCACTTCTCTTTGCAGCCGGCTGATGTCCACTTTTTCCTCAGTGCTGTAAAGAAAGGTGAGCGTTGTTCCTTCGTAGTTATAAAGCGCGCCGACAAATTTCACGGCGTCAAAGCCGCCTATCGCATCAGCTCGTTCTTGACAGATGCGCAGCGCCTCTGGCTGCTTCGCCTCCCACTCTTGGCGCAGCGCCAAATCACGCGGCGTAGCCAGGCGTAAGATCGTGCGATATTCCGTTGCAGGGTCGCGCTCAGTGAAGCCCATCACCTGCCCCATCTGACGCCCACGTGCCGTCTCTGCAATGACGTAATCACCCGCCGAGACTTGATGACCACCCAGATCAAAATGATACAGCTTGCCCACTTTTGTAAAACGAACACCCGCCACACGCTCAGCCAGCGCGGCGGATGAAATGGCTTGATCACTCATACCAGTAACTACCCTACCTTTAACACGATGCCATCAAGGGGCACGTTTGAACTGTAGCGTATCCAAAATGCAAATGCAATATACGTTCAAGCGAAGCACTTCGTTATAATTGGATTACATCACACACACAAGGGGATTGTCGATGGCGAACCTCGTCATGAAGTTCGGCGGCACATCCGTTGGCACACCGCCTGCCCTCTCGCAGGTCATCAGTATTGTGTTGCACGAACACAAACGGTGGGATCATCTGATTCTGGTTGCGTCTGCGCTGGATGGCGTCACCGACAGCCTGCTGGAAGCAGCTTACCTGGCACAAGCAGCTAACCACAGGGGCTATCGGCGTATTGCTGCCACACTGCGCACACGACACATCTCGCTTGTGGAACAACTGCCGCTGAGCCAAACCGAGAGCAATGCCCTCCAAGCGGACATTGACCGCCTGCTTCTGGAAATGATCGAGACGTGTCAATCTCTTGCCAGCACCCAGAGCGAAACGCTCTCACCAGCAGCTAGCGACAGCATTTGCAGCGTAGGGGAGCGCCTCGCGGCGCGGATTATCGCCAGCTTGCTGCGCCAAAATGACCTTCGGAGTGTCGCCATTGACGGCACAGACATACTCGTTACAGACGATGTGCACGGCAACGCGACCCCTTTGCTGCCAGAAACGCGCCAACGCATTCAGAAGAGTTTGCTCCCGATGCTCAGTCGTGGCATCGTGCCAGTGGTCACCGGCTACATCGGCGCAACGGTCAAAGGTGCTACAACTACCATCGGGCGTGGTGGAAGCGACTACACAGCGTCCATTCTTGCCATCAGCACCGCCGCGCAAGAGGTCTGGATCTGGTCAGGTGTCGATGGCATGATGAGTGCTGACCCGCGCGAAATTCCAGAAGCACAAGTGATCACCGAGATGTCTTACAACGAAGTGGCTGAGCTGGCCTACTTTGGCGCACGCATCTTACACGCGCGGATGATCGCCCCACTCCGTGAGCACAATATCCCGCTCGTCGTGCGCAACGTCTACAAACCCCAACTCAACGGCACGCGCATCCACGCCGCAGGCACATCGTCTATACCTCACATCAAAGCGGTCACCTGTATTCAAGGCATCGGCTTGTTCGCAGACCGCAGCGGCTCACTCACCCAAGTGACGCAAATCGCCGACGAAACGCTTTTCGAGACAGTCGGAACCCGCGCCGATGTCATGATCGCGTCTCAGTCGTCCTCGCGCTCATTCTTGTGCTTCGTCATCCCCACCAGCGTAGGGAGCGATTCGATTGACACAATCCGCGCTGCTCTGCACACCAAACTGAGACAGTCCGACGACACTGCCGCATGGCAAGTACGGCCAGTGTCACTGATCACGGCCATTGGCGATCAGATCAGCACTGCCCCTTCCTTGATGGCCAACGTGATGCACGCCTTGTCTGGACTGCACATCCTAGGCATAGCCCTCGGTCCCTCAAACTGCACCCTATCAGTGATCGTAGAGGTTCACGATGCCGAAGCCACCCTCCAGCGCCTACATCATCTCACCCTCACAACCGTGTGAGATAGTGCTCCAATTCCCACGGCGTGACCTGCCGGTTGTAGGCGTCTACCTCTTGCCGTTTGGCGCTAACGTAGCGATCGCTGATGTACGGCCCAAGCGCCGCCTGAACAACATCATTCGCGGTAAGCGCTTGAAGCGCTTCATCGAGCGACGCGGGCAGTACCTCGGTCTGCCGCAGCCGCCCACGGTTGCGCGCCAGCAGCGTTTCCTCGAGCGCCTCCGGCAGGGGCATCCGCTGACGGATGCCGTCTAAGCCAGTCATCAACATAACGGCTTTCGCCAGGTAAGGGTTGGCCGCAGGGTCAGGGCAGCGTAGCTCTAGGCGCGTGTGTGACTCTTTCCCCGGCGCAGTGCTCGGCACACGGATCAGCGCGCCGCGATTGATATGCGCCCACGTCACATATACTGGCGCTTCAAAGCTCGTGCCGAGGCGCTTGTAGCTGTTCACCAGTGGGGCCAGCACAGCAGTCATCGCGCGCGCGTGAGCCAACTGCCCTGCCAAGAAGTAACGCGCAGTCTCTGACAGGCCGTACTCGTGGCTGACATCCATGAACACGTTTTGGCCCGTTTCACAATCGTGCAGGCTCTGATGTGTGTGCATGCCACTGCCGGGCATGTCGGCCATGGGCCGCGGCATGAACGTGCACACCATGCCATACCGCTGAGCAATCGTGCGCGCTGTCATGCGCGCAGTTAAGATGTGGTCGGCTGAAACGAGCGCGTGATTGTATTGAAAGTCGATCTCGTGCTGCCCATAGCCGATCTCGCTGTGGGTGCTGTCTACGCCGATGCCCATCACCGTTAACGCTGTGATGATCTGCCGCAGCACTGTCGCCGCGTGGTCATCTGCCACGTCGAAGTAGCCGGAGTGGTCGACTGGCGTGTTCAAGATCGGGCGACCGTGTTCATCCTGCCGAAACAGGAAAAACTCCAGCTCCATGCCCGTTTTGAACACGAAATTCATCTCTTCCGCCGCTTTCAGAGCGCGCACGAGCGCATAACGAGGGTCACCGATGAACGGCTCTCCGTCAGGCGTTGTGACAGAGCAGATGACACGCGCGGTCTTGTGGTCGCCGCTCGTCCACGGCAGCACCGTGTAGGTAGCCAGATCAGGCCGCAGCACCATGTCACTCTCTGCGACGCGCGCAAATCCCTCAAGCGATGAGCCGTCAAAATGCACCCCGTTATCTAGGATGTTCTCCAGTTCGCTGATGGGGGCAAGCACGCTTTTCACGCTACCCATGATGTCACAAAACCACAGGGAGATGAAGCGAACTTGCTCGCTTTGGGACTGCTGGATGACATCTTGTTTGCTCATCGGCACGTAATGCCGGTTTGAATCTAATTTCATCATAGCCCCCATGCTACCCCAAACCATCCAAACCGCCGATGGATGAGGTCACCAAAATTTCAACGTGGGCTATTGGCCAGAGACGCTAAGCGCCTCATGCTCTATCCCTAGATAGCCCAGCAGCGCCTCCACCCCCAAGATGTAGCTGCGCCAGCCAAACCCAGCCACCACCCCCACACACACCGGCGCAATCATCGACTGATGGCGAAACGACTCGCGCGCGTGAACATTCGAGAGGTGAACTTCTACCGTAGGCAGTTTGACCGCGCTGATCGCGTCACGCAGCGCAATGCTGGTGTGAGTGTAAGCGCCAGCGTTGATGACGACGCCCACCGCCCAACCGCGCGCGTCGTGCAGCGCATCCACCAACGCGCCCTCATGGTTGCTCTGAACAGCCCGCAGCCCAACCCCATAGGCAGATGCAGTCTGCTCACACGCCGCGTTGATGTCAGCCAGCGT
>DAOUBS010000213.1:0-4746 GCA_034432435.1 Anaerolineae bacterium
AGCTTCCAGTGGGACTTCAACGGCGACGGCATCCCCGACAACACGACTGACAACCCGGTCACCTTCACCTACGACACTCCAGGCGTCTACACCGTCACGCTGACGCTTGCCAACGCCGCCGGCAGCGACACGGAAACGCAGTTCCTGACCGTCAGCGCTCCCGCGCAAGCCAGCCCCACCGGTGAAATCGTGTTTGCGTCAAACCGCGGCGGCAATTTCGACATCTTCCGCATGACTGACGATGGAGCGAACGTCTTCAACCTGACGGATCACCCAGCAGATGACACCGCCCCCGTGTGGACGCCTGATGGCCGCATCGTGTTCGTCAGCACGCGCGATGGTGAGCCACACCTGTACATCATGAATGCTGAAGGTGGCGACGTCACGCGTCTGACATTCGAGGGAATCAACGACCTGCCGAGTGTCAGTCCGGATGGTGCTAAGATCGCGTTCGTCCGCAACAGCGACGGCAGCAACGAAATCTGGGTGATGAACATCGACGGCTCTGAGCAGACGCGCCTCACCTTCCAAGGGTCAGACGACACGCATCCCGCATGGCACGGCAATGAGTTCATCGCCTTCGCGTCGAACCTTGCCGGGAACTACGATCTATACCTCATTCCAGCGGCTGGCGGTGATGCTACGCAGATCACAACAGACGCTTCTGAGGAGTACCAACCTGACGTGCGCGATGGCAAGATTGTGTTCGTCTCAACGCGCGAGGGTGACCCAGACATCTTCACTGCTAGCATCGACGGCACAGATGTCGCTCAGTTGACGACTAGCAGCGCCGCCGACACACAGCCGCGTTGGTCAGGCGATGGACGTATCATCTTCGTCAGTGAGCGCGACGGCAGCCGTGACGTGTTCCTCATGAACGGTGACGGCTCTGGCCAGACCAACCTGACCAACAACCCAGCGGACGATGGCCAACCTGACCGCCGCTAAAGGAGTGACCGTGGGGCAGCGGCAGCCGCTGCTGCCCCCATCAATCATGACACCGCTTTTTCGCTACGAGTTCACTGTCACGCCCGGTCTAGAAAGCATCGCCGAGCGTGAGCTTGCTGCTACGCCATGGGGGGCAAGCGCGCAGGTGCAATCTTCAACTGGCACGCTGATCGCGGCATCGCCTGCGCCTTACCCGTCAAAGCAAGTGCTCCGCACAGTTGTTGCGCTGTATGAGATCCTAGACTTTGACGTTCCACGTCCCAAAGCCCTTCTAGGGCATCAAAACCTGTCGCGCATCATCCAATCGTGCAAGGCCGTTCTGTCGCCTGCTTTCTCCACGTTGAGCATCAGCGCAGCCGGCAAATCAACCGAGGTCATGCGGCGCTTAATCGCTGAGCTGGCCACTGCGCTTCAACTCGAAGCAGTGCGAGAGGTAGGCGACCTGCACATCCGCATCCGTCGCTCTACGCTTTACGATGATGGATGGGCCGTGCTCATTCGACAGACGCCGCGCCCGTGGGCCACCCGCGCATGGCGCAGTGAGAACCTGCCCGGTTCGCTCCACGCGCCAGTGGCGGCGGCGATGGCCATGCTCGTTCAACCAACCTCTGGTGAACGACTCTTGAACGCGGGCAGCGGCTCCGGGACCATCGCCATCGAAACGACTCTCATCCACCCGCAGGTGTCTGTCGTAGCGCTAGATGTTGATTGGGCTAATATCCAGATGACGCGCCGTCATATGCAAGCCGCCGACGCTTGCGCCAGCCAACTACTCCAAGCGGATGTAAACTGTCTGCCTTTAGTCAGTGCGAGCTTTGATGCCGTGTTGAGCGATTTACCGTTTGGCCAGTGGATGGGCCACAATCTGGACTTACGGGCGCTCTACACGGCATGGCTGCGCGAGACTGCCCGCGTCACCAAGCTAGAGGGGCGCGGCGTCTTCTTGACCCACGCGGTGCGGCTGATGATGGAAGTGCTTGCCAGCGTGCAGGATGTGTGGCAGGTTGAGAAAATTCTGTCAATTACGTTGAATGGTCTGCATCCTCGGCTGTTCTTGCTCAAGCGTCGCAACGGTAGATGAATATGTTAAAAGCGCTTTTTTCTGTCTTGGTGGTTCTGGCTGCTGTCGTCGCATGCCAGCCGCGCGAAGTCGCCAACAGCTTCATCGTGTTTCTCGTGGCAGATGGTCGTGAACTCACCTACTCCCTCGATGAACCTATGACGGTTGAGGAGTTCCTGTCTCGGCCTGATGTGAACATCCGCGTCGGCGACACCGATCGCCTCACGCCGCCGCGCTTCACGCAGCTCAGCGATGGCATGCGCATTACAATCGTGCGCGTGTCCGAGACGAACGAGTGCGAGACACAGGTGCTGCCCTTCAGCCGCGAAGTCATTCAAAACGAGGGCATGCAGCCCAACGAGGAACGCATCATCCAACCCGGTCAGAATGGTTCTCAACAAATTTGTTACCGCGTCATCATTGAAGACGGCGTGCCGCGCGATCGCATCCCGACCGGCGCGCCAACCGTGCTGCGCGCGCCGGTCAACGAAATCCTCTACGTAGGCATCAGCACGAACGTTGAGCCGATCCCGATTGTCGGCACACTGGCGTACATCAACAACAACAATGCATGGATCATCACCGGCAGCAGCACCGCCAAACGCCCGCTGACCAACACCGGCAACCTTGATTCGCACGTGCTCAGTTTATCCGCTGACGGCCAGCGCCTGCTTTACACCACGCGCTCAGACGATCCGGCGTTTGTCAACCAGCTTTGGATGAGCGGGACCGGCATGAACGCGCAGGCCATAAAGCTTGTGCCAACGAACGTGATCTACGCAGAATGGATCAACAACCGCCCCGACACCTTTGCCTACTCCACCAGCGAGCCGCAAGCGGTCGTCCCATTCTGGCGCTCTCTGAACAACCTGCTCACCATGCAGATTGATCCCAACACCGGCCTACCGCTCAACAACGCGATAATTGTGCCCGAGTCCAGCGGTGGTTTATCCGGCTGGTGGGGCACAGTCTATCGCTGGTCGCCGGATGGTCAGCGGGTCGCGTATGTCCGTGCAGACTCGTTAGGCGTCGTTGGCGCAGACGGCAGCTTGCAGCCCCTTGCTACCTACGCCATTTTCCGAACAACGCAAAACTGGTCGTGGCGTTCAAACGTCTCATGGTCACCTGACGCAAAACTGCTCGCCACGACCGTTCACGGGCCGCCGCTCGGCAGCGAACCACCAGAGGCAAGTCCGGTGTTTGACGCTGTCATCGCCGAGGTCAACGGGCGTTACAGCGCGCTGCTGCACGACAGCGCCGGCATGTGGTCTTCGCCTATATATTCGCCCATTCTCGGCGGCGTGAACGACAACGCAATTGCCTACCTGCGGGCACGTGACCCATACAACAGCGTCAACGGCGAGTACGATCTGATCGTAGCCGACAGCGACGGCAGCAACGCGCGCGTTATCTTCCCGAGCGCGTCACAGCCCGGCATCATCTCGCGCGATTTCGGTCTGACGCCGCAAACGCTCGCGTGGAGTCCCGATGGGCGGCAGATCGCTGTCATCTATCAAGGCAACTTGTGGGTAGTGGATGTGGTCACGTCGGCGGCTTACCAGCTCACGTTTGACGGCCAATCCGAGCACCCTGTCTGGTCGAACTGATGCGACGCCGAATCGCGCTGATCGTCTCTGCTCTGCTCTTTGTCGGCACGCTATCCGCCGCGCTAGTCATCGACGCTGAAGCCCAATTCACCACGCGCGGGGTTGAATATCCCCTGCGCGCGCCAGCCCTACCAGAGCGGATCCCGCGTCTAGGTGTAAACGTCGACTTGCTGCAATACGAGCTGTCTGCGCTAGATGACCAGCTTCAACAGATGCGTTCAGCTGGCATCACTTGGCTGCGCCACATGGTAGATTGGCGCGATCTGGAGCCATCTCCATCCGCGATCGACTGGTCAGCGTGGGATGAAGTGTTCGCTGCGCTGGCAGCTTATCCAGAGTTGCATCTCGTCCCCGTGTTCTACCGAACACCGCGCTGGGCAGCCGCGCCGGCCTACCCAGACCATCCGACTCTGCCGCCCCAAAACCCCGATGACATCGCTGCCTTTGCTGCTGCGTTTGCGCAGCGCTACGGCAGCGCCGTCGACTACTATCAGATCTGGGACGAACCCAATCTGTACGACGCATGGGGAGAAACTCTCCCTAGCTCTGCCCACTATGCCGCAATGTTGGCCGCCGCGTCAGAGGCAATCCGCGCGGCGGATCCGGACGCTAAGATCATCGCGGCGGCGTTAGCCCCGACGACAGAAGACAACGCCCGCAATGTCATGGATTGGCGCTATCTGCGCCAGCTCTACCAGCAGGGCATCAGCCAATTTGTAGACGCCTTCGCCGCCAAACCCTACGGATTCGACAGCCCACCCGATGACCGCACAATCAGCCCGTCACGGCTCAACTTCTCGCGCGTTGTTGCCCTGCGTGAGATCATGTTGGAGTACGGCGACGCAGGCAAACCGCTCTGGTTCAGCGAGTGGGGTTGGAACGCGCTGCCTGGCGACTGGAGCGGTCAGCCCTCTATCTGGGGGCAGGTAACCCAAGATCAACAGGTCAATTACACCCTAGGCGCCCTCGCGCGGGTCGAGCGCGAGTGGCCTTACGTCGGCGCGGCCATTCTCAGCGAGTGGCAGCCCAACCGCCCCCAAGATGATCCACGCTGGGGCTTTGCGCTCATGCTACCAACAGGTGAACCGACTGCGCTGCTGCGCGCGCTGCAAGCGCAAGCCCCCCCCCCCC
>DAOUBS010000214.1:0-25413 GCA_034432435.1 Anaerolineae bacterium
CTGACGAGCGAGATCGTGTAGATGTGTGCCCCCGGACGAAAGCACAGGCGATCCTTGAAGATCGGGTCAGCGAGGCTCGCGTAATCCACCAGCAGATCGGGATCAACCGTGGCTGGGTTGAACATGAAGCTGCGCGCCCGCTTCGACAGCGCAAACCAGAAGCCCTCCGGGTCGTACATGCCTTCGTCAAGCTGCCCCTCCACCAGCGCGACATCCATCGGCTGGAGCAGCCCCTCTTGCTTGGCGAGCAACATCGTGCCCGCGTCGATCGACAGGAACATATCGGCAGGGCTGAACTCACCTTCGGCGCGCAGCCGTTCTAGCAGCGCCTGCGGCGACCCCTGCGACACGCGGATTTCAATGCCAGTTTCCTCAGTGAACAAGTCGAACGCCTGCTCAATTGCGCCGTAGTGCCGCGCCGAGTAGATGTTCAGGACGCGCCGTTCTTGCCCCACCACCGGCAGAACTGCTATCGTCAGCAGGGCAGCAAACCCCGTCAGCCAAACCTTACGAGACAACATAAGCGTGTTACTCCTTTGAGTTTTTGCGGAATCTGTCGTAGGATTCCAGTTAACGATCAGCGTCTGTTGGCCCTCAGCTCTCACCCTGTGGCCAATAGACGCTTTTCTTTGTACCAGACCTATACGCCGCAAGTCTACGCTTGTGGTAAATTTCACTTTGATATGTTGAACACAGTCCGTCTTCAGCGCGGTTAAGTTAGAATTTGTGTGGCTGAGTGTGAGTTGCTCTAGACAGGTAAAAAACAACCCCGGCGCGAGGCCGGGGTGCTTAAATGCTTATGGCGTTGGCGTTATCCGCGTGAGCCTTCAGCGGGCTGAGTTGGTTGCAGCTCAGGCACTGTGCCGAAAGACCCCGCGCCGGGCAAGTTTTCCGTGCCGAGGGTGGCGGGGTTAGGCGCGCCGCCCGCCGCGGGCGCGCCAAAGCCGGCGTTCGTCGCGGTGGGGGTGACGTCTGCCGCACAGCGGAAGCCGACCGAGCGCGAATAGTCGTCGTTGATGCGATCCGGCGCGGGCGCAAAACTGGTGCGGATCATGGTCTGCGCGAAGAAGGGCACTGCGTCCCAGTTGCCGCCGCGCAGCACCTTTTGCAGCGCAATCGGCGGCCCCTGCGGGTTCACAATCGGCTGCGGCAGGCTGGCATATTGGCTGTAGATCGTCTCGCTGTACCAGTCGTTGACCCACTCCGAGAGGTTGCCGGCCATGTCGAGCAGGCCGAAGGGGCTGGCCCCGGCGGGGTAACTGCCGACTGGGCGCGGGCCGGGGTCTTGGCCGCGCGGGCGGCTGGTGCGCGCCAGCGCCTCGCTCCAGTTGTTGCCCCACGGGTAGTAGCGGCGGTCGGTTCCGCGCGCGGCGTATTCCCACTCGGCTTCCGTCGGCAGGCGGCGGCCAATCGCGCGGCAGTAGGCCTGCGCGCCGTACCACGTCACCGCGTAGACGGGGTAGTTCAACAGCGTGGGCGCGACGTTGTAGTTCTGGCTGTCAAAGGTGATTTCACGGGTAGAAACTTCGTTCGCCGTCTGAATGCAGGGGAAGCCGCCGCAGCCGTTCAGGTGGCTCACCCCCTGCGACCGCAGGTAGTTCAGGAAGGCCACGTACTGGCCAAATGTGACCTCGGTGATCTCCATCTGGAAGCTGTCGAGCGACACTTGGAACTCAGGGCTGGCGTCTTGGCCCATCGACGGCTCGCACAGGCCGCCGTCGCGGTTGCGGCACTGATCAACCGCCTCCAGCACTTGCAGCGGGCTAGTGCCCATCGTGAACGTCCCGGCGGGGATCGTGACCATCGTCGTGACGATGCTGGCCAACTGTGGCGGGATGTCCACCACAGCCTGATTTGCAACGGTCGGGTTCGGCACGCTGGGGGCGACGACTTGTTCGACTTGGTTCGGGGAGGTTAGCCCGGGGGTGAGGGCGATCTGAGTCGCGGCGGTGTTGGTGGCGATCACCGCCGGGTCGGGCGTCGGGGTGGCAGAAGGCGCTAAGACCACCGCAGAGGTGTCCGGTGTGGCGGTCACTACAAAGGGCGTGGGCGAAGGCTGGTTAGGATCGGGCGTAGCGGTGACGACTTGGACGATGCGCGGGGCGGGCGTGTAGGTAGGCAGCGGCTCGCGCAGGTCGCTCAGCGGCCCGAAGAAGAGCGCCGCGAAGATCACCGACCCGCCGCACAAGATGCCCGGCAAGAAGCCCAGCACAAACCACTGAAAGCCGCTGCTGCTGCGCCGCTTGCCCAGCTTACCATAATTTTGACCCATGTTTAGGCACTCCTTGCCACTGCTTCAATGGGATGCTTACGCAGGAAGCGTGATAGTTGTAAACGAGAATGAAAGGGGATGCAAGGGATAGTCATCCAACGGCGGGGATGCGCCGCCTCAGCCCACCAGCAGCGCCAGCACCAGCGCGATGATCCCTACGCCGCTGAGCGCTACGATTGCGCCCAGCGTGCTGGCCGTGCGGACGCGCAGCGCCGCCACGCTGAGCATCGTCATAAACGGGACGAACACCCCGTACCAGAATTGATCGCTCGGGTTGAGCGTGCTGCCAAAGACGAGGAAGTGATACGCCGTGTAGAGCGCCGCCGTCGCCAGCAGGCCCAAGCGCGGCCCCAGCCGCACGCGCAGCGCCGGCAGCATCACCCCCGTGAAGGCCAGCCCGTGCGCCGCGGGCAGCACCCCGCACACCAGCACCCCTCCCAGCAGCAGTTGGCCGCCGTCGTTCAAGCGCAGCCCGCGCAGCTCAGCAATCGGGTTGAACGCGCCGTTGGCCAGCCCGGCCAGCGTGTCCACGGTTGCGCCCACGGCCACGCCCATCAACAGCAGCAGCGGCAGCGGCAGCAGCCCGCGCTCTAGGCGCAGCGCCTGCCAGTCCTCAGGGGTGCGGCGGCGTGTCAGCCACACGTAGGCGATCACCAAGAAGCCGCCCACGCCCCACCCCACCGCCAGCGCAATCGGCGTCACGAGCGCGGGGTCAGCGCTGTTGACGCTGGCGACGCCCCCCGCCACCAGCAGCATGGCCAGGGCCAGCACGATCAGCAGGGTCAACACATCACCTAGCCCCCACGGGGGCGGGAGCTGCGGCATGCCCAAGCGCTTGAAAAAAGACGGGTTTGGGTCGGCTTCGCGGCGGCGTTGATTGGCCATGACATCCTCATCAATCAAGAGCAGACGGCTATCCCCATTGTGCCGAATTTCACAGGGGGTGTGGCCAGTTTCTAAGCAAGCCTTCAGCCGCTGGCCACTGGCCGCACGCGCACCAGCTCGGCGAGGTTGTGGCCGACGATACGGTACTCGTTCTTGACGCGAAGCTGCATCGGGCCGTTGAAGGGGGCGGCGTGCAGCACTTCGAGCGGCGTGCCGGGCAGCAGCCCCAGTGCGGCAATGTAGTGCAGCCGGTCGCTGTCGCGCGTGCGCATCCGTGTCACCTGTACTTTCTGGCCAGCGGGCGTGCCCGAAAGGGGGTGATCGTTCATCACCTCGATCTGGCCGTCTGCGCTTGGGATTGGCTCGCCGTGCGGGCAGTAGCGCGGCTCACCAGCCATCTTGTTCATGCGCTGGACGATGGCCTCACTCAGCGAGAGGCTCAACGCGGTGGCCTCTTCGTAGGCGCTGGCCCAGTCCAGCCCCATGACTTTGGTCAAGAAGGCTTCAGCGATGCGCTGCACCCGCAGGTAGCGCAGGGCTTCACGGCGGCCTTTCTCTGTCAAGCGGATGCCGCGGTACGGCTCGTGCTCCAGCAGGCTGGCCTCTTTCAGTCGGTTCACAGTTCGGTTGACAGCGGGAGCAGTCACCATCAGCGCATCCGCGAGGGCCGAGGTGGTGATGTAGTCGCTGGTTTGATCGAAATCAGCCAGTCGATAGATCTGCGCCAGGTAGTACTGCGTCTTGACGCTGGCGTCGTCTTGTAAGCGCTCGGCCATCTACCAACCGTGCTCCAAGCGTGTGATCAAGCGTTCAGGCATCCCGTGCTGGCGCATGCGCTTCTGCACGGCGGCCACGTCGTAAGGGATGCGGCGGTGCTCAAAGGTGTTAGCGCTGAGGTCGACAAGGGCATAGGCGGCGTCGGGGTTCTGGTCACGCGGCTGGCCGACGCTGCCGGGGTTGACGATCTGGCGTTTGCCGTTGAGGGTAAACGGCTGGCGATAGCGCGGCTCGCGCGGGACGGTGTCCCCGTTGGCGCTGACCTGTTCGTAGATCACCGGCTGATGGGTGTGCCCGACGAAGCAGTAGGGCGTCTCGAAGTGGCTGAAGTTGAGGGCGGCCACCAGCGGCTCAAGGATATACTCCCAAACAGGTTCGCGCGGGCTAGCGTGGACGAGCGTGTACTGGCCGATGACGAAGGTCACTGGCAGCGCCTCCAGATAGGCTACGGCTTCGGGCTTGAGCGTTTCCTGCGTCCATTCGACGGCGCGGCGCGCGTCGGTGTTGAAGGTACGCACGTCCAAGCGCCCCAGCGCGGCCCAGTCGTGGTTGCCGGCAAGGCACAAGTGCGGCAGCGTGTTGAGCAGCTCTACGCATTCGTTAGGGTCAGGCCCGTAGCCCACGACATCCCCCAAGCACCAGACAAAATCCCACTGGCCGCGCGCGTCGTCGAGCACGGTCTTGAAGGCCGTTAAATTGGCGTGAATGTCAGAGATGACAAGGATGCGCATAGTTCTAACCTGACTCGTTTTGCGCCACAATAGGCCACAGGATGCGTCAATAAGTTTAGGACAGTGTAGCATGTTTTTCGTGTGGATGCGACGAGAGGTTCAGGCATGAGGGGCGCGTTCGCTCTGTGGGGCGCGGCGCTGCTGCTCGTCGCCTGCAACCTGACGCTGCCCGCTGTGGAACTGCCGCCGCCCACCCTGCCGCGAATAAGCATTGCCACGCTTGCGCCCACCGCCACGCCCGACCCGCTCGACGGGCTGGAGGACGCGCGGGCAGTCATGGCGGGGGTCTGTTTTGAGGCAGCCTATCAACGTCGTGACAGGCCGTTCGTGCTGCGTACAGAGGCCGACCTGGCGCGCCTTTACAATGAGATCGACCAATCTGAACACTGTCGCCGCCCTGTTTCGCGCGGGGCGTTTGACTTCCTCGGTGGGCGCGCGCTCGTCGGGGTGTGGAGCTATGGGGTGGGCTGCACGGCCCGCCACACGCTCACGCAGCAGCGCGATGCAGCGGCGCGCACGGTCACGCTGCGCGCTGCTTTCAGCGTCGAGGGCGACTGCAACTATGAACTCATTCACCCGCTGTGGGTGGCTGTGCCGCTTGAGGCAGGTTGGGACGTGCGCCTAGAGTAGGCTAGAGCGTGCGCTGTCGTGCTGCTGTGCGCCGCGCGATCTGCTATGATAGGGTCATAAACGAAGCGACGAGGGAGACCGCCTCATGCAATTTCTCAAACGCCTCTTCGCGCCGGCCCCGCCGAAAGATCGGGCGCTGGTGCTCTACGTCAAGCCGAAGGCCTGCAATGAGATCCTCAAGGTGCGCATCGACACAATGAACGAACTCAGCCGCAGCGACGACGGCGAAAGCTTCTTCGTGCGCAAGCTAGCGCGCGGGCAGCGCTGTCCCTTCCAAGTGGAGATCGAACTGGCGCTCGACCGCAACCACAACATCCTCGAGAAGACGATCACCAACGGAACAGAGGCCACCGCCGAGGAGTATGAGGCCTTCCTCGCGGCGCAGGGTGGCGCATGAGCCACCTGCTCGTGTTCAACCTGGCCACCGACGCCGACGACCCGATCTTGGGCTTCACGACGCGCTGGCTGAACGAACTGGCTAAGCACTATGAGACGCTTGACGTGGTGACGATGCGGACGGGGCGGCTGGCCACTGCGCCGAACGTGTGCGTTTACTCCGTCGGCAAGGAGCGCGGCCTGAGCGAGCCGGCGCGCGCTTTGCGCTTCTATGCGATCCTCACGGGGCTGCTGCGGCGCAAGCGCTATGAGCGCTGTTTTGCCCACATGATGCCGCTGTTCGCCGTGATGGGGGCGCCGCTGCTCCAAGCCGCGCGCGTCCCCATCCTGCTGTGGTACACCCATCGCCAGAACCACCGCCTCTTGCAGCTCGCGGAGCGCGTCGCGTGGCAGGTCGTCACCGCCTCTGCGGACAGCTTTCCCTTCTCAACACCCAAACTGCACGTCGTCGGCCACGGGATCGACACTGCTCTGTACGCGCCCGCTGCCGACCCTGCGCCGGAGCCGTTCCAAGTGATGCAAGTAGCGCGCCTCTCACCCATCAAGCACCAGACAACCCTGCTGGCCGCGACGGCCAATCTGCCGGTGCGCGTGGCGCTGGTGGGGGGCGCGCTCACAGCAGATGATGCGGCCTACGCTCAAGCCGTGCGCGCGCAGGCCGCCGAACCCGCCCGCTGCTTCCCCGCGCAGTTGACCGGCGCGCTCTCGTCGGAGCAGGTCATCGCGCTAGCACGCCGCTCGCACGCTGCGGTCAACCTCTCGCCGCCAGGGCTGTTCGACAAAGCCGCGCTGGAGGCGATGGCCTGCGGCCTGCCGACGATCGTCGCGTCGGACGGGTTCAACGACCTGCTGGGGGCGCATCAAGCCGCGCTGCGCGTGGCGCACCCCACCGACGTAGACGGCCTGCGCGAACGGCTGCGCGCTCTCATGGCGATGTCGCCTGCTCAGCGCCAGCAGATCGGCGCGGACTTGCGGGCGGCAGTTGTTGCCAGTCACAGCCTGCCCGCGCTTGTGGCGCGCTTGGTGGCGATGTGATGCGGGTGTGCGTGAGCTGCACGGCAGCGCTCGCCTGACTTTGCGCCTGCCGTGCGGTATGATAGGCCCCATGAAACGCATCCTCTTCTCCACGTGGTACACCGGCCTCGGCGGAGGCGAAACTGACCTGCTGACGCTGGCGCAGTCCCTGCCGTCCGAGCGCTACACGCCGCACCTGATGCTGCCGCACGCTGGCAAGCTCAGCGAGCGGTGGCAGGCGTTGGGGTTGCCGGTGCACATTGTGCCGTTTCGCGGGGCGACAACGCTGTTTTACCCGCCCGTCTGGACGCGCTTCCCAGTGGTGGGGCGCATCGCGCGCCTGCTGCGTGACCAGCACATCGACCTCATTCACGCCGATTATCACAGTCTGCCATTCATGGTTGGGGCGGCGACGCGCGTCGGCGTCCCGCTGATGTGGGTAGTATGGGGCTGGTGGCTCAGGCCGTGGCCGTGGCAGCGTGACTTCTTCCGCGCGCTGCCCGCGGTGGCGCGCTCGCACAGCATCCGCGCGGGGTTCCTCGGCAAGCCACCCTTCATGCCGCCCGAGCGGATCCCGGTGATCTACAGCGGGATCGACACGCAGCGCTTTCAGCCCGCCGACGGCTCCGCGCTGCGCCAAGCGCTCAACATCGCGCCCGATGCCCCGGTTGTGGCGATGATCGCGCGCTTTCAGAGCGTCAAGGGGCACGATGTATTCCAAGCCGTTGCCCGTCAAGTGGCGCTGCAAATCCCGGAGGCGCGCTTCATCGTGGCCGGGGAAGACACGTTCGGCGTGGCCGCGGACGCCAACCTGCGCGATGCGACGCTGCAAGCTGCGGCCAACGATGCCATCCTGCGCAGCCGGCTGCATTACATCGGCTTCCGCCACGACGTGGAGGCTGTCTACCACGCGGCAGATGTCGTGGTCTGCGCTAGCCACTTCGAGAGCTTCGGCATCGCCAACCTTGAGGCGATGGCCTGCGGCGTGCCGGTCGTCAGTACCAACGCCGGCGGCCCGTCTGAGACGGTGCTCGACGGCGAGACGGGCTATCTCGTCCCGCCGCGCGATGTGACCGCGCTCGCGCTTTACACGCTGCTGCTGCTGCGCGACCCAACCCTGCGGTCGCAGATGGGGCAGGCCGCTCGCCGTCACGTGGCCGAGCGCTTCAGCGTCGAGGCGATGCGCGTCGCCTACGAGCGCGCGTTTGAGAGCCTGCTGACCGGTGTGTCCTCATCTGCTTCTCAACCGCCTGCTGTATAATCACCGTGTCATCTGAAGTAACAAGGAACACATCATGAGCCTGTTTGACGATCTGCTGAGCCGTCGCAAGCAAGAGACCGAGATGCGCAAGAGCAACCGCCTGCCGCCCGGCCAGTCGCTGACGACGGGGTTCCCAGTGCTGACCTACGGCCCGAACCCACCGTTTGACCCCGCCACGTGGGATCTGCGCGTGTGGGGGGAGGTCGAGCGCGAAATGCGCTGGACATGGGACGAGTTCCTCAAACTGCCCACCAAGACCATCACCGCCGACATCCACTGCGTAACGCGCTGGAGCAAGTTCGACACCGTGTGGGAGGGCGTGCCGTTCAAGGAATTTGTGAAGCTGTTCGGTGTCAAGCCTACTGCCAAGTTCGTCATCGCCCACTGCGACCACGGCTACACGACCAACCTGCCGATTGAAGCCATGATGGAAGACGACGTGCTGCTGGCCTACAAGTACGCCGGCGAACCGCTCACGCCTGACCACGGCGCGCCGCTGCGGACGCTCGTCCCCAAGCGCTATTTCTGGAAGAGTGCTAAATTCCTGCGCGGCCTTGAGTTCAGCCAAGTGGACAAGCCCGGCTTCTGGGAGCAGGGTGGCTATCACAACGACGGCGACCCGTGGAAAGAAGAGCGCTTCGGGCGGCGCGGCTTCTTCTAGGCGGCGAGCCGCGCGCCACGCCTCTACATTTCGGCCTACTTTTCATTATATCATAGCCCCCGTACACAAGGTTGGCTATGATGCAACGTCGTTACTTGGCGTGGATGACCGCGCTGCTGATCGTAGTTACGCTGCTGGGCGCGCGCCTGTTGAATTACGATCTGCTCTTCACCGATGAATACCTCTCGATGCGCAACGCGGGGCTGGTCGACGGGCCGCTGACCTACCGCGGTGTGATTGAACGCACCATCACCGACGACATCGGCGGCATGGGCGTCTTGTACCACATCGAGCTGAAAGCATGGGGCGACCTGATCGGAGGCACGCCGTACTCCGTGCGGGCGTTTAGCCTGCTGTGGGGGATCGTGGCGGTGGCGTGGCTGTATCGGCTCGGGGCGGATATGGCGGGGCGGTGCGTCGGCCTTTACGCGGCAGCGCTGCTGGGAACAGGGGCGTTCTTCATCGACTATCTGCACGAGGCGCGGGCTTACACCCAATTCGTCGCGCTGACAGTGATTGTCGTTTGGCTCTACTGGCGCATCCATCAGCAGGCACAGCCGCGTTGGGGCTGGTATGCAGCGCTGGCGCTGGCGTTAGGCTGGCTGGTCTACACCCATTACTTGGCGCTGGCGATGGGCGCGGTCTTAGGGGTCTACCACCTGCTGAACTGCCGCGCGACGCGCCGCTGGTGGCAGACGGTGGGGGCGATGGCCGTCGGCGGCCTGTTGTTCGTGCCGTGGTTGGGCAACACGCTTCAGGTCGCGCAGCGCGGCGCGGGCGAGGTCACGCGCCACAACACGTCTATGACTGCGGCGGAGTTCTTGCCGTCGTTCTTTGCCACCGCCGCCAACGGCAACGCGCTGATCTTGCTGCTGGTGGCGGGCTTGCTGCTGGCCGGGTGGCGCTGGCAGCCGCCGCGCAAGCTGTTCGTCACGCCGTGGACGCTGATCGCGTGCTGGGTGGTGGTCTCAATGGCGCTGGTGGTGGTGGTTAACGCGCGCATCCCCTTCATGGTGCACCTGCGCTATTTGATCTTCCTGCTGCCTGCGTTGGCGCTGGTGGCGGCGTTCGCGCTGCGCACGGCGGATCGGCGGGGGTGGCCCGGGGCCGCGCTCGTCGGCATGATCGCTCTCGTCGGCGCAGGCCAGAGCTTCAACCCGGAATTTGTCGGCGGTTTGTTCGGGCAGGTGTACCGCGCCCCGGCGAGCGGCATGTACCAAGCGATGGACATCGTGCGCGCCCAAGCCACCCCCGCCGACGCGCTGATCATCCACATCGCTCGGCCGGGCTTTGAGCCGTTTCAACTCTTCCCCAACGATTACCTCTTCCGCGGCCTGCCGGTGCGCCGCGCTGAGCAGTTCGAGCTGATGAACCTCTCGCTCAAGACAGACGACAACAGCTACCTGCGCGAGGCGCTGCCCGTGTTCGACGGCGTGAGCGGCGTGTGGACGGCGGTCATCCCGGATCTGCCGACGACCAACCGTTCCGGCGTGGTGAATTACATCCTTGCGACACAGTTCGCTGAGTGCGGCACGCTGCTCGATCGCCCGGACGTGCGCCTACGCTTCTACTTGCGCCCAGCGGCCGGCGATCTGCCGCTGGCCGAGGTGTCAAACGTAGACACCGGCCCCATCGCGCTCTATGCGCCGCGCTTGCACGCCGATGAACAACTGGGCGTGGCGCTCGTCTGGGATGTGCCCGACCTGCCGCGCAGCGGCTACTCGTATTCGCTGCGCTTGTTCAACGTGGATGGCCAGCCCGTGGCGGCGCAGGATGCCGGCCTGCCAGAGCAGCGCCCGCGCGCCTGCACCTATACCACCCTGCCGTGGAGTGCGCTGCCCGCCGGCAGTTATCAACTAGGAGTGTACATCTACAACTGGCAGACACTCGAACAGGTCAACGCCGAGCCGCTGCGGTTGGCCGCGCTCGAACGTTAAAGCCCAAGGGTTAAGGCCGTTCAAGAAAAGTAAAGAATCTTGACAATTGATGAGTGTTTTGATTGCTGTTACGCGCTATAATTTTTATGAAAGAACTCTAGGAAAGACCGATAGGCTGGGCGAATGCATATTCTATATATCGACGATGAGCCAAGCAACCGATTGCTAGTGCGCCGCATCTTGATGGCGGAGGGATTTGTTGTTGATGAAGCCGACAGCGCCTCGCTCGGCTTGCAGAAAGCCCTCGCTAACCCACCGGATATCATTTTGATGGACATTAGCATGCCCGGCGTGGATGGGCTGACCGCGACACGCCAAATCCGCGAGACGCCCGAACTGTCGCATGTGCCGGTGATCGCGCTGACGGCGCTGGCGATGGCTGGTGACCGTGAGATGATCCTTGCAGCAGGATGTGACGGCTACATCAGCAAACCGATCAACATTGATTCGTTTGTTGACGAAATGATGCGATATATTCGCAGATAAGGCAAGAACAGCCATGGCCATAAGAACTCCAATTGACCCAAGCGAAGCGCACGTTCTTGTTGTAGAAGACAACGTGCCGAACTTTGTGCTCATCGCACGGATGTTAGCGTTTATGGGGGTGCAGCGCTGCGAGTGGAAAACGTCGGGCTGGCAGGTCGTGCAGTTTGCCGAGACACTCCCACGCATCGATCTCATCCTGATGGACATCCGTCTGCCCTATGAGGACGGCTATCAGGCGCTGCAAAAAGTGCGCGCCAACCCACGCCTAAGGGATACCATCGTGTGTGCGGTAACGGCTGAGGCCAGCGAAAACGACATGCGCCGCGCTCAGAAAGCGGGCTTTGACGGGTTCCTCGGCAAACCGCTTGACCCAGACCGCTTCCCCGATCAAATTCGACGGCTGTTGGCCGGCGAGCAAGTTTGGGAGTGGCAGTAACACGCATCAGTTAGTTTACTTTGAGGAGCGCCGCGATGTCTGACCTGCCGATAGATCACGCCCCCAGCGTTCATGAGCAAGGGTTAAAGCTGCTGACCATCCTCAACGAGGTGATTATCAGCGAATCGACCGAATTAGGGCTGCTCAACGGGATTGCGCAGCCGCTGCAAACGTTCGCCAATGCCGATCACGTCGGCATCGTCCGCATTCACGAAGTGAGCGGCGCAGCAACCCTCATCGCGGAGTACCCCCCCACACCGATGCTCGGCACAGAACTGCCCAATGACAGCACGAATCCGACGACCATCCTGCGCCGCACCCGTGGCGACCTGTTGATTGATGACGTCACGACCAGCCCCTTAATCAGCGATGACCTGCGTCAGATCCTGCTGCAAGTGGGCGTTAGGAGCATGCTGCTGCTGCCTCTTATAGGCGCACAGAACAACTTGCTCGGCTCCATCGGGTTCGATTTTGGCGCACTCCGTGCACTGCCGGATGCGGTCCGTCAAGCCTATTTGCGTGTGGCTATTGCCCAAGTGGCTTCCGCTGTGATGCGCCTGCGCTTACAAGCGCAAGGCCAGCGCCACGCCGAACAATTACAAAAGATCAACGACTATGCCCGCCGCATTCCCGCCGATACCGAGCTGGCGCAAGCCCTGCAAATCGTGCTAGACTCAGCGCGGGCGCTGGAACCGTTCGACTACGTTGCGCTGTATCTGCGGCGCGGTGACCAAGCGCACCTGCAACAGGCCGCGCTGTGGCGTGATGGCGCTGCCACGATCACCCCAGAGGGGCGGCGCATAGAGGACAGCGGCAGCACTCCATATCATGAAGCCTTCTTGGACGTTGCGCCCATCATCGTTCACGACTTGGCCAGTAACACCGCGTGGAACTACCCACAGGCAGCAGGCATCCGCTCGCTGGTGGCCTATCCGCTCATCACGCAAGCCGAGCCGTTCGGCGTGCTGGAGTTGGGCAGCGTGCAGCCTTACGCTTACGCGCCAGCGATCTTCAACATTTTTCAGCAGTTCGCCAACGAAACGGCGCTGCTCCTCTCAAACGTGCTCGCCTATCGCAGAGCGCAGCGTCAGTTGAGCGTGAAGGCGCGCGCCGCGGAGTTAACCACCACCATTCAGCAGCAAACCGAAATGAATGCGATCATCAAGACAATGCTGCAGGCCTTGACAACTGCGTTTGGCGCGTCACGCGCGCGTATCCGCCTCGGCGTCACCTTTGATGAGAAGAAAGGCTGATCCTGTGATCCGCAGAATTGAGGGCTTGTTCGAATTTCCGCAGTACGCGAACTTGGTTCAGCGCAACCGCGCACGCTACGTTGCTGTCCTGCAAGTTGCGGCGGTGATCGTCACGTTCACTTACGTGCTCTTCGTCCCAGAGTGGGTACTGCCCAGCGCCGCCCCAGACGCTCCGCGCGTCACTGCGTTAGTCGCTTTCGCAGAGCGGCCTGACCTGCTGATCGTGTACAGCGGCATCGTTCTATTGGCCCTTGTGACGTTGACGCTGCTTCATGTCAAGCGCCTCATCACAGCCGGGATCACGCTAGTGCTGAGCGTCTTTTGGGTGACCGGCATCTTAGTGCTTATCGTGCCTGAACAGAGCTTTGACAACGCCACATTTGTGACCGCGTTTCCACTCGCTGTCTTTTTGGGGTTCTTGCTCATCAACCAGTGGGGCGGCATCTTCACGATCGTCTTCTCCACCATGCTGTTGATCGCTGACCCCGGAACACTCTCAGCTGAGGAGATTTTGGGCGTGCTCTTGGTCATGACGGGGACAGGGATCGTTGGCTTCTTCTACTTGCGCTTGTTCGACGTAGCCCAACTCGAACAGCAGCGCTTGGTCGGTGGCGAACGCACTCGCTTTGCTGAGATCATCAGCCAGCTAACCCGCCTGAGCAGCGCCCAGCAGTCCCTGAGCCAGACGCTGGCTGACAGCCTACGGCTGATTCAAACAGCTTACCCGTCGTTGGAATCCTTAGCTGTGTATCTCATCGACGACAAAGGCCTGTACGCTGGGCTGGCTGAAAGCGTCGGTGTGCTGCGCACCAGCGAGCAGGGGCGCTTCACCGTGGGCGATGTGTCGCCGGTGGGGCAAGCGGCGCTCTTGGGCACAATTCAGACGCGCATCATGGACGACAACCTTGTAAAGGGGGCTATGCTACTGCCCGGTATGCAAGCCCAGATCGCCGTGCCGATGCACCTCGGCCAGCGCGTTTTGGGCGTGCTTGACTTGCAGAGCAGCCAGCGGAACGTCAATGTTGAATTAGTAGACTTCATCACGCTGGCGGATGCGCTGGCGCTCGTGGTCAACAGTGTGCAGCAGGTTGAAGCGGCGCAAGATCGGCTGCGCGAGAACGTGCGGTTAGCTGAACAGGCGCGCAACGCCCTGTCTGAGGTGCAGCGTTTGAACAAACGCCTCATCGGGCGGGCTTGGAACGAGTATCTCAAAGAGAAGGGGGAATTTGCCAGCATGGAATATGACCCTGCCAGCGGCGCGCTGACGAGCGCTAATGTGTCTTCCCCTTATATTGATGCAGTTGTGCAGTCCGGGCGACCGCACGCTGCCGATGGGGTGTTGGCCATTCCACTGCGCGCGCGCGGCCAGGTGCTCGGTGCAATCGAGCTAGAACTGCCGCCTGATGCAGTGATTGACCCGGCACAGATGGAGCTGGTGAACGAGCTGGCAGATCGCTTCGGCCTCGCCATTGAAAACATACGCCTGCTGGAGCAAAGCCAGAGCAGCGCTCAGCGCGAGTCGCTCATCAACGTCATCAGCGCGCGCATCCAGACGACAACGAACGTCGAGGTGATGTTAGCCGAGACCGCCCGCAGCCTGAGCGAGCTGCTGCAAGTGAGTCACGTCAGCGTTCGCCTAGGAACCCCCGATCAACTGCCGCCCATGCGGGCGATTGAGGAGATAGCATGAACCAGCGTCGGCTCGCTACTTCGCAAGTTTTCGTCAACTATGTGGACGAACTGCAACGCGCGCTGATTGGCGCGCTGCTGATCATGGCGCTCATTGTCAACGGGTTTTTGCTGCTGGGGGAGATTGCTGCGCAGCGTCCGGTTCCTCCTGCCCCATTGTTATTTGTAGTCCTGGCGAGCTTGTCGCTGCTGTCGATTGTTCTACGCTTTGCCGTGCAGTTGACCAGCGACGTGATTGTACTGATCTTCACGCTGCGGATTACGTCGCTGTTGCTGCTGCCCCCCTTGCCGTTCGCTTTGATCGTTTTGCTGGTGATCCCTTTCATCACCAGCCGTCGGGTGTACCCCATCGTTTTAATTGCTGCGCCGGTGCAAGTTCTGTTGTTGGAGATAAACCACGCTCAACCAGAGAACCAGGACGCCCTGCTCGGCTCAGCGTTGATTCTTGTCATCGCGTTCATCTGCTCGTTGGTGCTGCGCGTCTTTCGTGAGCGGCTGGATGTGTTCCTGAAGAGCGCTCGCCAAACGAGCAGCGTGCTTCAGCGCGGCCTTCAGCTCAGCAGCACGTTCGCCGGCTACACCGACGAGGCCAGCCTTGCACAGTACGCCGCGCGCGGCTTGCAGAAGCAGTTCGATCTGTTGCGTGTGGGGGTCTACTTTATCCAGCAGTCCAACGAGGCAGTGCTGATCGCCGCGACGGATGAAAAACTGCGAGGCCAGCGGCTGCCGATCAACACGGGCAGCACGGTCGGGCGGGCGCTGCTCTCAGGGGAGACGATTACGCTGCGTTTGGACACGCTGCGCACAGCTGATCCCTCCTTGAGAGTGGGCGGGGTACAAGCGCAGGCCGTTATCCCGTTGTTTGATCGCGATCGCGTCGTCGGCGCGCTTGATCTTTACAGCGCCGACCCCAACGCGTTCACGTTGGACGCGCTCAACACGTTCCAGATTGTGGCGTTGGGCTTCTCGCAAGCGCTGCGCCAGTCGCGCACCCTCGCGGAGCAGCAGATGACGCTCCAACAGATGCGGCGTGTGTCTCAGGAAAATGAGGCCAACCTGCGCGAGGTTGAACGGCTCAGCCGCCAGTTGACTCGCCAGATTTGGTCAGAATACGTGCGTTCAGGTGGGAGGGTGACTGGCGTGAAGCTGGAACCGGACGGCTTCTCACCAAGCACGGAGTGGACGCCCCCGATGATGCAGGCGGTGCAGGGGCGTCGTGCGGTGTCAGCAGAAGCGGAGGACGGCGGGCGCTGGGTGGCGGTGCCGATCGAGCTGCGCGGTGAGGTGATCGGCGCGTTGCAAGTCAAACTAGCAGATGCGAGCTACATCCACGAGACAGCTGAGCTGATGCGCACTATCTCGGAGCGCCTCGCTATCAGCCTTGAGAACGCCCGCCTGTTTGAAGAGGCACAAGCCGCCACAATCCAGGAACAGCGCGTCAACGAGATCGTCGCCGAGCTGCAAGCAAGTGAATCGCTTGAGGCGATGCTCCAGCGCACGCTGGAGGGGCTGGCGGAAACGTTGGGCACGTCTGATCTTTCCATCCGCTTAGGCAACGTGGCGATGCAAGGGACAAATGGAGGCTCACATGCTTCTTGATCGCATTCGTGCGCTGTTTCGGCTCCGATACAACTACCGCGATCCGTATCAACTGACCCTCGCGCGTGATCTGCTGCGTTACACTATCGCCTTGTCAGGGATTTTGACGCTGGGGATAGTGCTGCCGCTTGCTGTCGGCTTTTTCGAGCCGACGCCGCCAGTTGTGTTTAGCGTCGGCGCGGATTATGTTCTCGTCGTCTTGATCGCTTATATGGTGCAGACGGGGCGCGTGTTGATTGCGCGCAACCTGCTGTTGATGCTAATCACCATTGCGACGCTCATCGCTGTGTTCCAAATTGAGGTGAGCCTTGCCACGCTGCTCAGCCTCTTGCTGCCGATCACGGTGGCGGGGGTGCTGTCGTCGCGTGGCATCATTGTCACCTTGACCCTTTTGACAATGGGGGTGTTTGCCTACGTCATCTTGTCACAGCCGGTCATCGACCTCACGATCACCTCTGCCAACCGTCCAACGACGCTGTTCTCGGTGCTGCTGATCGTAGCCTTATGTGGCCAGTTTATGTTTGTTTTCGGTGGGGCGCAGCAGCGCCTCGTACAGGCTTTCAGCCGCGATATGCGCACTTATCAACGGGCGTTGGAGCTAAGCGAACTAGACACGCTCAACATCGACGAGCCAACGTTGATCGCCCAAAGCTTGCGCAACTCAAAAGCAGGCTTTGACCGCGTCCAGATTTACCTCATAGAGCAGAGCACCGGCAGCCGTGCCACGCCGTACTATGAATCGCTGGATGGAACAGTTTTAACGGGCGAGCCGCTCGATCTGGCAGCGGCTTCAGCAGTCAGCGAGGCGATCCGAACGGGCGAGGCGCTGACCATCCTCCCCGACAGCAGCGACCAGCGTCGGCGTCATCTCGGCGCGGGGATGCAGATGGCGGTGCTCGTGCCGCTCGTTGCCGATGGCAAAGTGCTAGGGGTATTCGACTTCCAACTGAGCGCGGTTACCGTCTTTTCAGAAGGGCAGATGTCAGTGTTTCGCACGTATGGCCAGCGGTTGGGCTTGGCGCTGGCGCGCGTTCGCTTGCTCAGCCAGCTTTACGCGGATGTGCAGCTTCAGCAGTCGGTGATCGCTGGGCTGCGCCGGCGCATCGAAGCGCTGGAGCGAGAAAACCGTCGCGAGGTAGACGCCAGCACGTGGCAGACTTACCTACAAGAAGTGGTCCGCGGCACACTCGGCTACGATGTCGGATCTGGGGCAGCGATGATGGCGCTGGATCAACTGCCAGCCGCCACCTACGCCAGCCTGCACGCTGGTCAAATTGTCATGGAGCCGAATGGGGACAGCACGTTGGTCATGGTTCCGATCCGCCTGCGCGACGTGCTGCTGGGGGCGGTCTCTTTCCGCATCGCTCGCAGCCAACAACTGAACTCGCGCCAGCAAGAGCTGATCCAAAACGTCGTGGATCGTCTGGCGCTAGCGCTCGAAAACCGCCGCCTGCTGCAACAAAGCCAAAGCCAAGCTCAACGCGAAGCCAAAGCCAGCGAGGTGGCCAGCGTCTTGTTTAGCCAAACTGACCTTAGGCTGCTGCTGAACACGGCCGCTGATCAGTTCAACGAGGCGCTCGGCGCGGTCAATACGTCGGTGCGAGTGCTCAGCTTGGAAGGAGAGGAAAGGTCATGAACGCACAAGCGCGCTTCTTCCCACTTTGGAGCCAGTTTTTGCTGGTGCTGGGGGTCGCTGTTTTGATCCCCGTCGGCATGATGCTGCTGGTGGTGGTGGACGCAACCAACCGCCTCAACGCGCGCAACCTCTCGGCGCTCGTGGAGCAGGTCGGTCGCTATCGTGAGTATCTCATCCAGACGGACCTTGAAGCAGCGCTGCGCTTGCTCGACAGTGTGGAGAATAACTCGTCCACGCATACGCTAGTGGTGTCGGCGGCGCGCAACCTCTCCCTTCCGGGGACGACACCCGAAACGCGCCAGAGCTTGACCGACCGCACCAACGCTGACCTGCGCCGCACTTTCTTCGGCATCGACACACGTCTTGTAGACAGCTACTGGCTGCTGGGCACGCAGGGGCAAGTCTTGTTGGCAGAAGCCAACAGCAACCGCACGCTGCCCTTTAACGTGCGTCAGCCCAACGAGGAAAGGTCTGAAACCTTCCTGCGCGCGCGCGAAGCAGCTATGGGGACGACGACACGCCTGTTCATCGCCACCACCCGCACTGGCTTACCTAATTTTGAGGTGGTGCTGATCCTCAAGGATATCGTGGGGATCACGGTGGGGTATCTCGTGCTGGACCTCGATGTCAGCCAAATCGTGCAGCGTCACCTAGCCACAGAGGTCGAGCTGCCGCTTTACAGCTTTGTTGTGCTGTCGGATGGCGTGACGGTGCTACAGCTGTTCGAGATACGCCGCGAGAACTTGGTTGATGTGCGCACCCCTGCAGTACAGCGTGCGTTGGAGGGCACCACCAGCGGTGTTCTCACTTATGACATCAGCCGACAGGGCGAAACACGCCAGCTCATTGGCTATTACTCTTTCATTCGCGTGCTCGATCAAACGCTGGGCTTCATCACTGAGGCCGACAGCGGCTTGATCATCACAGAGCGGTTAGAGTACTTTTCAACGGTCGGCCTCCCACTGGTGTTAGTTCTAACGCTGTTGATTGCAGGCTTAGTGCTGCTGCTGTCGCAGGCGATCGTGCCGTCTGTCAACCAGCTGCGCACGGCCATTCAAGCCGCCGCCAGCGGCAACTTTAACGCTCCATTGCCCTCCACTACACGCCCTGACGAGCTTGGCCAGCTAAACAGCAGCTTCGCCATCATGCGCGAGAAGGTGCAGCAAGTGTTTAGTGACCTAAAGACCCAAACAGCCAAAAGCAACCGCGAGGTGCAGCTCACTCAGGAAATTGCGCAAGTGGCGCTTGACGTGCGCGACATTGACGTCTTGATGATGCGCATCGTCAACCTCATCACTGACAACTTCCCTGTAATCTACCACGCGCAGGTGTTCCTGATTGATCCGGAGGGGCGGTACGCGGTGCTGCGCGCGTCAACGGGGCGCGCCGGGCAAGAACTGCTGAGGCGCGGCCATCGCTTGGAAGTCGGCGGCGTGTCGGTCATCGGCCAAGTGACCGAGCAGGGTCAGATCGTCGTCGTGCGTGACATCGGCGCTAGCGCCGTTCACCGTCAGAATGAGTTCTTGCCTGAGACACAGGCCGAGCTGGCGATCCCATTGAAGTTAGAAAATCGGGTGATTGGCGCGCTCGACGTGCAGAGCAAAGAGCGCGACAGCTTCTCACAAGAATTGATTGCCACGCTGCAAACCCTCGCCAATCAGATCACGATTGCTATTGAAAACGCGCAGCTGAGCGAGAAATCGCAGCAGCTGCTGCGCACAGTCGAGCGAGAGACGCGCCAGCGCACGCAGCGCTCATGGCAGGAGCTGTTCGCGCTGCTGCGCGCCCCCATGCTGAGCGCCAGCGCAGGCAATCAAACGGGCTACGACACAAGCGACCTACGCGAGGCAGTGATCCGCTCTGGCCGAACCGCCGTCGGCACGCGCACCGACTACCGCACGATCCCTATCGTCATACCGATCAAGCTGCGCGGCCTCGTCGTGGGCGTGGTTGAGCTCGAGCTGCGCGAGGTCGATTTTAGCTATGGCAAAGTGCTGCTGGCGGAAGAACTAGTAGAACGCCTTGCTATCAGCCTCGACAACGCTCGCCTGTTCCTCGAGAACGCGCGCAACGCTGAGCGCGAGGCGTTCGTCAGCAATGTGAGCGACCTGCTGAGCACTGAAAACACCGTCAAAGGCATCTTTGAAACTGCTATTCGTGAGTTGAGCGCCACCCTCGGCACGCCCCAGATTGGCGTGCGGCTCAACACAAACGGCGCGGACAGTGGCTACACACTGGCTGAAAACGCTATTCTCGTTTCATCGTCCGATTCAGACAGGAGGCTTAGCTAGATGCTGCGTTCAAGCCCGCGTTCTGCTACTTCACTCCGTCAGCAGCTCAACCACCGCTTGAACTTGATTATCGTGGGCGTGTTGAGTGTCCTAACTTTGATTGTGACCATACACATCCTCGTCGATCAAACGCAGCTGCTGATGCGAGACCACGAAACCAGCATCGACCGTGCCGTGTTCAACGTAGCGAACCGCTTTCAGCCGCTGATTGATGCGACCCGGCGCGCCGCCAGCGACAGCCGTTTTGCCGCCTTTAGGCAGGGTGAGGTGCAGCTTACCGTCATCAGCCAACTCACGGCGGACCTCATCCGCATGCACTCTTCGGACATCCTCTACGTCGACTTTTTGACCACAGACGGCACAGTGCTGTTTGAGATGCTCAACAGCAGCGGCCAACCCCAGATTGTGCCGCCCTCGCAGCTACAGGAACGCGCTTTCGTGCGCCCCGAGGCTGCTTTCTATAATGTGTCTCAAAGCGACACCAATGTCATCATGGGGCGCGTCACGCTCGCGCGTGACCCGAACACCAACGAACTCATCGAGCCGATCCGCCCTGCGGTTGCCCTCTATCACCCTGTGAAAGACAGCGGCAACAACATCATTGGCGTCTACCGCGTCACGCTGAACGCCACCGACTTGCTCAACATCATCAACCGCGCCACGACAAATTTTATTGAATTTGTGCCAAACCGCCACGTGATAATGACCGCGGGCGCAAACCGTGTCTTAGCCGACAGCCTTTCTGACAATCGTCTCTATTTGGAGCAGATGGACACGCTCGTAGGCAACCTAGATACCTCGCCGATGTACGCTGTCCTCGTGCCCTACCTTAGCCAATTGCGACCAATAAACGCCACCTTTCAGTTTAAGGACGGTCAACTGGTCACGGTGGCGCCAGTAAAGCTACAAGATGTGACTGGCCCGCTGATGCACATCTTCATCATCGACAACGTGCTTTCTGTGTACGGCGGCGCTCTGACTACCGTCTTTATCTCGCTTTCAACGATATTGGCCTTTGCGGCCCTTTTCTTGGTGTTGGTTCGAAATTATGTCAATCGACTGCTTGGGCCAGTGGAGGAAGCCGCCGAGACGATAGCTCGGTTGGTAGACGAGGATCGCCCCAACCTGAGCGAGATCACGCCTAAAGTGATAGCCAAGATCGAAGAACTCAACCGCAGCTACGCGCGCCAAGTAGAGCGGCGCAACCGCGAGCTGCGCGTCATGGGGCGCATCGGCTTTGAGAGCACCGCTTGGAAAGACCTCGACGAGCTCATGAAGCGCAGCATCAACCTCATCTGCAACGAGATGGGGTTCTACCATGCGCAGGTGTTTTTGATCGACCAGTTTGAAAACGTCGCGCGCCTTGCTTACAGCCGCGGCGAAGCTGGCCAAGAGATGCTGGCGCGGCGGCACGCGTTGGAGATCGGCTCAGTGTCTGTTATTGGCGCGGTCGCAGCCGAGCGGCGGGTGGTAATCATCAACGATGTAGACGACCCCACGAACGAATTCCCCCATCGCTTCAACCCACTGCTGCCCGAAACGCGCGCCGAGATGGCCCTGCCACTCGTCGTCAACGATGAGCTGCTAGGCATATTGGACATCCAGTCGCGCGAGAAGAACGTCTTCCTGCCAGATGACCTGCCCACCTACGAGCTGCTGGCCAATCAACTGGCGGTAGCCATGTTCAACGCGCGCCTGCGCGTTCAGACGGCGGAACGCCTTGAACAGATCGCCCGCCTGAACCGTCAGCTCACGCGGGCGGCATGGTCAGAGGCGGCCAGCGCCCTGCAGCTGCCTAATACGTTTGGGCGCCCGCCAGCCGAAACGCAGGCCAAAGTGCCGATCCGCGTGCGCGGCGAGGAGATTGCCAGCCTTGAGGTGGCCATCCCTGACGGGCAAACCAGCGAGACTGACCTTGTGCTGCTGCAATCGGTGGCCCAGCGGATGGCGCTGGCGATAGAAAACGTGCGCCTCTTTGAGCAAACTCAAGCCACCCTCGCTGAGACGTCGATCCTTTACCGCTTGAGCCAGATGCTGAACGCGGCCACATCGTTAGAGGCCATCGTGCGCGTCGTATCGACCACCATCGTAGAAGACGCCGCCGACGCGCTGCTGTGGTTGTTCGACGCTGACGCGCTACGCCAGTCACAAGCGCGCCTTGCTGCCGATGTCCGATTGAGCGAGCGCGCCGTCAACCACTCCCTCACGCTGCAAAAGACGTTCGCCCTGCCGAACTTCATTGCGATGCTCGACAGCACTGAGGTCAACCACATCGGTGATGTGAGCCGCGCCCTGCTCGACCCGCCGCTGCGCGAGCTGATGCAAGCGCTTAACACCGCTTCGCTGATCGTCGTGCCGCTTATCATGCGTGGGGCGTGGAAGGGCTTCGTCACCATCCACTTTATGCAGCCGCGCGCGCTCAACGAGCGTGAAAAGCGCCTCTTCAACGCGCTAATTGCCGCCGCAGGCGTAGCCGTAGACAACCAGAACCTGCTGGCCGAGACTGAGTTTGAGCGCGCCAACCTCACCAACATCCTCGCCACGCTGCCCGCGGGCGTGCTCGTGCTGGATCCTAAGACGCTGGTGCCGGTGCAAGTCAACGCCCGCGCCCGCGAGCTGATGCCGCAGGTGGATTTTACCCAGCCGTTCAGCGCCGATGCCTACCATCTCTACAGCTCCGCGACGGCTCAACCTTATGCTGAAGATCAACTACCGATCTTCATCACGCAGCAGACGCAGCAGCCCGCCTTTGCGGAAGATCTATCCTATCAATACAACGACACGCACATTGACCTGCTGCTCAACACCGCGCCGGTAACAGATGCGCAGCAGCGCGTTATCGGCATCGTGGCGGCCTTCCAAGACATCACCAACCTGCGCAGACTGGAGCACGCCCTGCAAGAGAACCTGCAAGAGACGACGGTGCTCTATGAGACGCAGCGCGTGCTAGCGGAGGCGATGTCCCTCGATGAGCTGCTCGACGCCGCTTTAGGGCGCAGCAGCCTGCGCGAGGTTGACGACGTACACATCCTCTTCATCGACGAGATGACTGAGACCCTCACACTGGAGCGTTACCTCAAGACGCCGCTGGAGAACCTCGCGCTGCTGCGGCCGCTGCTCAGCCCGACCGATGAGATCATCTACGACGACCTGACCCAAGCAGGGCTAGCGCCAGACCTGAAGAGGATGCTGGCAGCCGTTCCGATGGGCTGTTTGATGGCGGCCCCGCTGCGCTCGCGCACCCGCCCCCTGCCCTTTGGCTGGATTTTGTTCAGCCAGCGGCAGCCATACGGCTTCGACAGTGACGACGTGCGCTTCCTCACCACGCTGGCGGATATGATCTCAACCGCAGTCGAGAGCGTCTTCCTCGTCATGTCGACCCAAGCGGCGCTGCAAGAGACCGCTGCGCTTTACTCGGCGTCGTCCACGATCAACCGCGCCCGCGACCTGCAAGACTTGAGCGACGCGCTCAATCAAGCCCTAGAGGGCCTTGATCCAGACGTGTTCGCTGGCTATTTGATGCGCAACGACCAAGTGATGCAGTTGTTCAATCAAGGATTTGAAGAGCGCCTCAACACGGCGAATCTGGAACAGCTCATCACGCTGCCCCTCGGCGACAATCATTTAATTGTGGACGATCTGCAAGGCGCAGCGAACCTGCCCATCTTCCAAGAGCTGCGTAAGATGAACGGCCTTGTCTCAGTGGGCATGGCCGACCTGCGCATTCAGGACGTCGGCAGCGGGCGCTTGTTCGTGGCTTTCTTGCAGCCGCACATCTTCAAGCCCGGCGACGAGCGCTACCTGAGCAGCGTAGCAGACAGCGCTTCTGTCGTGGTGGACAACATCATCCTGCTGGATCAAGTGCAGGAGACGCTGCAAGAGACCTCCACGCTCTATCAAGCCTCGCGCGAGCTGACAAACGCCCGCCTGCCACAAGAGGTGATGGAAGTGGCTGTCACGCACCTTGCGGATATCCACGTGTTGGGGGTGATGGTGGCGATTATCGATGCGTCCACGTGGGAGGGCGTGACCTCATCGGCCGTCGTTGAGGCCGTCTGGCACGTTAACAGTGACCCGACCCTGCTGCCCACCGACATCTACCCCGACCAAGCCATCTGGCCGCTGCTGAACGTGGAAGAGGTGACCATCTATCAACCATCAGACCTGACCCCAGAGCAAGTTGAAGAGTTGGAGGCGCTGGGCGCGGTCATGATGGCGGTGCTGCCGCTGCGCACGCCGCAGCGCGTCATCGGCGCGCTGATCATCCTGAGCGAGACGCCCCACGAATACACGGAAGGCGAAATGCGCGTGCTGCAATCCTTTGCCGAGCAAGCCTCGCTCTCGTTAGAGGCAGCGCGACTGCTCGCTCAGACGGAACGGCGCGCGGCGCAGCTGCAAGCAACAGCGCAGATTTCCGAGCGCATCGGCCAAATCCTTGAACTGGACGAGCTGCTGCCGCAGGTCGTCGATCTGATCCGTGACCGCTTCTTCTTCGATCATGTGCAGGTGTTCCTGATGGACGCCAACGACGAATACGCTGTGCGGCGCGCCAGCACGGGCGAGGCTGGCCGTCAACTGCTGGCGCGCAACCACCGACTCGCCAAAGGCTCGGCCTCGGTCATCGGGCAGGTGACCGCTTACAACCGCGTCGTCATCGCTGCGGATACCTCTAGTGCCGACGTGCCGCATCGCCCCAACCCGCTACTGCCTGATACGCGCAGTGAGATGGCGCTGCCGTTGGTGATCAAGGGCAAGGTGGTCGGCGCGCTGGACGTGCAGTCCAACCGCCCTGACGCCTTCACCCCCGAAGACGTGCAAACCCTGAGCACGCTGGCGGCGCAAATCAGCATCGCCATCGACAACGCGCGCAACTACGAGGCCGCCCGCAGCCGCGCGGCTGAGATGGCCTTCCTCTTCGACGTGACTAACGCCGCCACCAGCGCAGAATCGCTGCAGGAAGCGTTGGAAGGTGTCCTCGACCGCATCGAAGAGTCAATTGGGGCAGATGTGGTTGTGTTCTTCTTGCTGACGAGCAGCATCGGCCTCAAGCGCGAAGAGGTGTTCAGCCTCAAGCCCGTCAGCGGCCACGGCCTCAACGTGCCGATTGAAGCCCTGGAGCCAGTGCGCATCGGTGACAGCGAGAACCTCATCAGCCTTAGCGCGGCCACACGCCAGCCGCAGATCATCAACAACATCAGCAAAGAGGTGCGCTATTCAGCTTATGGGCCCGCGTCGCAGTCGGCCATCCTGATCCCGATCAGCTCCGGCGCAGATTTGCTCGGCTTGATCGTGTTGGAGAGCCATCAACTCAACGCTTACAGCGGCGACACACAAACCCTGCTGATGGCGCTGGCGGGGTCGCTAGCCGCCGTGTTGGAGAACACGCTGCTGCTGGAAGAACTGCAAAAGACCAACGAGCGCCTGCGCGAGGTGGATCGCCTCAAGAGCCAGTTCTTGGC
>DAOUBS010000215.1:0-4257 GCA_034432435.1 Anaerolineae bacterium
CGGGATAATCGTCTTCGAGCTGCTTGGCAATCAAATCCGCCTGCCGATTCAGTACGTCATTGTGGCATTGTTTGCGGCGCGCGGTGTGTTAAAGATACTGTACGATCTGATCACCTTCAACAACGAAGCCTCATATATCGACAAAATATTCCCGACAATTGTCCCTTTTCTGAACCGAGTCCACAATGAAAAAACAACCTATAACATTATCAGTGACGACACTCTACTCACCCGTCTTGCGCGGTCATTGTTTGTAGATCAAACACTGCCCGCCTTCTTTCGCTTGTTGACCAGCATCGGCATCCTCTACTACGCGCTGGGGCATCTTGGTTTGCTGCAAACGATAAGTGGTCAACCGCCAGAATTGGGGCAATCGGTCGTGCTAGCCTTCAGCGTCGTTGATCTTACCGGAGCAATTGACGTTCCCTTCACTGGGACGGCGTGGGAGTTAATGCGTGTAGCTAACGCGCTGCTGGCGTTCTTCTGGTTGGTGTTGTTTGTCTCGTTGGCTTCGTCTACGGTTGACAACAGCGTGGAGCGGCTGAAGGCTCGTTATCTTGACCAACTCAGGAAGTAATCAAGCACCACTTAACGCTTTTCTCGCAATGCGCTACAATGCGACCTGTTTGCAAATCGAGATCACAGGCCGCTTTTTTATGTCCATCACCCCGCTCATCGACGCTGTTCAGGACGCTGTGACGCTGTGCCGCACCTTGCAGGCGCAGGCCGTGCAGGGCATCAATAAATTCAGCCAAGCCAAAGGCAGCAGCGAGCCAGTCACCATCGCCGACTACGGCGCGCAGGCGCTCATCGGACGGGCACTCATGCAGCACTTCCCCGATGACGGCGTCATCAGCGAGGAGAGCGGCCAACAGTTCGCCAGCCTCATCAGTCCCGAGCGGCAGCAGGCCGTGATCACCGCCCTGAGCGACGTGCTCGGCGTGCCCGTTAGCGTGGACGAGGTCATCACGTGGCTGGACTTCGGCAAGGAGCGCCCTGCCCGCCGTGTGTGGGTGATCGACCCCATCGACGGCACGCGTGGCTTCATCGCCGGGCGGCACTATGCGATCTGCGTCGGGCTGCTCGTGGACGGCCACCCCAGCGCCGGCGTAATCGGCGCGCCGATGTACGCCGACGGCGCAGGCGCGATCTTCTACGGCGACGAGGGCGGCCTGCATCGGCTGAACCTCGCCACCGGCCACGCCGAGCGCGTCCACGTTTCGACGCGCCAAGACCCCAGCGAGTGGGTCGCCGTCCAAAGCTACGAGGACGCTGCCCGCGGCCAGCGCGACGCCGTGCGCGTGCTGACCCAAGCCGGCTGGATCGACCGCGTGCCCGTGCGCGACATCGACAGCATGGAGAAGTACGCGCTGGTGGCCTGCGGCGACGCCGACATGATGATCCGTCTGCCGCAAGCGCACCGCTTGGCCCCGCACATGATCTGGGATCACGCCGCTGGGATCGCCCTCGTGCTGGCGGGCGGCGGCACAGCGACGGACTTCGACGGCAGGCCGCTGGACTTCACACAGGGCAAGGTGCTGCCGAATCAAGGGATGATCGTCAGCAGCGGGGTGATGCACGCTGAACTAGTGGAAGCCGCGCGCACCGTGGGCGGCGTGAAGCCGATCAGCGTCTAGAGGTACGCGCGCAGCACGTCCACCAGTTGGCGCGCGCGATGCTGGAAGGTGTGCTCCGCTAGCAGGCGCGCGCGGGCACGTTCGCCGACGGCGCGGCGTTCGGCTTCGTGCGTCAGCAGGTAGCGGTAGCGGTCAATCGCTTCCTCCGCGCTGTGGACGATGAACAGCTCACGCCCCGGCTCAAACCACAGCTCTAATCCATCGTAGGGGTTGGCGACGATGCACGCGCCCAGCGCGGCCAGCTCAAATGGGCGCGAGGACGACGAGCCGTAGACGCTGGCGTGCGCCCCGCGCGTGATGCACAAGTTGATGCGACTGCGGCAGGCGTATTCGCGCAGCTTGCTGAAGCTCAAGTAGGGCAGCAGTTGGGCGCGGCCTATGTCGCCTAAGCCTAGCCCACGCACGCGGAAGGTTGCCTCGGGCAGCGCGTTGGACGGGTCGCGTAGCATCGCGTCGATCCACTCGCCGCGGTATTCGCGCCCATGGCCGTAGAACAGCACGTCGATGTCCTGGGCTAGCGGCAGCGGGCTGAACACGTCGGGGTCAGCGCCGTACCAGACGGCGTGGGCGGCCTTTGCGCCCAACGCCTTCAGCAGCGCACAGCCGCCAGTGCTGTTGCTGATGAAGGCGGCGTATTCGCTCAGGTCGGCGCCTTGATAGATGCGGAAGCCGCTGGCGAACCCCTGCATGTTGGGCAGGCTGGCGGGCACGTCGCCGTCGTAATAGAAGCAGGGCTTGCGGTGCTTGGCATAGAGCGCCGCCGGAACGCCGCGCAGGTGGTTAAGCGGAACGGTGAGGAACAGCAGCGCATCCACGTCGGGGTGCTGGGTTAGCAGTCGGTCAAGGTGGCGTTCCCACAGGGGGGCGATGAGCGCTTGGGCGGTGCGCCGCACGAGCCGATCCGTGGCGCTTTCGGCGCTGGTGGGCGGTGCGGGGCGAGCGGGCAGGGCGCGCCGCGCCGTGTCGCGCAGCCACTTGAACAAGTCCCCTTGCCAGCGGGCGGGGTTGGCCGCCTGCCGCCACCACAGCGATTCCATCGGCTGGCCTTGATACGGCGCGGCGATCACCTCCACGCCGATTTCGTACAGCGCTTTGAGCAGCTGCCACCATGCGGGCGTCGCGGAAAAGGGCTGCGTCAAATCCAATGACGAGACGACAACCAGCAGCTTCATCCACGATCCTGCAAGCGGGCGAGAAACCGCTCCACGTGGATGATGTAGCGGACGTGCGTCCCTTCGCCGATCAGCTCGCGGTCGTCCCACGCGCGCACTTCAAACGTAATGCGACGGTCTTCCACGCGCGTCACCTCGGCCACGGCTGTTACTGTCTCATAGAGGGGAGTCGCGGCGATGTGCTTCACGGCAATTTCGATCCCAACAGAGGAGAACTGTTCGTCGACGCCCGCTTCAATAGCACGAACAGCAGCGTTTTCCATCAGCGCCACCAATGACGGCGTCGAGAATACTTGCAGCGAGCCGCTGCCCATCGCCACCGCGGAGGTGGTTTCATCGGCAACGATAGAGGCCTCTCCGATCAGACCAACGCGAATGAAATGTGACATCACATCATCCTAACTCACTCGGATGTATACTTCATTTTGTGGAGTATAACGCCAATAGAGAGTGAAAGAAACTATGTCAATCGATCAAGCCGCCGTTGACCGCATCACGCGCGCCCAAGACAAGCACACAGAAGCGCTGCTGCGCCTGCCGAACGTGGTCGGGACGGCGCTAGGTGTTAAGATGATCAACGATGAGCCAACCGGCGATCTAGCGCTGGTGGTGCTGGTGCGGAACAAAGTGCCGCTGGACAGCTTGCAGCCAGACGAGCGCATCCCCGCCACGCTGGACGGGGTGCTAGTGGACGTGCAAGAAGTCGGGGAGGTGTTGGCACTTTAGGCGGGCGCGACACCGCTAGATGTACTGGGCGGGCGTACTCTGTGAGCCTTTTTTGCCGTCTGGCCACAGCGTGTTCTCGTTGAACTTAAGGCCGGTCACGTTGGCGCCCTGCATGTTGGCATCTTTGAGGTTGGCCCCGCTCACGTCGGCGTTGGTCAGGTTGACGGCGGTCAGCCGTGCGCCTTGCAGGTTAGCCCCTTGCAAGTTGGCGACGGTCATGTTCGCCCCGTTGAGGTCAGCAAAGGGGAGCTGCGCCACGCTCATGTTCGCGCCGGTCAGGTTGCAGCCGCGCAGGATAGCCTCTTGCAGGTTAGAGGCGCTGAGGTTGGCCCCGCGGAAGTTCGCGCCCTCAAAGTCCAGACGGTGCAGGCTGATCGACGACAGATCCACGCCTGCAAGGCGCGGCTTAGGGCCGGCGTTAATCAGCGACAGGATCAGCTCTTTACGTGTTAGCTCTGCCATTCCGCTTGAACTCCTCTTGATAGTAGGCGATCACCTGTTTAATTGTATCATCAAGTGATGTGGTTGGCCGCCAGCCGGTGAAGCGTTCGATCTTCTCGATAGAGGGAACGCGCCGCCGAAAGTCCTCAAAGCCGGGGGCATAGGCTTGATCGTAGGGGATGGTCACGATCTCGCTGGCGCTGTCGGCGTAGTCGCGGACGCGCTCAGCTAGGGCGCGGATGCTGATCTCCTCGCGCTGGATTTCGGCAATCTCATTTCGT
>DAOUBS010000216.1:0-39034 GCA_034432435.1 Anaerolineae bacterium
AAGCCGAACTGCGTGTAATCGCGCGCCCACCAGATGTCGAAGATGCCGCGCCGCACCTGCGCCGCCGCCGCGTTGGCCGGGTCGAAGTCGAACAAGTTGTTGATTCGATCCACCGTCAGGAACTTGTAGTCCTCAGTCGGCCACCACATGCGCACGAAGCGGTAGTGCTGATAGCGATCCTCGATGATGGCCTCGACGCGGGCGCGGTTGCCGTCCCCAGCGATGACGACGATCGCATCTTGCAGGCGCTGGATCGTCGGCGTGGTGTCGAAGAAGACAGCCCGCGGATAGTTACGGAAGTACCAACTGTAAGGCCATGACACCTCGTTGTCGTAAGCAAACACCAGCTCATTGCCGTCGGTGATACGTAGGCTGAGTTCGTCGATCATTTCCAGCACGGTTTTTACCGCCGGGGCGCTGTGCGCGTAGACCAGATACTCCGTCGGGTAGTCGTAGTTGATGAAGCTGGCCATCCACGCCGAGCGCGCTGTCAAGAACGCCAAGAAACTGAAAAAGCCTAGCGCGATCAGCCGCCGCGTCATCGCCCAACTAGTAGAAAGCCGCACGAGCAAGATCGACGCCACCGCCAAACCAGCCACCGCCAGCAGCCAGTTGTTCGTAGCGCGCAGTTGAGTCGTCTCCAAGCCGCGGAACGGCGCATCACCGATGACGAACGGCCCGATCACACGCAAGCCCGCGATGATGATCACCACGATGAGCAGCACCTGCACCCAACCGCGCTGGATGAACTCCTTCAAGTCGAGCCGGACCACAATTCGACTCACAAACCAACCAGTGATGAAGAGCATGGGCAGCGTCATGTGCGTGGCCAACCACGGCATCTTCTCACCCGCCAGCGTGAGCAGGATCAAGTTGAACACTGCCACCCAGCCCCACGTGATGAGGAAGGGCAGCTCTTCCAGCCGCTGCGATTCGCGCAGGGCGTACAGGCGCTCGATGCTGTCGATGGAGTACGCCGTGCTGCCTGTCTCAGCGAGCGTCTCCGCGCGCGCCATCACGCGCGGGTCGATAGCATCTCGCGCATCGTCTGAGCGCGCCTCATCCGATGACGACGAGAAATCCCCCTGCAACGCGTTAGCACGTCGCTCCTCGGTTTCATCTTCATAGGCGAAGGGCTGGCGTTTGCTCTTGCCCGCTTCTTTGACGATCTGGTCTTCCAGCTCGTTCTCAGCTTTATCCTCCTCGGCGGCGCGCTTCCAGAAGATCGTCAATCCAGCGAACATCGCGCCCACGCTGCCTGCAATCGCCAAGAACTCATAAATCGGCATCACGACGAGCAGGTAGTAGTACTGCGGCTGGCTGCCGCGGCGCACGCCTTGCTGCTCTAGCCAATAGCCCAAGCTGTAGTACATGCCCGTCATCAGGCCGTACAAGTTGGTGAACATCGTTGTGAAGAAGAAGGCAAAGATCGTGTGGAAGATCGCCGCCGTGATGAGCCACTGCCGCGCGTTCCACGCCACACCGATCACGATCATCGTGATGAACAGCGGCAGCCACGCCATGAAGCCCAACAGAACCTGCCCCACTTGATAATCCTGCCAGATGTTTTGTCCGGCGGTGGCAGACGGGTTGGGCAGCGCGCGCACGACGCTTGCCAACGGCTCCCATGAGCGACCAATAACCGCAAAGTCGTCCGTTGTGCCGCTCATCACATAAGGGATGAGCGCCGCCGCCCACGGCAAGATCAGCGTCCCGATGACGACCATGAGGCTGAACTCAGGGAACAGATCGAGGAAGCCCCACAAGCCCGTGCCACGCGTCTGCGTGACACGGTCTGCGGGCACGTCGCCGGGCCGCCGACGGAACACGATGAAAAACGCGCAGGCCAAAATACAGATCACCCACGTCGCCACCAGCGGGAACCACCGCAGCGGCTGCGCGACGGCGTCTGGGCGGCCTTGCGTTGTGTGCGAGAGTTCTTCTACGATCACCAACGCGAAGCCGCTCGCCAGCATGATCCCGGCCATGAAGGCGATCTGCCCCCACGGCAAGCTGCGCCGCCCCGCTTTGAAATATCCCCATGCAGCAGTTGCGATGATGGTGAAGAACATCACCAGCAGCACTAACCCCGTCCACAGGAAGTAGGTGGTTTGCTGAGCAGCGGGCATCTCGTGGAAAGCCGCGCCGGGCGGCGGGTTGAACATGTCGAACTGGATCACATCCAGCACGATGTATGTCCCCAGCGACATCACCGCGCCCAACATCCCACCAAACGCCAGCAGCAAGAACGCCCGCTTGGCGTTAAAGATGAGCTGACGCTGTGCCATGAAGTACTGACCCATCCGCACGAACCAGAACAGCGCGAGGAAGATGCCGAGGATGGCCACATCCATGAAGGCCGTCTCTTTCGTGCCGAGGTTCCAGATCATCCCAAATGCCAGCACGTAGTACCAGTACGGTTTGTGACGCACGCTTGGCGGCCCGCTCAAGTACATCAGAATCGCCCAGATCATGAGGATCCCCGCCATGATCGTGGGCGTGTCTTCTCGGATGTAGCGGTGGTAGTACATCAACAGCGGAGAAATCAAGATGCCGATTGAGACGAGGATCGTCCCCCACGGCTTGAGCCAGTAGCGGAACAACAGCGGCGACATGACCATCATCACGCCCACGACAGCGGTGTACACGCGCGCAGAGAAGTCACTGTCCCCAAAGATCGAATAGCTCAGCGCCACCATATGGAACAGGATCGGCCCGTGCATCAAGGGCGTATGTTGAAAGTTGCCGCTGTCGTAGAGGTTCCACGAGAAGCGCGTGTGCAAGCTCTCATCGTGGCTCATGACGCGGTCGCCCAAGTGCATGAAGCGCGTCAGGATGGCGATCACCAAGATGAGGATGTAGATCGCCACTTCCCAGTTAATTTGCAACCGCCGCCCCAGCCAAGTATCCACGGGGTTTTGATCAGTTTCTACAGGATGATAGGACATGCACAACCCTCTTACTCAGATTGAGACGTGTTCGGCGTGTTTTGGAGCACCAGCCGCGCGGGCAGCGTGCTTGGCGTGTTAAGCGGCGTTTCAAGCAGGTTGTTGGGCGTCGGCGTCAGAGCGAGGCGCGCCACCGGCGGCGGATCGTTGGCCAGCCGCAGGGCAGGCATATCATGACGGCTACTGCCCACCAAGATCATCATCAAAACCGTCGTCATCGCAATCGCCGTGTACACATGCGATAGGCCCATTGTCGGCGCGGGCTGAGCAAGGTTGTGTTGAACGTCGCGCCAGATCGATTCCAGCCGTGGCCGCCGTGGCCGCCCCAGCACGGCCAAATCCTGCGACAAATCGCGCACTGCCGGCGCCTGCTCTTCATAATGCGCCCGACACTGCGGGCAATCCCGCAGGTGGCGCGCTACATACGCGCGCGGTGCAGCAGGCAGCTCGCGCCGAATGTAGCTGCCTAACCACACCCGCGTGAAGCGACACCGAATCTTCCACCCATTCCACATCTAAGCCAACCTCAACAATTCATCTAGCAAACTCGGCCCATTGCCCCGCAGCAAATGCCGAAGCTGTTCCTGCGCCACGCGCACGCGGCTCTCAGCGGTCTTGGGCGGGCAGTCCATCACCTCAGCAATTTCACGGTACGTCAGCCCGTGCCCATAGCGCAGCACCACCGCCTCGCGCAGCTGAGGGGACAGCCGCGCCAGCGCCTCGGTGATCGCCTCGGCTGCCGCCTTGCGCGCAGCACAGGCCTCAGGCGCTTCTGATTCAGGGGCGGGCACATCGAACAAGATCTGCGATAAGCCCACCAGCGACAGACTGCGCCGACGGTAGAGGTTGCGACAGCGGCTAACAGCAATCGTGTACAGCCACGTCTTGAACGCTGCTTTGCGCGGGTCGTACTTCTTCAAATTGCGGAACGCATACACAAACGATTCTTGTGTCACGTCTTCAGCGTCCGCCTCGTCCAGCACAAGGCTGAAACACAGCCGATAGACACCGCTCGCATAACGCTCGTACAGCGTGTGATAGGCCGCTTGATCGCCCTTGATCGCGCTAGCGATCTGGCTGAGCGTTGGCTCGTCCTCGTGCAGTATCGGGTCAACAGAGTTCATCGTGTGTCTCTCGCACCTCAACGCCGCTGTGCCAGATCAACCGGAACAGAGTTGTACAAGTCCAGCCGCACCCACAAGATGACGCTGTCACGCGCAGGGGTCATAGCGCGCGTCCGCCGCTGCGCCAGCCACGCCGCCCAGTCGTAGACGGGCACGTCGAGAAGCTGCTGGCCGCGCCGCAGGGTGAAGCTCTGGCCGACGTAACTGCCGCCTAGATCAATCTCTTCCGCGGTGCGCCGCGCGATGATGATCTCCTCGCGCGCTGCCTCTGGGATCGACTGCACAAACCGCGCATAGCGGAATTCACGCAACAGCCACCCCACCACCCCATCGTTCACAAGGCCAATGTCAGGGTCTTGCACGACTGCCACGCGCAGCACGGGTTCCCCGCGCGCTGTGAACCGCGCCACTTCGTGCAGCGTCTCGCGCAGCAGATACGCATCCGGCTGCACATAGCTCGCCTGCCAGATCTCCACCGGCTGGTGCGCCCGAACGACGGCCGCGTTCCAGCCGCCGCCCACGCCCGACACCAACGCGAACCCGAACAGCCCCAACGCCACCCCTTGCAGCGTGATCCGATTGCCCCAGATGCTCGCCACCAAAAACGCGCCCACCACCGTAAACAACAGCGACATCACCACCCACACGAGGCTGCGCACGCCATTTGACGGGAACGTGAAGAAGCGCGGCAGGTTGTCGAACAGCGACAGCGCCGGGGAAAAGCTCAACAGGCTGCGGGCGACTTCCTGCCAGTGCGTGCCGATCATCGCCAACAGGCCGATCAGCACAAGCGCCAGCATCCACTTCACCCAGCCGTGCTGCGCCTCGCTCACTGCCGCGCTGTCGCTCACTAGATCCCAGTAGGTGACAGTGCTTTCGTCAATCAGCATGCGCGCCACTACGCGCGCGCACAGCCAGCCCAGCGGCAGCACGATGAACAGCGCCACCCCCGGCCCCGCCCCGCGATACAGCAGCGCCGCCAGCGCAGCGATGACCACCACCATCAGGGCAAATCGATCGGTGAAATGGACGCGCTCGAAGCGCTGGAGCAGGATATACCCGCCTATGCCCAACACCACCGCGCCCAGTTCGTACAGCGCCACCGCCAACAGCGCCGGCGCAGGCACGGCTGGCCCCAGCGGCGGCTGCGTCAGGCCGCGCAGCGCGCTCTCCAGCGACGCGCCGACCATCGTTAGCCCATCCAGCTGAAGCAGAAAAGCCGTAGCTATCAACGCCACCAGCAGCACGCCCAGCCCCAGCCCGCGCCGGAACGGCAGCTCCCAGAACGCCGCGCGCGCCTCACCCAGCACTTCCTCGCTCGGGCGCTGCTCGTCGATGGGGGCGTTCAGCGCCGTGAGGTAAACGCTCACGGCCAGCGCCGCTGCTAAGATCAGCGCTGCCATCAGACCGTAGGGGCCAGACAGGAACACCAACACACACACGAACACAAGGGCCGCTGTGCCATCCACGACACGCCGCCGCTCGTAGAAGTTCCACGCCGACCACAGCGCCAGGACGCCGAACACCGCCGACCAGATCGCGGGGTCGGACGTGCGCGAGGCCGCCAGCGCCACCGACGAGAAGCCCCACAGCAGCGTCAAGAGCAGCGTCTGCACGCGCCCAATCCGACGGCGGAACAGCAGCGCCAGCAGCGCCAGCGCGATCCCTGCCACGGCGACGCCCACCCGCGCGCCCACCTCGCCCGTGCTGCCCGTTGACAAGCCCAGCACCTGCGCGTAGAAGGTCAGCGGCTGGTCAGACGAGCGCGCTACAGCGGCATCGCGCCCATAGACTGCATCCCACGCGATCAGCGCCTGTGACGCTTCGACATCGCTCATCGGCGCAGTGTCCAACTCTGCAAAGCGCAGCACCACCATCCCTACGATCAGCACCACGTAGACGAGCCACTCAATCGGCACGGCCACCGCACGAACGCGCTCCGTTAACGTAGCTGGTTCTGCTGGAAAAGTTGACTGCATAAAATACTCAACGACGCGCTGTTCAGACACTACCCTATATACTCCCAATCCCTGCGCATTCCTCACCGCAGTTGCAGCCGCGGCGGCACGCGGAAGATGACGCTCTCTCCGCTCACGCACGCCGTCGGCAGCGCTTCCACGAACTTCTCGCGCCCGTCCAGCCCGTACTGCCGTATCTCCGTCGAGCCATACACGACATAGTCGATCCCGTGACGGGCGATTATCTCCGCTGCCACGTCCCAGCGCGGATCGGTGTACAGGCGCGCAATGTCCTGTGGCCGCGTCCCGACGATTTCGCCGTAAGTTGGCCCGCGCCACTGCCGCTGATGGTTCTCCCAGCCCAGCAGCACTGGCACCCCGGCGATGCCTGCCACCCGCCCATACTGCGGGTTATATGCTTGCCCGATGGCCTCCACAGCTATCTCGCCGGGCAGCGCCTGCGCTTGCAGACACTGCAACACGCGGTAATCGTCCGGCGTCACCATAAACTGCGCGCCGTCCACTGTCCAGTCCGAACGCACGAACAGCCCGCCATCGCGCACCACTACCACGCCGTCCTGTTGAGAGATCGTCGCTGCGCCGCTGGCTGACTGCGCCAGCACATCGCCCGCGCGCACCCGCTGCCCCGCCATGACGAGCGTATCCGCCCCTACTGTGCCGTAGAAGCGCGCGCCGTTGCCCGTTGTGAACGGCTCCACGACTGCCCGCGCGTAGAGGCCGAACGCCAAGTAAAGCGACCCACCCACGATGAACACCCCCAACACGACCGACATCGCCGCGCGCAACCACTTAGGCGGGCGGATGGTCGCCGCTTCAGCCAGCAGGCTGTAGCAAGCGAACGCGCTCGCCACCCCCCACACGGCCCACGCCTGATAGTAAAACTTGAAGATCGTGTTGATCCGCGATGAGAACACATCCACGAGGTAGATAAACTCCGGCGTAATGACCAACACCGCACCGATGCCCGTCAGCAGCATAGCGAACGCGCCGCTGCGGCTGTAGGTGAGCGTGGGCTGCCCGTCATAGGTTCCCCAACGGGCAAAGAGCCGCGCCACGATCAACACGATGAAGACCAACATCAACAGCGTCACCGGCAGGTACGTCACGCGGCGCACGATCAGATCACCCAGCACCGCTTGCAGCCCGCCCGCGTCGTTGATGAACTGGCGGCTCAAGTTCTGGATGTCAGGCCGCAGCGCTAGCACCACCGCGCCGACACACATCACGGCCAGAATTACCGCCATGAACAAGCCTGCCGCGCCGAAGCCGTTGCGCCACGCCATGCGCCGTCGACCGCGCCGCGCCTCCAGCAGCAGGTAGGCCAGCAAGATGAGCGCAAACGTCCCGAACATCAAGATAAAGTGCGGGAAGTACGTCGGATAGAGCAGATTGAGCGTGATCCCGCCTGCTTGCGAGCGGAAGCTGTACAAGAACAGCCCATACGCTAGCAGCGTCACAACAACGAACACAACCACGTCGCCGACAAGGCTGATGATGTCCTCCCAGCTCAGGCGGCCCGTGTCGCTGCGCATCATGCGGCGCACCGCCCCCGCCCCAACGAACGCCCCAACATAGGCCAGCACGTCCCACGTGTTGAGGAACACCATCGACCCGATCGTAATCGCGTAGAACATGATCTCGTAAAGTGATGGGTTGCGCCGCGCCAGCAGCACGTTGAGCGCTAGCGCCAGCGCCATCATGCCGAACGGCAGCGCCAACACGTGCGGGTGTGAGTCCCCCAGCAAGAAGCTGAACGCGGGGAACTCGTCAATCGGCTGAGCGTACCACGCGGGCGGCAGCGAGCCGTCTAACTGGAAGTCGTTCAGCACGCGGCTCGCGCGGAACCACCACCAGCTATCCCAGCGATCAGGCGAAAGCGCCTCCGCGATGGCAGGGCGCGGCGGGTCGCCCATGCGCGCTTGGGTCGCCCAGAAGTCGAAGTAGGCCGCACTGCCCTGCCCCGCCTGCCACGGCAGTTCAACCGCGACAAACTGCCAGTTGCTCATGATGAGCACAAAGAACACCGCCAGCAGGCCTGTCGCCAGCGCAGGGCGGCGGCTTGGCGTGCTTTGTTCGACGTGGTCGAGGCTGGACTTGCGCGCGCGCACCATATTGTAAGCCACGCCGAACGCCCCCAGCCCCGTCAGCGCGAACCAGCTCGCCAGCGTCATGCTGAAGCCGACGGTGCTGCTCACCCCGCTGAGCGTGGAGAGCATGGCCGCCATGACGTAACCGAAGTAGTAGTAGCTGATGCTGTAGCCCGCCATCCAGCCGTCGTTGGGCGGGAAGGTCGGGCTGGTCATGATGCTGGTGATGAACATCAAGTCCATCGGCTTCTCAGTGGACCCCGTATCGGGGTACTGCGCGCGGAAGATCATCCACCCCAGCAGCAGCACGGCGAAGAGCGCTTCCGCGGTGAGGATGGCCGCGCGGTTCTCGCGCCAGTAGAGCCGCCAATTAGGGCGTTCAGGCATGCGCATGAAGGCCAGCCCGCCCATCCCCAACACGATCAACCACGCGAGCAGCATCGCGCCTGCGGTGTTGGCCAGCAGCCCCAAGCTGGCCAACAGCCAGAAGACGAACGCCGTCAACACCACGCCGACCATGCGCGCCACTGTGTAGCCGCGATCTGGCAGCCCCCCCAGCAGCCGATAGCACAGCGGGAAGGTCGCCGCCCCCGCCGCCGCGATCAACAGCCACCAACTGACAAACAGCCCTGCCCCTTCACGGGCTAACCATTCGAATAACATCATCCCTCTCGCCGCAGCGGATCAATCGCCGCCTGATTGACTTCAAAGATGCGCGCCTCACCGGCCTCATACACCACGCGCAGCAGCCCCATCTCGACCATCACATCAAACTTAGCCAGCCCTTGCGGGTCGCTCGTCGCCCGTTCCAGCCCGCTCAAGATGACATAACGCACGTCGTAAAAGCGCAGGATGTTCACTGCCACGTCGATCTCGGTCGTGTTGTAGAAGGTCTTGACGTTCGCCTCGCGCTGAACGATCAAGCTGCCCATCTGGGGGAAGGTGCGCTGCTGCGTCTGATGGAAGCGCCAGCCGAGCACCGTCGGCAGCCCCGTGTTGATGCCGATGCGCGCCGTCCACGTGTATTCGCTGGCCGGTTCACGCCCTTCAAGGATCGTCGGCGTGCCTTGTACGTTGTCTTGCAGCCAGCGGATGATGCCGTAGTCCTCGCTCAAGTCAATGCGCGCTGGCGTGTAGAGCAGTTGATGGGCCGAGCTGGCCATGTAGTCCATGCCGTTGAGTGTCAGCGGCAGCTGCGGGTCGAGCCGGTCGAAGCTGCGCCCGCGCGTGGCCATGACGGGGAACATCGCTGCGATCACTACCAACAGCACCAAGAAGCCGTACCACAGCGCGTTCAACCGCCCGCCCCAGCGCTCCGCCGCTGCGACGAGCCACGCCAGCGCACACCCGCCCGCCACGCTCATCAACATCCACGCCTGCAAGTAGAACTTAAATACCGTGTTCTGGCGGCCGATGTCGCCCCCCAGCACCACGATCTCCACCCCCAGCGTCATCATCAGCGCCAGCCCGACGCACACCAACACAAACTGCATCGCCAGCGACTGCATCGGGCGGAAGAACAAGAAGGCGATCCACACCACCAGCGGCAGCACGTACAACGCCACCTGGTAGCCCATCATGGCCGCCACAAGGCTGACGAGCAGCGTGCCGATCACGACCAGCAAGACGACCGTCACTTGCAGCCCCCTACCGCGCAGATCCTTCACCTTGATCGTGCGCAGCCAGTGGTGCGCTTCCCAGACGAACAACGAGCCGATCAAGAAGAGAAACAAGCCCCAGATGTCGAAGTACGCCCAAAGCGGCGTCTTGCCGCCCTGCCACAGCTCCACGCTGCCATACGTCGCCGCGTACCACGTGCGATAGGGCAGCGACGCGGCCAAGCTCGCCACGATCATCCCGCCTACTGCACAGACCGTGAACGTCAGATAGGCGCGCGAGATCGTCTCAAAGCGCAGCCAGCAGGCGTAGCCCAGCCCGATCACTGCAAACAGCAGATAGCCCGGCCAATCCCACGTATTGATGGCTTCGATCATCCCCACCATTGCCCCGCCTAGCGCGAGGCTGACGATCAGCTCGCGGAAGGTGCGGCGATCCTCGCGCGCGTGGATCAGCTCGCTGAAGACGAACGCGATCACAAACAGCAGCACGGGAAAGCTCATCATGTGGGCGTGCAGGTCGCCGTAGATGAAGGTGAAGGCCGGCATCTCGGTGATGGCGTTGCCGCCCACGCCAGGCGTCTCCGCCAGCACGCGCGATGGCCCCCAATACCAGCGATCCGTCCCGATGGGCAGCGGCGCGCCGCCCAGCGCGCGCATTGCCCCGTTGACCAGCCCGCTGATGAGCGACAGGCTGCTGTCCACCTCATACGCAATGCGGTCGACTAGCAGGTTTTGCTGCGCGCGCAGGATGACCGCTTCCTGCGAGGCGAGGTTGTCCGGGTCGAGGTAACGCCGCAGCAGCCAATCCTGCAAGCCCTGCGGCTGCTGATAGCCGCCCAGCACAGCGATCCCGTTGCCCAGCACGCGGATCGTGTCGAGGTTGCCCAGCACGATGCAGAGCAAGACCGCCGCCACCCCCGCCAGCACGGGGTTCGCGCGGCGCTGCTGGCTGTGTGGCTCGCGCCCCCAATGGGCGATGACGTTGTAGGCCGCCCCGAACGCCCCCAGCCCCGTCGTCATGAACACTGTGCAGATCACAAGGTTGTAGGCGAACGACGGCACGATTTGCGTGAGCAGCACAGGCGTCCCGAACAGCGCGTAGCCCCAGTAGTAGTAGTTCAAGTTACCGCCCGCGAACCACACGTCCTGCGCGGGGAAGGTCGTCGCGCGCAGCACCGCGTTGAACATGGCGAAGTCCATCGGCTTCTCACCACCTTTGGGGTGATGCCACAGGTCAGGGTTGGTCAAGCGCACAAAGGCCATGATGAGGAAAAGCGCCAGCGCCAACCCTTCCACGCTCAGCATATAACGCCAGTGCGCTCGTACCCACGCCGCGAACTCCGCGCGGCGGCTCCAGATCATGACGGCGCTAAAAGCCGCCAGCAGCCCCAGCCCAATGACGACCCCCGCCTGTGACCACAACGGCACTTTCAACCCCGCCGCGAACCACGTCACCCACGCGACGAAGAACAAACCCATCAGCCGCGCAACGGCGTACCCGCGATCTGGCATCCGCTGGAAGACCACGAACATCACCGGAAACGCCAGCAGCCCGTACAGCGCGATCACCAACCACCAGACGACCATCCCAGCCACTTGGTTCGTGTTCAGCAGGCTGTGGACGTTGAACCGCTCTGACCACGTCCCGCCCGCTTGGTTGATCGCGTATTGGTCCGGCGCTTGCATCAAGCCGTTGGGGGCGGCGTCCATCGTCAGGCTGTCCCAGTAGACGACGCCGATGATCTGCGCGCCCGGGTCGCTGTCGAAGACAAGCTGATTGCTCTGCGTCAGGGGGTAGCTGTCGAAGAAGGCATCCACCAGTGCCGGGTTGTAATCGGCGCGCTTCTTGAGCACGTACACCACCGGATGATCGTACACGTGGAACGCCTCATCCGGCTCAAACTCGTTGAACCACAGCGGCGAGCGGAACGTGGGCAGGCGTTGATCGGACACCTCCAGCCCGGCAAACGCATACCCCTCACGGAAGACCGCCACCACTTCATAGCCCAACTCGCCCACGAATAACGCGCGGTAAAAGCGGTTGGTCAACGGGAAGCGAAAGTCGTTGCGCGAGGTCGTGTCGTAGAAGCGGTTGCTCGTCGAGATGAAGTAATCGCCGTTGTGCAGGCCAAAGCGCATGCTGTCGCGCTTCTGCGCGTCGTCGATGGGGTAGGACATCGCCGTGTCGTAGGAATCAACGTGCGCGTTGGCCGAGCGCATCCCGTTACACTCGTTGAAGCTCACCAACCCGGACGGCAAGTTCGCCCGCTCGGTGACCTCAAACGGGAGACGACAGACCATGATCGTCGTAATGCGGTCGTCCCAGTCGCCTTCGGTGACGACCACCTGACCGGTCACGAGCGCGTCCGTCAGCGCCTCGACTTTGAAGGTATAGGCCTGCCCGCGCGTGACGACGACCGGCTGCGTCAGCGTGATCGTATACGCATCGCCCAAGACGTGGTTATCGCGCAGGAACGGACTGGTCAGGATTTCCTCCGAGAGCAACATCATGTCGCCGCGCTCGTCGCGCTTGGAGAGCGACACGTACAGGCTGCGCGGATCGCCGTTATCGTTGACTGCGCCGATGTGCGGCGCGAACACCTCCAAGATCACCCCGTCGGCCGGGGCGACGAACTCCATCAGATAGGGCTGATTCACAAACAAGCGCGACGCCCCGTTCAACAAGTCGGCGGCGTTCAAGGCGCTGTTTGGGTTCATGTTCGGGATGGCGACGTTGATCAGCGGCGTGCCCTCAGGCGCGCCCTCGATCCGCATCGAAAAGTCCGAAGAGATCTGCTCAAAGACCCAGCGGCTAGCCTCCACGCGCGTGAGGTCGTTGCGGTAGATGTTGGTGAACATCAGCCCCCACAGCACAGCAAACCCCACCGTAAACGCCCCCAACAGCCGCGCCCGCCACACCGCCAGCGGCAGCAGCGCCCCCACCCCCAACAGCGCGCCGAGCGCACCCGCTGTTACAACGGTTTGATCAAACGCCAGCCCGTTGACCGCGTAGTACGTCGGGATGAGCAGCAGCGTCACGCTCAACGCCCCCAGTAGCCACCGCGTGGCCGCCATCGGCTCGTAGTGGGCACGGCGGACGAGTTCCACCATTGCCCAGCCGCCCAACAACGCCAGCGCCGAGTAAAGCGGCAGGAAGTAGCGCATGGTCATCACCCACTGCTGGCCCATGAAGCCGAAGTACACCAGCACCCACGCGAACAAGAACAAGTTGCGCGTAGCGCCGAGCCGCCGCGCGATCAACTGCCAGCCCGCCCACGCCCAGCCGAACCACGCCAACAGCGCAGGCGCGATTCCCATCCCCCACAAGAAGATGTCCTTGAGGGGGTAGAGGTAGTCCATCCGTCCTACCCACTGGTAGTTGGGCGGCGCGTCGCTGGCCCCGCTCACGCCGAATTGGGCGCTGGCGATGTCGGCCAAGAAGCGGTCATTTGGCAGTAGGCCGAAGAAGCTCGGCCCCTGAAACGCATATGGGTTGGCCAATCGGAACGCGAGTACCGTCATGAAGCCCGCCAGCAGCAGCCCGCTCACCGCCCGCGAAATCATCCGCGTGCGGATCGTGGCCGGCAGCGCTCGATCCAGCGCGGGCAGCGTGTAGACGATCATCGCCAGCCCAACCACGCCCACCAGCGGCAGCAGGTTGATCCGCCCCGCCAGCGCACAGCCGAACGCCACCCCGAACACCGCGTAGTAGAAGTACCGCCCGCGATCCTGCACGCCAACCGCCGCCCACAGCGCCAGCGCCACCCAAAACGCGCTGATGGCGTTCACCGTGCCGAAGTGGGCTTTTTGAATCGCCAGCGGGGCGACCGCGTAGAGCAGTGCTGCCACCAGCCCCGCCCAGCGGTTGTGCAGCCGCGCCCCCGTGAAGAACACCAAGATGATCGTCCCCACGTCGAAGAACGCGCTCAAGAAGCGCCAGATCACCGCCTGACCGGGCCACTCGAAGACGTTGGGCGCGATCTGCTCTAACTCGCGGTGCGCCTGCACCCCCGCGTAGGCCATGAACAGCGGCAGTGTGCCGTAAGCGTAGAAGCCCGCCCCGCTGTTGTGCGGGTTGAGGTTGGAACAGCGCGTGTCGAAGAAGCCACCTACGCCGCCCGTAGACGGGTGCAGCGTCAGGCAACGCATACGCTGAATCTCTTCCGATGTGAGCTGCTCAAAGCTGTTGACCGTCCCATCCGTGATCGGCAGCAGGTTGAGCGGCACGCCCACGTCCACCAGCAGCGCGTCAACGCGCCCAGCGGCCACGTCGGCCACGGCTGAATCAGGGTCGTTGTAGACTGTCACCCGCCCACTCTGAACGAGGTAGCGCGCAAACGACTCGCTTTTCGAGCCACGCAGCACGCCCAATGTCAGATCAGCCTCGCTCATCAGCGAGGCGCGGCTCACGCCGCTGTTGGCGCGCGTCAGCAGGCGCTGCGCGGGGAAGTTGTTGGGGTCGTTGGTGAACTCAAGGCCGCCGCCCACTAGCGGCAGCAGGTTCATCGTCAAGAAGCGCTCGTCGGGGTGGCTGCCGCTGAAGTCGTCCCAGTTCAAGCCGACGTAGCGCAGATACCCCCCCAACAGCACCACCAGCACCAGCAGCGGGTACACCACGGCACGACGTGACCAAAATGAAGGGGGCATATTGGCTGTCGTTGTCAAATCGTCGCTCTTTCTGCGCTTGTGGGCAGATGATCTACTACGGTTAGATACACCGTCACGGGCGAGTTTCCTCAACGCTAGTGGCAGTTGTCAAGAACGCTTGCAAGCCATCGACCCCCAGCGGCGGGGCAACAAAGTACTTGAAGTCGTCGCCAGCTTGATACGAGACGTGCAACACCTCCCGCCCCTGTGGGAACCACGCCTGAAGCTGCTCGCTTGTGGCGCGGTCATCCCGATGGTAGAAGAAGAGCATCGGGCGGTTCGGGTCAAAGCGGAACTTGGGCGGTGCGTTGAGCGCCGTCTGGATGAAATCCGGCACATAGTCCACGTCGCGCGTACGATCGTCGTCTAAGTTGAGGTCATACACGCCGTTCGGCCAGCGGTCTTCCATGCCCGCAGCCAGCCCCACCGCGCGATGATCCCACCAGTTGGGATAGGCGATCAGGAAGGCGTTGCCGAACGAGCCGCCGCTCGCTACAAAGTCGCGCACGATGCGCCCGCCCTCGCTGTGCGGCAGCGAGTTGTTGAGGTAACTCTCCGGAAAGTGGTTCATGTACACATCAAAGTTGAGCGTGTAGCTGGCGACCAGCGGCACGATGAACACGACCGCGCCCAGCATCCGCGTGATCGAGGATTCACGCCAGCGCGCTAGCCCGTCGGCCATCAGCGCCAGCGGCAGCGCCGCGATGAGGTACGTCATCGGCATTGCGCCTGACGTGCGGGTAAAACTCGGGTTCTCAATCGGATACGCGATGGACAGCGCGCTCGGCAGCAGCATCACCCCCAACGCCAGCGGGATCATAGCGTAAACGACGTCTCGTCGCCGCCACGCCAGCGCCAGCCAACCCACCGTTCCCACCAGCAGCAGCGCCCCGCTCCACGCGTCCAGCGCTGGATAGTTGGGGTAGTTGTTGATCCACGCGACATCGCCCTTCCAATGGAACATCAACAGCGCGTTGCGCACGTTGCCGAACAGCACCGGCAAATTCTCAACAAAAGCGTTGAAGCGCTCCTCTACAGTTGCCTCGCGCAGCACCAGCAGCCCATTCGGCAGCCGCTCCTCGATCACGTCGTCCCCCAGCAGGCGGCCAAAGGTACGCCGCAGGAACTGCTCCGGGTACTGCGTCGTGTAGTGGATCATCGGCAGGAAGGCCACCGCTGAGACGACCACCAGCGCCGCCAAGTTAGCGATCACTTGCAGCCGCGCCTGACGGTGCTTCCAGATGAAGAGCAGCGCCATCACCGCCCCCAGCACTACCACCACTGGCATCATCCGCACGGCTTGATAGGTGTACAGCCCAAAGCCCAGCACCAACCCCACCTTAAGATAGTCGCCGATGTCGTTCGAGCGCATCGCCCGCGCGAGGTAGATCAGCAGCACCGCCGCCACGAGCGGCGTCAGGACGATCCGCAGCCCCAGCCGCGTGATCGTTACATCCCAGAAGCTGACAGCGGTCAACCCCGCCAGCGCCAGCCCGATCAAGAGGCGCAAGCGGGGCCGCTCCGTGCGCATCAGGTCGTAGCCCAGCCAGAACATGAACGGCAAGATAAGGATACTCTCGATCACCTTGAGCAGCTTGAGCGATTCATAGGTCATCCCCTGCCCCGGCAGCGACGCAAACGCCGCCATGGCGTACATCTGGAACGGCTCGCGCCCGCCGTTGTTGGCGAAGAAGATGTTACGGCTGCCCTCGCGCACGCGCTGCGCGTCGAGGATTTTCTCCACGTGGTCGCTGGTCATCTCCGGGGGGATGGCCGTCAGATCTTGTGGATTGCCGTTGAGGTTGTACAGCCGATAGAAGGCCCCAACCGCGACGATCAAGCTTAACGCGAGGATGGCCCACGCATAGCGCTTGTACTCGGCGTGGCGCACGGCCCGCGCCTTATCTGCGAGGCGCGCTGGCAGGTTCCACCAGCGGCGCGGCGCAAACGCCATCGTCACCGTCACTACGCTGCCCAGCCACGCCGCGATCCCTATATCGGTGATGAAGTTGTTGGCCGTGTTGAGCCACGTCACGACGCACAACGCGCTGCCGATAAGCAGCAAGAACGGTCGCAGCGGGTGGATGCGCATGTACCACGGCAGATCCCACTCCGCGCTGACGGTCTCACTGACAACGGTCGGCGCTGGCGGGAACCACTGCCGTCGCCGCGCCCACACGATCAAAGCAGCCAACCCCGCCAGCAGCAGCGTCAGCGCGCCCTGCCCGATCATCGTGGTGATGTACGCCGTGTCGCGCTGAAGCACAAGGATTTCGTCGCTCGCATCTGCCCAGAAGCTCAAGCCGTGCAGCGTCAGCCACCCGACCAGCGCCCAACACACGACTAAAACACGACCGCGCCACGTGCTGGCACGCGCCCGCTGCCAAATCGCCCGGTGGTGCGGCAGCAGCTCGCCGATCAGCCACACCAGCGCCGCCATCAGGAACCAGCCGGCGCCCTCGACAAGCTGCGGGTTTTCCGTGCGAAACGGGTGATTCGCCACCATCACCAGCGCTCCGCGCAGCGCCAGCACAAAGGCCATCACGAACACCCCCAACTGCGCAAGACGATGACGTACTGCTGTGTGATCGGCCTCCTCTGCCGCGGGCGCGGTGGGCAGGCTTGGCGCGGCGGGCGGCATCTCCCACGCGAACGGCTCCGCGCGGTGGGCGGGCGGCGGGGCGATCACGTGGCGCAGGGCGGCGGCTGTGGCACGGGGCCGCCGTAAAAATTGCCCCAACACGACCGCAAGATCAAGCTCTTCAAAGTCGCGCAGCGCCGCCGCGTCGACGAGTTCAACCCGCGCCACGTTCTCGCGCGTGTCGACTTGGTCATCCTCAAGCGAGAGGTCATCCATTGGACGGTTGTCGTCCAGCATGTGGCTTGCGCCCTTTCATCGCCAAGTTGACAGTTGAACGCCCTTCCGGCTCGTCAAGTTTGTTCGGACGATCAAACAAGTTGAAGATCGCCAGCCCGAGGTTGATCGGGTTCAGCAGGCTTCCACGGTTCTGATCGAACGTCAGGCGGTTGGCCGCTGTGGCCATGCTGGCTGGCAGCACCCCCCGCTCCAGCAGCGGCATACCGATACCATACACCAGATTGTGGATAAACGGAAACGAATAATGCGTGAAGCGCCTTTCGGCTTCCACTGCAAACCCCGCCGACTGCACCTGATAGCGCAGCTCATCCATCGTGTAAAGGCGCACATGGTTCGCCCAGATGCCCGCGAACATTCCGCGCTCGATGTGCCGATTGAACAGAAACTCCAGCGTCTTGTTGATCGGATCCCACCAGAACGGGTAGTTGGCGTGCGGCACGGTGATCGCCAGCACGCCCCCGGGCTTCAGCACGCGGTAGGCCTCGCGCAGCGCCTGTTGATCGTCCTCAACGTGCTCCAGCACTTCGCTGTAGATCACCGCGTCGAAGGTCTCATCCGCGTAGGGCAGCGCGTAGATGTTGGCGTTGTGGATCGGCACGTTGAGATGCCCGACGTTACGCTGCGCCTTCTGCAGCACGCTCCAATCCAGATCCGCGCCAACGATGCGGCACTGGCTCACATAGCGGAACATGTTCAAGTAGAACCCGCGCCCGCAGGGCATATCGAGGATCGTCATGTCGTCGGTCGGGTTCACCCATTCGAAGATCGTCTGCACGCGCTTCTTGAAGGCCATGTCGGCCTCGTTGCGCGTCATGTGGGCGATCACCTGTGGGTCGATCATGCGCGCCTCCGCGCGTGCGCCAGCAGCACCTCTTCATAGCGATCCACCGTCTCGCTGAACGAAAAGCACTGCTCGATGAACTCGCGCGGCTTGACGTAGGCCTCGCGGTTGCGCAGCACCTCCACAATTGCCTCGCCGATAGCGTGTGCATCCCCCTGTTTGGCGAGCTTGCCCATGCCCGTGACCGTCACCGGCACGCGCCCCCCCGGGATGTCCGTCATGACCATCGGCGTGCCGCACAGCATCGATTCCACCTGCGCCAGCGCGAAGCATTCCGTGTCGCTCGGCAGCACCATCACATCACACGCCGCGTAGAAGTCGGCCATGTCCTGTGGGTCGCTCAGCAGCCCCAAGAAGACTAACTGCTCGCGGTGCTGCTGCACCAGTGGCTGCAAGCGCTGCCATGTGTTCTCATAAGGGATGTCGTACTGCCCAGCGAACACCAACCGCGCGTTGCGACAATGCTGATTGACGACCTCCAGCGCGCGGATCGCAAGGTCAGGCCGTTTTTCCTCGACGAAGCGCCCCGGGTAGCCGATGATCGGGCCACCCGCGCCCCACTCCGCGCGCAGCGCCGCCACACGCTCAGGGCGCGGCAGTGGCATAAAAATCGGCGGGTAGATCACCGTCGTCTTATCCAAAAACGGCCTCAGGTAGTACGAGTTCTCGGCGTAGTCTTGGCTGTAGCCGATAAGCTGGCCTGCCCGCTGCGCCATGAACTTGTAGAACAGGAACATCACATCGCGGATGAAGCGGTTGAAGCGGCCCTCCGGCAGGACAAGATCGCCGTGGTGCGTCGCCACGACCTTCACCCCCGCAAGCTGCGCCAACACGGCCACCAGCGCTGTTTCCAACATTGGCGTGTGGATGCTGACCACGTCGGCCTGCCGCATGGCGAAGTACGCCGCCCACGGGAAGGCCGGCATGAGCATCCCACGGCTGATCTGGATAGGGGCCCACAAGCGGATGATGCGCACGCCGTTGTGCACGACCTCATCGCGCGGCAAGCTTTGGTGATAACGCGCCGTGAGCACGGTCACCTCGTGGCCGCGCCGCGCCAGTTCCTCCGCCACGCTCTGCACGTGGATTGTGAGGCCGGTGCGGTGTGGATAGTAGTACAACAGGCTGATAAGAATTTTCAAACGACGTTTAGCTTGCATATTCACCCTTTGCGCCGCGCATCTGGCGCACGCCGCGCTGGAGCTGCCCCAGCGTCACCCCTTCTTGGAACATGCCCACGACGCCAGTCGCCGCATGCACCAGCACATTTACCGCGTGGACGAGCAGCGCAAACGCTGCCAGCCGACTAAAATCGCCGTAGCCAAGCGCTTGCAGCGCCACCACGATTGACCACTCATACGTCCCTAGATTGCCGGGCACAGCCGGCACAGCAATCGCAAAGGCCGCCGCCGCGATGTAAAGCGCCGTCGCCAGCCAATCACCCGCGCCGAACACCGCCACCATCAGGAAATACCCAGCCACGATCGAGAGCGACCAGCTCAGCGCCGTCCAGCCCATCAAGCGCAGCGCAGAACGCCACTGCGTCAGCGGCGCGACGCCGTCAAGAAACTGATCGAGCCACACGCGCAGCCGTTCCCGCCCCAGCGGTGGCACGCTCCGCGCCAACCAATCGTGCAGGCGGTGCAGCCAGCGGCGGTTGGCCGCCGCGGCGATCAATCCACAAAAGCCGACCGTGACCATCAGCGCGCCTACGCCGCCCGCTGCGCGCAGCTCGTCTGGCACGGGCGCAGCCGCCAAGCCCACCAGCACCATCAGCACCACAGCCAGTAAGTCTAGCAGGCGCTCGACGACGATTGAACTGATGATCCGCATCGGGGGAACCTTGCCGTCCTCGACCTGCGACATCAAAAAGACACGCGCCACCTCGCCCAAGCGCAGCGGCAGCACCCCATTCACCAAGTACGCCACGTTCATGATGCTAAACACGCGCAGCAGCGGCAGGCGCTCCGCCAGCAGGGCGCGCCAGCGCAGTGCCCGCGCCACCAACCCCAGCAGCAAGAACAGCAAACACGGGATGACGTAGACGTAGTTTGCTTCTAGCAGCGCTTGCCCGAAGGCCTCAAGCTGAATTTGTGACGCAATAAACGCAATCGCAAGGCCGCTGATGACGATCCCTAGCAGCCCCACGCGCACACGACGAGCCTGTTCCAAGCGTCTCCCTCAAGATGCTAGACATCGACAGGCTATTCTAGCATGGTTTTTCCGCAAGCTACAGCAGCGGTCACCTGACGCTCGCCATGCGCGTCGTTTAATCGTAGGATAGGTCGATCACTCTCATAAGGAATGTCCAGACTGCTACACGTCGGGGAATGAGGCCTCCGTTCAAATTTCAACACTCACCACCAAATTTGTATTGACACGACGCGGGCGCAGAGTAAAATTTAATCAGATGCGGGTGTAATTCAGTGGTAGAATGTTTGCTTCCCAAGCAAAACGTCGTGGGTTCGAGTCCCATCGCCCGCTTAAAAGCTCGTCAAGCGATGAGCTTTTTTGTTTGGGCGCTGGATTGACGAACGCCCCGCTCACCGCTATGATTGCGAAGTTTTGTCAAGCGAGACTGTGTGCCCAAGTGGGCTTAAGTAGGAGTTAGCAAGGTGTCCAAATTTGTACTCAACGCGCAAGAACGCGCTATCACTGGCAAGAAGGTGTCACGCCTGCGCAATCAAGGGCTGGTGCCGGGCACGATCTATGGCCCGAAAACGCCGCCGATAACGGTTCAATTTGCCTATCGTGAACTAGAACTGCTGCTGCGCGCTGCTGGCAGCACCAACATCATTGACATCCAACTCAACGGTCAGATTATCCGCGTGCTGGCCCGCGACGTGCAGCGCGACATCCTCAAGAGCACGATCAAGCACGTGGACTTCTTCGCTGTGGACGAAAACAGCAAGATTCGCGCGGAAGTGCCGGTCGTTCTAGTAGGTGAAAGCCAGATCATCGCCACGCGCAAAGCGATCCTCATGGCGGGCACGAGCACGATCCGCATCGAGACCCTGCCGCGCGACCTCGTGAACAAGATCGAGGTGAGCCTTGCCCCGCTGACGGCCATCGGCTCGACGATTTACATCAAGGACATCACCCCGCCCCCCGGTGTGACCATCCTCAACGAAGGCGATGAGATCGTCGCAAAGGCCATTCAGACTGGCGCACAGCGCGCTGCCGCCGCCAAAGAAGAAGCCGAAGCCACGGCTTAAAGCCGCTGCTCGCACAAAATCAAACGGGTGACCTCTTGGCCACCCGTTTTTGCTGCCTACCCCTCGCCGTTGAGTTCCGCCTCATCGCCCTCGCCGCTGCCGTTGCTCAGCAGGGCAACCCCGACGACTTCATCCCCGTCTGACAAGTCCATGATCATAACGCCCATCGTGCTGCGCCGCGTCTCGCGCACCTCTGAGAGATCCGTGCGCAGGACGATGCCGCTGCGCGTGATCAGCAGGATGCCGTCGCGCTCGCTGATGCAGCGCATGGCCACAATCGGCCCTGTCTTGTCGTTGCGCGCCAGCGTGCGGATGCCCATGCCGTAGCGCGATTGAACCGTGTAATCCTCGATCTGAGTGCGCTTCCCATACCCGTTTTGTGTCACCACAAAGATATGAGTGTGCTGCTGCGGGTCGATCACATCCATGCCGGCGACTACATCCCCGTCAACCAAGCGTATCGCGTTGACGCCGCCAGCGGTGCGCCCCATCACACGCACCTCTTCCTCATTGAAGACGATGCTCTGGCCGCCCTCCGTCACCATCACGATGTGCTGACGGCCGCTGCTCATGCGCACCCAACCCAGTTCATCGCCCTTTTGCAAGGCGATGGCAATTAGGCCGCTGGGGCGCACCGCCTCAAACTCTTCCAACGCCACGCGCTTGATGCGCCCCTGCCGTGTCGCCATCACGAACACTGCGTCACGGTTTTCAAAGCTGCTCACGGGCAAGATCGCCGTGATGCGCTCGTCCATCGTGGTGTTAATGATCGTCTGCGTCAGCACGCCGCGCGTGTGGCGCTGCGCCTCTGGGATACGGAAGGCGCGTTCGCTGTAGACTTTGCCCTTGTCGCTGAAGAACAGGATCGTGTCGAGGTTGTTCACGCTGACGATCTCTAACAGGGTGTCGTCGTCTTTGGTCTCCATCCCTCGGACGCCCTTGCCACCGCGCTTTTGCGCGCGGTAGTAGCGCGATGGCACGCGCTTGATGTAGCCCTTGCTCGTCAGCGTGATGACCATCTCCTCGCGCTCGTAAAGGTCTTCCTCGTTGAGGTGCGCCGACTCTTCATCGATGACCGTCTTACGCTCATCACCGTACTTCTCAGCGACTTCGTTCACGTCGTCGCGCACCACTTGCAGGATCTTCTTGGGGCTGGCGAGCAGGTCTTCTAGGTATTCAATGCGCGCCTGCACCTCGTTGTACTCATCTTGCAGCTTCTGCCGCTCTAGCGCGGCCAGACGACGAAGCTGCATGTCGAGGATGGCGTTGGCCTGCGCCTCGCTCAGGTCAAGGAAGGCCATCAGCTTCTGGCGCGCGTCGTCTACGTCGTCCGCGTTGCGGATGATGCGGATCACGTCGTCAATCGCTGAGACCGCCTTCAGCAACCCCATCAAGATGTGCGCCCGCGCGCGCTGCTTCTCCAGTTCAAACTCGCTGCGGCGGACGATCACATCGTAGCGGTGCTCGATGAAGATTTGCAGCGCCCGCTTCAGCGAGAGGTTACGCGGTTCCCCGCCCACCAGCGCCAACATCTGGATGCTGTAGAATGTTTGCAGTTGGGTGTACTTGTACAGTTGATTGCGCACCGTGCGGAAGCTGGCAGTAGGCTTAATCTCCACCACGAGGCGCATCCCGCTGCGGTCGCTTTCGTCGCGCAGGTCGCGGATCGTGTCAATCTTGCCTTCCTTCACCAGTTGGACGATGCGTTCAATGACCGACTGCTTGCTCACTTGGTACGGGATCGACGTGACGATCAAGCGGTGGCCGTTGCGGTGTTCTTCCTCGTGCACCGTCGCGCGGACGATCACACGCCCCTTACCAGTGGCGTAGGCCTCGCGCAGCTCATCGCCCACCAAGATCTTTGCCCCAGTCGGGAAGTCTGGCCCTTTGACGAACTGCATCAGCTCGTCCACGCTGATGTCATCTACGCGATCGATGTTGTCGATGATGTAGTTGATCGCCCCTGCTAGCTCGCGCATGTTGTGCGGCGGGATGTTGGTCGCCATGCCGACGGCGATGCCTGTCGCGCCGTTCAGCAGCAAGTTGGGCATCCGTGCGGGCAGCACGGTCGGCTCCATCTGGCTGCCATCGTAGTTCTCGACAAAATCGACCGTGTTCATGTTGATGTCAGCCAGCAGCTCGTTCGCGATCTGCGCCAGCCGTGCCTCAGTGTAGCGCATGGCGGCTGGGCTGTCGCCATCCAATGAACCAAAATTGCCCTGACCATCCACCAGTGGGTAGCGCAAGCTGAAGTCTTGCACCATGCGCGCCATCGCGTCATAGACCGAAGCGTCGCCGTGCGGGTGATACTTACCCAATACCTCGCCCACGATGCGTGCGCTTTTCTTGTAGGGAGTGTTAGGGCGGATGCCCATGTCGTACATGGCGTACAACACCCGCCGATGCACCGGCTTGAGGCCGTCGCGCGCATCGGGCAGCGCGCGCGACACAATCACGCTCATGGCGTAGTCGAGGAAGCTGCCGCGCATCTCCTCGTTGATGTTAACTGGGCGAATAATGCCCAGATTGGACTCTCCCAATTCGTTGTTTTCCATGCTTGGACTTGCGCTGCTGCGCGCCCCGCTCCTTCAGTAAATTGACCTTTATTATACCGAACGGCGGCCTACTTTTCCAGCAGAACGCTTCCGCATGAACCACTCACAATGTTCGCGTGGCATTGCTAAATCATCTGATGTGCACTACAGTAAAGTAAAATAAACCTCTTTTGTTGAAAGAGCCTCTTATGAAAGTCGTTCGATATGTTTTGTTGGCCGCGCTGGTTGTCGTAATCGGCGTCGGGGTGGTGGTGGCTGTCACGGTGAACAATTGGGTCAACGGGCCGCTGCCGCAGCACAGCGGCGAACTGCGCGTGGCAGGCCTGCGCGACCGCGTGGAGATTATCCGCGACGCCCACGGCGTAGCCCACATCTACGCTAGCAACCTGCAAGATTTGTTCTTCGCGCAGGGCTACACCCAAGCCCAAGACCGCTGGTGGCAGATGGAGTTCGCGCGGCACACCGGCCACGGGCGCATCATGGAGCTAACCGGCTACAACCGATCGGTCATCGGCAACGATGTATTCATCCGCAAGATCGGCTGGTCTGCGGCGGCAGAACGCGACTTTGCCGCCCTGCCCGACGAGTATCAGCAGTACTTGCAGTGGTTCGCTGACGGCGTGAACGCCTACATCTTGCCGCGCGGGGCAAGCCAGCTCGCCTTCGAGTACAACGTGTTGGGGCTGACGGGCGTCAACATCTCCTTGAAGCCGTGGACGCCGATTGACACAGTCGTTTGGTCAAAAGTGATGGCGTGGAACCTCAGCAGCAACTACGGCTACGAGCTGTACCGCTCTGCGCTCTACGACGCGCTGGGCGAGACGATGACCGAGCAGTACGCGCCGGACTTCCCGTTTGAGCGCCACACGACCATCGTTCAACCCGAAGACCTGCCCCCCTTCGGCCAGCCGTTCACCCCTCCCCTAGACATCGCAGGCATCCGCGGGCTACGGTATGACGCCGCCCGTTGGGCGCTCCGAGACGACCTCATCACCGAGCGCAGCAGCGGCATCGGCAGCAACAATTGGGTCGTGGGCGGCAGCCGCACCGTCACGAACAAGCCGCTGCTGGCCAACGACCCCCATCTGACCATCAGCATGCCATCGATCTGGTATCAAATTGGGCTGCACTGCCAGCCCGTCAGCGCGGAGTGTCCAATCAACGTGCGCGGGTTCACGCTGACGTCCAGCCTGGGCGTCGTCATCGGGCACAATGGGCAGATTGCCTGGGGCGTGACCAACGTCGGCTGGGACACGCAGGATCTCTACCTGCTCAAGGTCAACCCAGAGAACCCGCTTCAGTACGAGTGGAATGGGCAGTGGCGCGACATGACCACCCGCCGCGAGGTCATCAACTTTGGGGACGGCAGAGCGCCGCTAGAGCTGATCGTCCGCATCACGCACCTCGGCCCAGTCATCAACGACTTCGCCATACAAGAAGATGGCTCGGTTGGCGGCTATGAGACCGAACAACCGATGGCCCTGCGCTGGACAGGCGAACGCGAGATCGGCACATTGTTCCAGTCCGTTATCATGCTCAACCAAGCCCAAAACTGGGATGAGTTCCGTGAAGCGCTGTTTTACTGGGATTCACCCTCGCAGAACGTCGTCTACGCCGATCGTGACGGCAACATCGGCTATCAAACCCCCGGACGCATGCCCGTCCGCGCGCCCGGGCACAACGGCCTGCTGCCCGTCGATGGCACCACCGACGCCTTCGAGTGGCGCGGCTACGTGCCCTATGAGTTCTTGCCCAGCATTTTCAACCCCGAGCGTGACTATATTGCCACGGCCAATCAGGCCCTTGTGCCGATGGATTACTACGCCTCGTTGGCCGAGGGGCTAGCTGACCAGTTTGGCGCGGATGCGCACTACGTTTTCAGCTACGACTGGGCCAGCGGCTACCGCGGCCAGCGCATCGTTGACTTGATCGAAGAGACGCCCCAACACTCCCTTGAGACGTTCCGCGCTATCCACGGGGACAACCAATTCGGCATCGCGCGCGAGATGGCCCCCTTCTTGCAAGCGCTGGACATGGGCGACGCCGCCACGAATGAGCTGCGCGATTGGATGCTCAACTGGGACTACCAGATGAACGCCGACAGCGGCCAAGCCGCCCTCTTCGCCATCTTCTGGCGACAGGTCGTCCAGCGGGCGTTCAACGATCAACTAGCACTGGCTGAAGGCGAAGCCACTGGCGGAACCAACGAGCAAGCCGCCATCTACAACTTGATGCAAGAGCCAGAAAACGTCTGGTGGGACGACATCACCACTGACGCAGTCGAGACGCGCGATGACATCTTGATTGCTGCTTTCCGCGCCGCCGTTGAAGAAGCGCCGCGCCTGCTGGGCAGCAATCGGCAGGTTTGGCGCTGGGGGACGCTCCACAAGGCGACGTTCGTCAGCAACCCACTCGGCCTGAGCGGCATCGGCCTGATTGAGAACTTCGTCAACAGCGCCTCCATCGGCTTGGGCGGCGGCACCGAGATCGTCAACGCGATTGACTTCCGCATCAGAAACTTCAGCGTCCGCTCTTCGCCCAGCATGCGCATGATCGTTGACCTGAGCAACCCAGACAGCAGCCTGTCGATCCAAACTACCGGCCAGAGCGGCCACCCCGCCAGCCCCCACTACACGAGCATGCTCAACCGCTGGAGCCGCATAGAGTACAACCCGATGCTCTTCACCCGTGAAGCCGTACAAGCTGCGGCAGCGTCTACCCTCGTTCTGCTGCCACGCTAGCGCCCAATTGGGGCAAGGCCTGCCTTGCCCCATCACTGCATCACAGCACCACCCGCCCAGTCGCGATCAACACGCCCGCGCCCAGCAGCAGCGACGCCAAGAACAGCAGCACCGCCAGCACAGCGCGCTCGCTAGCTTTCAACCCTAAGAAGCGCCGCTCCGGCGCAGGCTCATCGTCAATGACGCGCGTTTGGGGCAGTTCATCGTTGAAGTCGTCGAGAGATTGGCGCAGATCGTCCAAGTTGCTCATCGCTTTGGCCTCCGCTTGTTGTGGTCTGCCCACATTGTAGCATGGCGCAGCTCAGCCCGCGCGCACCCAGATCCCGTCTACCAAGCGGAAGATGACAGCCTGACCGTCGGCTGTCACCGCGAACAACTGCGGCAGCCCCTGCGGTGAGGTCTCGCGTGTAACGCTCACGACGACCGTCGCGCCGCCTGTGGCCATCAGCCGATCAGCCGCCCGCTGCTGGCCTTGTGGCGTCGGCTCGTAGAGGCGGGCGAGCGTCTGCAAGTCACCACGGCGCGCCGCCTGCTCCTCCACTGCCAAGCGATACGAGAGAAAATCGCGCCAGTCGAGCGGCGCGCTGCCGAGGTCAATTTGCAGCGCGCGGCTCACGAGGCTGATGGCGCTGTTGGGGCGCATCTCAGCCAGCAGGCGGCTGATGCTCGCCACGCCGTACTGCTGCACGATGCTCTCGATCAAATACGCGCCGTTGTCCACCTGCAACCAGCGCCCTACGAACCAGCGCTCCACGCTTTCCTTGACGAACTGCGAGTCCAGCTCACGATCCGGCGTCAGGCTCACGGCGCTCACAGCGCGCTGCGCTAACAGGTTCGCCACCTCGCGCGCCAGCGCCCCGTAGAACGGCTGATCGTAGCGCGCGCGCCCCGTGTAAGGCGACGGGACGATCAATTGCCAATCTGCCTCCGATTGCCACGTCACCCGCCCGCCTGGGTTCGGGACGACGTCCACCGTCAGATAGGCCAATCGACTGCAATCGAGCACGGCGCATAGCAGGTCATACCACCTGCTCAACGCCTCGTCGAGGCTGGCAGCGAAGGGGGCGTCCAGCGTCTGATAACGCACCACGAAGCGCTCGCGTTGGATGGCGCGCGGCTCACCCCAGAAGGTGTAATCTGGCGGGACGTGATACCACCCGGCGGGGTGCGTCACGTTGCCGTCGGCGTCGCGGGTCGCGTCGTAGTTCCAGTAGAACCACGTGCGCACGTAGGGCACGCCGTTCTCGATCTCCTCCACCTGAACCCGCCCCCGCTGGCGTTCAACCGTCACACTCAGGATGCGTCCCGTCAGAACGCGATCGGTGATGACTTTGTCAGCCTGATATTGCAGATACCACTCCGCTTGTGTGCGCAGCCACTCGTCCGATGCGCTGCGCTGGATACGTTCAAACGTAGCCTGTTCGCCGAGGTTGAGCGCGGTGATCTCCGCCCGCACGGTGTTCTCGAGCAGCAGCCTCACACGCTCATCCGCCTCGTTCAGCCGATGCTGAATGAACCACAAGACCGCCACCACTACTGCGAACATCGCCAGCACGGTGAGCAAAATGCGGCGCGTGCGCCGTCGCCGCTGCCGACGGAACTCAGGGTCTTCAAGGTGCTGCTGACCGCTGCCGCGATAGTGGTCAGATTCAATTTGCCACTCAAGCTTCACAGTGTATTCACTCCTTGACGAGGGCGACGTCCCCGGCGACGATGCGCTCCACGCGGCCAGCATCGGTGCGGATGAGCAGCGCGCCCGTCGGGTCTGTGTCCACCGCCACGCCGCTGATCGCCCCGACGCTGACGCGCTGCCCCAACGTGCCGAGCTGCGCGCGCCAGCGCGCCAACACGCTCGCTGTGGGCTGCTGGCTGTAACGATCTACCGCGTTCAGCACCTCCGCGATGAGCGCCGCGCGTGCTAGCCGTTTGCCCACCGCAGCCTCCAAGCTCACCGCTTGCTGCGCCAGCTCACCTTCGAACTGCACACGCACGTTGACGCCGATCCCCAACACCACGCCCAGCAGCCGCTGATCCGTCCAGATGGCCTCCGGCAGTACGCCTGACACCTTCAGGCCGTTGATCTGCACGTCGTTAGGCCACTTGATGGTGGGCTTCAGGCCGAGACCGCTGCACAAGTCAGCCACCGCCAACGCGCCGATCATGCTGGAGAGGAACGCGCGGTCTTCATCAGGCCGCAGCACCACCGAGAGCGCCAGCGCCGTGCCGGGCGGCGTGTGCCATGCGCGACCGTGGCGGCCTCGCCCTGTGCGCTGCTCATCAGCGATCACTACCGCTCCAGTCGGCGCGCCCGCCCGCAGCCATTCCGCCGCGAGGTCGTTCGTGCTGCCAACCGATTGATAAAATTGGAACAGGCGCGGCTCCAACGCCGCCCGCAGCGTCTCCTCGTTGAGCATCGCTGACCTTTCGTGTATCGTGCGCTCATTGTAACAGCGGCCTCACGCCCCACAAACGGTCATAGTCGCACAGGCCGCATCACCGCTATAATGGCGAGTCAAACAAGATTATTTTATAAGGATCGATTGATGACACCCGACAAAACTCCCCGCGACGCGCTCATCTTGAGCGGAGCGCGCACACCACAAGGCAAATTTCTAGGGGCGCTGGCCAGCCTGAGCGCCGCCGAGCTGGGGGCGGTCGCCTTCCGCGCTGCGCTGAAGCGCAGCGGCGCATCCGCCGCCGACGTGGACGAGGTGATCGTTGGCAACGTCGTCAGCGCCGGCACGGGGCAAGCCCTGCCGCGGCAGATCAGCCTTGCGGCTGGCCTGCCGGATGCCGTGGGCGGCTACACCGTGAACAAGGTCTGCGGGAGCGGTTTGCGCGCGGTGATGTCCGCCGCGCAAGCCATCCGCGCGGACGACGGCGACCTGTACCTAGCAGGCGGCGTCGAGAGCATGAGCCGCGCGCCCCACCTCAACGACAGCGTGCGCAGCGGCCACAAATACGGCGCGATCCAATTGCGCGACGCCCTGCAAACGGACGGCTTGTGGTGCTCGCTGGTCAATTGGGGCATGGGCAACGCCGCCGAGTTCATCGCCCGTGAGATGGAGATCACCCGCGCGGAGATGGACGCCTTCGCCGCCCGCAGCCATCACCTCGCCCACGCCGCCACCGAGGGCGGCAAGTTCAGTGCCGAGATCGCCCCGGTGGTGATCAAAGGCCGCAAGGGTGACACCGTCATCGACCGCGACGAGGCGATCCGCCCCGATACGTCGGTCGAGGCACTAGCGGCGCTCAAGCCTGCGTTTGAGGCCGATGGCTGCGTCACGGCGGGCAACGCCCCCGGCATGAACGACGGCGCGTCCGCGGTGGTGGTCAGCAGCCGCGCCTACGCTGAGTCCCACGGCCACGTCCCACTCGCCCGCATCGTCGCCTATGGTCATGCCGCAGTGGATCCCAAGTGGATCTTCTACGCCCCGGTGAAAGCCGTGCCGGTCGTGCTGCAAAAGGCTGGCTGGCGCGCCGAGGACGTCGACCTGTACGAGTTCAACGAGGCGTTCGCCGCGCAGGTGTTGGCCGATATGCGCGGGCTGGCACGCGATGGACACAACATCCCGCTAGAGAAGGTCAACGTCCACGGCGGCGCAATCGCGCTGGGGCATCCGCTCGGCTCGAGCGGCTCGCGCGTGCTCGTGACGCTGATCCACGCGCTGAAAGATCGCGGCCTCAAGCGCGGCGTGGCGGCACTCTGCCTCGGCGGTGGTGAAGCCGTGGCGATGGCAGTTGAACTTGAGTGATCTCTCTCGTCTGCGCTGGGAGTGGGTCGCGCTGGCGGCGGTGCTGTTCACAGCGGCAGCGCTGCGGTTGGCCTACCCCACCTATGTGGAGTACTTCCACGATGACGCGATGCTCGCCACGCTGGCGCAGGAGATGGCGCGCGATGGCCGCCTGCCGCTGACGGGCATCCTCTCCAGTACAGGCATCCCGAACCCGCCCGCCAGCGTCTACGCGATGGCTGTGCCTTTCGCGCTCAGCCCTGACCCCGCCCTTGCCGTAACCTACGTGATGCTGCTCAACGTCACGGGGGTCGGATTGCTCTACGCGCTGCTGCGGCGCGTTTTGCCGCTCAGCGCTGCGCTGACTGGGGCAGCGCTCTACGCTGTCAGCCCGTGGGCGATCTGGTACAGCCGCAAGATCTGGGCACAGGATTTTCACACGCCGTTCTTGCTGCTCAGCCTCGTGCTGCTGATCTACGGGTTAACGACGCGCCACCGCTGGCTACAAGCGCTGGCGCTGCCCGTCGGCGTGTTCGCGGTGCAGATCCACTTTGCGGCGTGGGCGCTGCTGCCGATTTACCCCCTCGCCCTGATCGCCTATCGACGCAGCCTCTCGTGGCGAGCGCTGTTCGGCGGCCTGCTGCTGAGCGCGGTCGTGGTCACGCCCTACGCCCTCGGCCTGTGGGGGACGCTGCAAGCAGACCCTACGCGCATCACCGATGCTCTCAACCGCGCCCCGCAGAGCGCCGATGACGCGCCGCTCGGCCTTGCTCTCGCGCAGCTCCTGACGCTTGCCAGCGGCCAAATCGACGTTGAGACGGCCAACCGCGCCGCGCCCGCGCCGCTTGTGCTGCTGCTGTTCGGCGCGCCGTGGGTCGCTTTGGCCGCGCTGGGGGCGTTCGCGCTCGTGCGCCAGCGCCACCCGCTGCGCTGGGCGTTGCTCTGGTGGGCGGGTGGGCCGGCCCTGCTACTGACGATCCCCCTAACGCCCTCTTACGTCCATTACTACGTGGCGTCGCTGCCCGCGTTGGCAGCGTTAACCGCCTGCGGCGTCGTCACAGCGCTGGAGCGATGGCCCGCCGCCCCGCTGCGCCGTGCCTTGCTCGGGGCGCTGCTGACGCTGCCGGTGGGCCACTGGGCGCACACGCTGACAGTCACCAGCAGCCACCCGTTCAGCTACCCGGACTTCACGACGCCCCTCGCCTACCTGCTGACCGTACGCGACGCGCTCGCTGAATCAGACAGCGCCCTCGTCATCAGCGACGGCATGGCGTGGGATCTCAAACATGATGTAGCCGTGTGGCACACGCTGCTGCGCGAGCGCACCGCCTGCACCCGCACTCTGAGTGACGGCTACCGCCTGTACCCCACCGGTGAAGCCGCCGTGCTCATCGCCCCCGATGGACGCGTCAGCCAAAACGCAGCTTTCTATCTGGCCGCCGCTCAGGGCGGGTTTACGCTCACCGCGCGCCGCACAGAGCCGTTCACTGTGCTGCGCTTGCCGCCCCTGCCGCGGCCAATACCCGCCTACGACGCAGGCGAGACGCGCTTCAGCACGGGGGCGGCCCTCCTCGGCCTCGACGTGAGCGAGGAGCAGGTCACGCTCCACTGGCGCATCACCAGCCCACCCACCCGCGGGGCCGACTTTCAGTACACCGTGCAAGCCTACGCCGCCGATGGCTCCGCGTTGGGGCAGCGCGACGGCCGCTTCTTGCACGGGGTTCACTGGTGCGCAGGCGACCTGCTGCTGATCGACGTGCCGCTGCGGCTGCCTGCTGGCACGGCCGAGCTGCGCGTGGGGCTGTATCAGCTCGGCGCGCGCGCAGGTGAGTACGTCAACCTCGACTGGCTGGACGCGCTCGGCAACGCAGGCGGCCAGCTCATCAGCGTACGGTTGGACTAGGGCGCGCTCGTTGGCGCGAGCGGCGCAGCGATGGCGTCCGCGTCAGACGCTGGCGCCAGGTCGCCGTCCTCATTAGGGATGGCCTCAGGCGTGGGCGTTGCTGGCACGGGCAGCAGTTGATCTAACCGCTCAGACACGATCTCGCCGTCCTCGGTAATCTCGAACTCGAACAGCAGCACATAGTCGCGCGGCTCTTCTTCCTCGGCTTCAGGGTTGAAGCCAACGGGCAGCCGCTCCATTGTCTTGAGATCGTACACCCCCACGATCACACGATACGGGCCGGGCGGCAGCGGCCCATCCGTCAAGAGGATGTGATCCGTCACGTAGCGCTCGCCGAAGTTCCAATAGCGCGTCGGCAGAGCAGGACGCGTGTCGTGCTGACCGACGATCTGATTGTCGCTGTTGAGGATTTGCACGAACATCGTGTAATCGACCTCCATCGGGCGCATCGCCTCCCAGATGAGCGTCGTCTGATAGGTCTCACGGTCGAAGTCGAACTGATCGAGGCGCAGCAGGCCGCCAAACTCGCGCAGGCGCGGCTCGATCATGCCAAGCGTCGCCAGCACGTCCATCCCCACCCGCGGGAAGGTCAGCGCGCCCATCTCCAACAGCACCGACGGGATCGTCTCGCCTGCGCTGTTCACGGGCGGGATGTGGCGCGCGGCAGCGCTATCCCACCATTGAACGTGCAGCATCAGCGGGAAGTTGCCGCCCAAGAACGGGTCAAGCCGCAGGTAGTACGTATCCGCGTAGATGCTGCCGGGCTGCCATGTGCTCGTGCGCAGGCGACCCCAGCCGGGGAAGGTGTCAAGGCGGCTGAGCTGGTTCCCCTCTGGCGGCAGCAGCGCCAGCGTGATCATCCAATCTGTATCAGACGGCTTGATCACCCGCCAGTAGAGCGTGACGGGCACGAGCTGGCCGGGCAAGAACCGCGTAAAATCCGTGTCGTAGGCGATCAGTTCCACGTCACCATAACGGGCGTAGACCTCGCGCGCGCCGGGCGCGACGTTCACTACAGGCGTAATCGGCGCATACGTCGGCGCAATCGTGATGAACGGGGTGATGACAGCCACGAACATCAACAGGCGCGCTGACCACGTCGAGTTAGGCTCAAGCGCCTCGTTCGGGACGGCATCCCCCGCGCGGACGTAGGAGCGATCGGGCGGCGTCAGCAGGAAAAGCAGCCACCACACGACCTCGATGAAGCCCACGGCCAGCACGGGCATGATCGCCGCCATGGTCGGGAACACGCTAGTTCCCCCGACAAAGCGCTGTGCGCCAGACTGTACCCAATACGTCGCCACGGCCAACAGCACCACCCCCAACAGCGCCGTCACGTTGAACAGCTCACGGCGCGCGTGGGCAAAATCGCGGATGGCGTAGAGCTGCATCACCATGAAGCCCACGCCGGCCAGCGCGATGAACACCAGCAGGTCAAGCAGCGCGTAGACGAAATCGCCCAGCGCGATGTTGCCTACGCCAAACAGCCCCCAGAACGAGCGGCGGAAGTGCGCCCACTCGAACAGCACGCTGTCGATGCCGGGGGCGCTCGTTCGCGTGGCGAACAGCGCCTGCCACGCCTGCCATCCGAGCAGGTCACCGTAGAGGTCAAGGTTGCGCGCTGCCCACCACCCCAGCGCGACGAGCACTGCCGCCGCCGTTGTCAACAAGAGCGCCGCCAGCGCCCACCTCGTTTGCCCCCGCACTGAGACATACACGCCCACCAACAGCCACACCATGCCTACATAAAGTGCGCTCAGATGAACGGCAGCGGCCACACCGACCAGCACCCCCACGCCGACCGCCAGCGGCAGCCGCAGCCCATCGCGCAGGGCGTACATCATCCCAGTGATCAGCAGCGCGTTGAGCGCCATCGCCAGCGGCAAATTGCCCACCGACGCGCTGACGAAGATGAACATCGGGTTGAAAGCCGTCAATGAAGCCGCCAGCGGCGCAATCGCGGGCCGCCGCGGGTTCAGCAGCTTGCCCACCTGCCACGCGCCCCAGATCGTGACCACGCCCAGCAGCACGTTCACCAAGCGCAGCAGCAGCACGGGCGCAGCGTCGGGCGGCTGCGGCGTCGGCAGCAGCAGGTTCTTGTTCCCGAACGCGAACGGGTCATCCCGCGCGACAAACGGGTTCAACACGATCTGCTCTTGCAGTCGGAACGGCTCAAACGGCACCGTTAAAACTGCCGCGAGCGCGTAATAGGCCGGGGGCTGTGCCGCCTGCTCGCCCACCAGCGACTCTGCTTGCAGCGTCGGAAGCTGGCCACGGCGCAGCGTATCGACATACGCCACGTGCTGAAGCTCATCAGACGCTTCAAACGGCGGCGTCACCAACGCATACACAACGCCCAACATGAGGTAGATCACAACAACCCACTGAAACGGCGTCAGCGGAATCCGCCCCAGCAGTTGATACAGTCCCCCTAACAGCCGCTCACCCCGCAGATAAAGCCACTCGCTGCCTTTGACGGCCCACTGCCCCAAGCGGCGTGCAGTTCGCAGCGCGTAGTTTCGGAACTTTTCCATGCGTTTCCCTCACTGTTGACACGTTCATTATACGTGAAAGTGCGGGTAAGCGTCTTACAAGGCTAGCTCAATCGCCCACAACAGCGCTCAGCGTCTCGCGGGCACGCTCGACGTAGTCCAAGCTCTGATGGCGAAAGTAGGTGTCGTACAGCTCGGCGTAGTGGCCGCCTGCCGCCATCAACGAATCGTGATTGCCCTGTTCGATGATCTGCCCCTCGCGCAGCACGATGATCCGATCCGCGCGGCGTACCGTGCTCAAGCGATGCGCGATCAAGATCGACGTGGACTGCGCCAACAGCCGATCCACTGCGTCCTGAATTTGCATCTCTGTGAACGGGTCGATGCTGGCGGTGGCCTCGTCGAGGATGAAGATGGCCGGGCGCTGCACCATCACCCGCAGCAGGCTCACCAGTTGGCGCTGCCCCATGCTCAGGCGGCTGCCGCGCTCGCCTACGTCGCTGTGCAGGCCGTCCGGCAGCGTCTCGAGCCATTCGCCGTCGCCCACGCTGCGCGCCAGTGCCTCGATTTCTTCATCAGTGGCGTCAGGCCGCGCAAAGCGGATGTTCTCAAGGATCGTGCCGCTGAACAAGAACGGCTGCTGTGGCACGATCCCCAACCGCGCCCGATACGACTGCAGGTCAAACGAGCGGATGTCTTGCCCGTCGATCAAAATCTGGCCGCCCTGAAACTCGTAAAAGCGCGCCACCAGCTTGGCGATGGTGCTCTTGCCGCTGCCGGTTTGGCCCACAAACGCCACTGTCTCGCCCGCGCGGATCGACAAGTTGAAGTCTTTCAGCACATACTGAGTTCCAACGTAGGCGAAGTCCACACCGCGGAACTCAATCTGCCCGCGCAGGTCGTCGGCGGGGCGGCTGTCTGTCTGCTGGATGGTGTTCTCCACGTCGATGAGCGCAAACACCCGCTCCAACGCGCTGAGACCCTGCTGGAACTGGCTCCAGAACGAGGCTAGGTTGATCACGGGGAAGAAGAAGCGATCCACCGCCTGCACAAACAAGAACAGGTCGCCCGGCGTCATGCTAAAGCCCAGCACCAAGCGCGCCCCTGCTAACAGCACCACACCGACTGAAATCCCCACCAACCCGTTCAACACGGGAAATACCATCGCCAGCACGAAGCCGCGCCGCACGTTGATCTGGTAGCTCATGCGGTTGATTTCTGAAAACTCGTCGTAGATCATCGCCTCGCGGCGGAAGTTCTTCGCCACGCTGATGCCCGTCACACTCTCTTGGATGTTGTCGTTGACCAGCGCCATCGCCCGTGACCCCTGCCGCGTCGCTCGCCGCGCTAACCAGCGAAACACCCGCACCGCGACGATGTACATCGGCAGCGTCAGAAACAGCACCACGCTCAGTTCAATCGAGCGCTGGAGCAGCACCACCGTCAGGAACACCACCGCGATCAACTGCGAAACGACATCGCTGGTGGCTAGCATGATGTCCCCGAATTCCTGCGTGTCGCTCGTGATGCGGCTGACGATCTTGCCCGTCTTGTTCGTATCGTAGAACGACAGGTCACGGTTGATCGCCGCGCGGAAGGCGTCCTCGCGCATCTTGGCGATCAAGTTGCCGATCACCACTGAGAGCCACCACCGCCGCAGGGCGTTGATGTAGTACTCGATGAACGGTGAGATCAACAGCGCGATCAGCAAGATCGTCAGGCTGCCATCTGGTTCCACCAGCTGATTGACCGCCGCTGCGATCCACACCGTGCGCAGCGCTGAAACGATCGCCACCAGCGTAAACGCGCTCACGATCCCAAACACGTACAGCCGGTAGGCGCTGATATAATGCCACAGGCGCGCCGCCAGATACCCATCGCTGTAGCTGCGGTCGTATTTGTCTGCTTGAAGGTTGCCTAAGAATCCCATAGCGCTTTGTCCTAAGTGGTCTCGACAGCGCGCGGCGCTTCGTAGCGGGCAAAGATACGGCGGTAAGCCTCGCTGCTGCTCAACAGATCGTCGTGTGTGCCCTGCGCTACGATCCGCCCCTGCTTCAGCACGATGATGTGATCTGCCCAACGGATTTGCGACAGACGGTGCGTGATCAAAATCGTCGTGCGCCCTTTGGCCGCTGACCAGATCGCGCGCTGGATGCGATCCTCGGTGGCGCTGTCGATGGCGGACGTGCTGTCGTCGAGGATCAACACGGGCGGGTCGCTCTGGAAGGCGCGCGCAATCGCCAAGCGCTGGCGCTGGCCGCCGCTGAGCGTCACGCCGCGCTGCCCAACCACCGTTTCAAACCCCTCGGGCATGTCCATGATGAAGTCGTAGGCCTGCGCTTTGCGGGCAGCTTCCTCCACCCGTGCCATATCTGGCTCGTCTACCCCGAAGGCGATATTGCCCGTGACCGACCGGCTGAACAGGAAGATGTCCTGCTCGATCACGCTGATCTGCTGGCGCAGCGCCCCTAAGTCCCACGCGCGCACGTCCACTCCGTCGATCAGCACGCGGCCTTCTGTCGCGTCGTAGATACGGTTGATGAGCTTGGTGAGCGTCGTCTTGCCGCTGCCCGTCTGGCCGACGATGGCCAGCGTCTGCCCTGCTTTGACGCTGAAGCTCAGGTTGTGCAGCACTGTCCGTCCATCCCGATAGCCAAAGCTGACGTTCTCAAACGTGATGTCCCCGCGCATCGGCTGGTTGTAGCCGTCGCGCGGCTGGTCAAGCTCAGCGTGGGTGTTGATGATGTCGATGATGCGCTTGGCCCCCGCCAGCCCCGAAGAGATGCGCGAGAGCGAAAACACCGACGTAAACACCGGAAACCCAAACAGCGACACCTGCCCCACGTAGTTCACAATATCGCCGGTGTTGATGCGGCCAGCGTTGAACAGATCGATGCACTGGATCACGCCCAACGCGATGGCCGCGTTCAGCCACAAGAACGGCAGGTAACGCGCCTCAACGCCGCCCTGACGGATGTAATTGTCCCGATAGCGCTCGACTAACGCGAGGAAGCGGCTCATCTCGGCTTCTTCCTGTGCCGTGCCCTTGACGACCTGCAAGCCATCGAGTGATTCGGCCAGGCGCGCGTTCATAACGCCGAAGCTGGCGCGCACCTGCTCTGCCAGCGGGTTCAGACGCATGACGAAGTACCACTGCATCCACGCATACAAGGTGACGAACACCAGCGGGATCAAGATCAAACTGGGGTAGATCGTCGGCGTGACCAGCAGTGGCGTGAGCAAGAAGAAGCCACTGCCGATCAGCAGGTTGAACCCCGGGTTCATCATGAAGTTCATCTCGCGCACGTCGTTCGTCACGCGCGCCATGATCTCGCCGACGGGGTGCATATCGTGGAAGGTCATGCTCTTACCCAGCAGGCTAGCGTAGACCTCATCGCGCACGTCGCGCTCGATGCGCTGCGCGAACAGCTCTGAACTGAAGTTGCGCATCAATTGCAGCATCATACGCAGCAGTTGGCTGATGATGACCGCGAACACAAGCTGCACGATGCGCAGTTCAACGTCGGCCGGGTGCTCTTCCAACACGTTGAAGGCCATGCCTGTGTAGACTGGCACAAGAGAGGCCAACGCCGCGTTAGTGAAGCCGCCAAAGATCATGCCGATGCCCGTCAGCTTGTGCCGCCGCACATGCGACCACACATAGTGATAGGGGCTGCGCGTGTCACTCTGATAGCGATGCGTAACAGTAAATTCTGAAGTCATTGCCGTGTGAACGCCTTGAAGGTTGATATACTCGGCCATTATACGCCGAACGCCAACCCATCCTAGTACCAAATATGCAGTTATTCGCATTAATGAGAATTATCTAATACGCAGCTCTATCGGCAGCGCGGCAATCGTTCCGTCCACAGTTGCGCCCTGCGTGACGGGCAGGCGCACGATCTGGCCATCCACGAACTCGTACAGCACCACCCACAGTTGATACGTCCCCGCAGGCAGCCCGTTCGGCAGCAGCACGCCGCGCCGATCTGAGAGGCGCTGCTGAGCCGGCCAGCGGCGCGTGGGCATCCAGCCGCCCACGGCTGGGCCATCTCCACCTTGCGCGACGACCTCGCCCGCCGCGTTGGCCACGAACAAGGCGATGGTGTAGTCCCGCTCCATAGGGCGCAGCGCCCGCCAGTGCAGCATCACCGGCAGCGCGTCGCCGCTGCGGTAGGCTGTCCCTCGCGGCAGCGTCACCCCTTCTAATGCGATCACGTCTCCAAACGTGATCTGCGCAGGGAACACAGGCGACTGAAAGTCTGCGTAAG
>DAOUBS010000217.1:0-5792 GCA_034432435.1 Anaerolineae bacterium
CGATGCGCATCACCTTCCCGACGTCTGAGGTCAACCCAGAGGCGGCTAGGGGCGTAGCGACAATAGCGCAGCCGCAGGCCATCGCTTCTAACAGCTTGAGGCGCGTGCCGCTCCCCATGCGCAAAGGAGCGACGTAGATCGCCGCAGTTTGTAAGTAAGGCTGAACCTGCGGCACGCGGCCTGTGATCTTGACGCGCTCGCTAGCGAGGGCGCGCACCTGTTCTATCGGCTGCTGCCCGACGATCTTGAGCTGCGCCTGCGGCACATGCGGCAGGATGTCTCTTACCAACCATTCGACGGCGTCAACGTTGGGGCGATAGTCCATCTTGCCTGTAAACACAATCAGATTTTCGTCGCGCGGCTGTGTGGGCAGCGCGTATTCGTTCACTGTGATGCCGCTGGGGACGACGGCAAGTGGCGTTTGTGCCCCATAAGTGGCGAGATGGGCGCAGTCTTCTTCTGACACGGCAACAACGAGATCGGCCTGCTGACACAGATGGCGCTCATAAGCGGCGATGCGTCGGCTCTGGACGTAGGAATACAAGGCCCGCGGCCATCGGCGCGGCGACTGGCTGTCGATCTGGGCGATGGTGCGCTGCATGACCGCTTCGGCGTTGAACGTGTCGAACACGAGCTTCAGCGACGGGAAGCGCCTACGCAGCGGCTCTAGGTAGCACGCGGTTTCGATCCCTTCAACCTGCACAAGGTCAAAATCCTCGGCGCTCAACAAGTCCACGACGCATTGCAGGACGCGCTCATCGTACAAGCGAGTGGCGATGTCTGGTTGGGTAGATGCGGCCAGGGTGATCAGCCGCTGTATGCGGCGTCTCGGCGCGACAGGAACCGTGATAACGCGGGCGAGTTGGGCGAGCGGCGGCAGCACATCCCCTTGTTGGCAGCAGACAATTGTTAGCTCATACTCTGCGGCATGCAGGCCGCGCAGCAAGCCCCACACGCGCAGGCTGCCGCCTGAAGCGGGCGGGTAAGGCAGCTCGGCGGTGATGATGAGGCATTTCAAACGAGTTTTATTCATAGCATCATTATAGGCCGCGATGAAAGCATTTGATAGATAGCGAGAGTTTGCGCGGCGCACTGATCCCATGAGAATTGGCCAGCGCGGGCGATGGATGCTGTGCGCTTCTCTTGGCGCAGCGTCTCATCCGTGAGGATGCGCAGCAGCGCCGCGGCAATGTCCTCTGTGGTTTCTGGGTTAAAGGTGATACCCACTTCACCGACGATCTCAGGCAGCGACGACCGATTGCTGACGAGCGGCACGCACCCGCAGCTCATGCCCTCCAACGCGGGCAGTCCAAACCCTTCATACAGCGAGGGCGTCACGGTGCAGTAGGCTCCATTGTAGACGACGGGCAGGTCATCGTCGGCAATGTCGCTGCGCCAAATGAGACGGTCTGATGGCAGGTTGAGCGCTTCAATCCGCTGACGAACGGCGTCAAAATTCCAGCCGGCGCGCCCCACTAGCAGCAGCGGCGGCGCGTCCGGCTGGGTTGAGATCAGCTGCTGGTAGGCGACACACAGGCGGTCTAGGTTTTTGCGCGGCTCCCATGTGCCCACATGGAGCAGATAACTGCTCGGTAGCCCCAGCCGCTGCAACTGCGTTTTGACCTCCGAGGCAGGCAGCGGGCGGAAGCGAGGATGTGCGCCCCCATAGGTGACGGTAATCTGCTGCGGCGGCACGCCCAGCATTTGGACAATGTCGTTTTTTGAGCTGTAGCTGTCGGTGAGGATGTGGTCGGCGCGGCGCACTGCCCACTCAATTTGTTGGTTGTAATAGCGCCGACTCTCAGCGGTGAGCGTCTCAGGGTAATGGAGAAAGGTCAGGTCGTGAACAGTGATGATGAAGTGCTTGGCCCCGAACGCGGGCGGGATAAAGTCCGGGCTGTGGAGCATTTCGAAACGGCTCAGCGCGGCTTCAGCGCCTAACCCCCACCGTTCCAGCCGATGATGAGGCGGCGTCCACACGGTGCGCCTGCGGAAGTAGGTTGACGTCGGCTGGACTGCTTTGCGATGCTCCAGCACAGTCAATGTTGTAGGCGCGAGCAACTTCGCCAGCCCGTTGAGCAACTCACGGGTGTAGGTGGCGATGCCGCCGGTGCGATAAGCGTTCAGGCGCGCGTCAACGGCAATCATGGTACCCCCCCCAACCAACGCCGACGCAAGGCAGTCAGCGTCCCATTGGCTTCCAGCACAGCGAGTCCTTCTTGTATTTGCATGAGCATTTGGCGATCTCCCTCGCGCACGGCAAAGCTCAACGGCACGCTGGCGACCAGCGCTGCGTTGAGCGCATCTGTCGGCGCATCAGATGGCAGGCGCGTCAGCGCTGGGATGAGCGCGGCGTCGCTGTGGCCGAAGAGCAGCGCGTCGAAGGCGTCAGCAGAGGTCTCATAGCGCAGCACTTCGAATGGCGCGATGCGGCGCAGCCACAGCCGAGCGAGTGAGTCTCCTTCACTGGCGAACTCAACTGACAGACGATGCCCGCTGAGATCACGCCAGTTCACAAAGGGCTGCTGCTTGAAGCTGTACATCAGCCAGCCGGCATCCGCATATGGCACAGTGAATGAGACGCCCTTCACAGGTTGATCTGAGCGAATAGAGGCAAGCGCATCAACGCGCCCAGTGAGCAGCGCATCAAACAGCCCATCAAACGATACAACGGTAAGGATAATTGGAGTTTGTACCTGCTCAGCCAGCGCCGCAGCGAGTTCTACGTCAAAGCCGCTGAGCTGGCCGCTGTCATCTGCCACGAAGGGCGCATGCGACGGATCAACGCCAAGGCGAATTTGCCCGGTGATGAGGAACAGCTCAGATGGTGTTTGGTTGCTTAGCGGCTGCGGACGCAGCAAAGCGAGCATCAACCCAGCAACAGCCACAGTGAGCGCTGTGACTATTGCGATTGCGTGGCGCGTGGTGAAGGCAGCCATAGCTCATCTTGAAGTGTGCCAAAGGCACGTGCTTGCAGCGCAAGGTAAAGCGGACGCGGGTCAAAGCTGCTCGTCACGAGGGCAAAGCCATCGGGATAGCTGTTTGAGGGGGCAGTCATTCGAAATACCCACAAGCACAAACTTTCAAGCCACGGCCACGTGTTGGCGAGGTCGAGCGCGTCCAGCGTGTAGCGCACGCGGCGCGAGGGGCTGACTGCTAGCGACCAACGCGGGTGATCGTTCCAGCCGGTTTCAGTGACGTAGATCGGTTGATCGCCTGCGCCGTGAGTTTCCATCAATTCGCGCAGAAGCTCCACACGTCGAAAGTTGAGCACGGACGGCTCAGGTGGCTCATACGCCGCGGACGTGAACCCGTAAGTGTGCACCGCTAGGCCATCAGAAAACCGAGCAAGCCCGTTCTCGTACAGGATGTTGAGGTAGTCGAGGTCGTTCCAACCGTGAGGGCTGCTCGGCGGCTCGAGCGTGGGGGCGAGCGCGCCCGTTAAGATGGTGACGGTGGGCGCTGCTGTTTTGATGGCTGGGTACACTGTTTGCATCAACTGAAGATAGCGCAGCGGGTCAACGGCTTCATAGCCCCATTCGAAAGCGAGGTTGGGTTCATTCCAGATGATGACGGCTTCAACCTGTGTCTGATAGCGTGCAGCAAACTGAGCTGCAAAGTTGGCAAAGGCTGGGTCGGCCTCTGGTGGGAGCGTGTTCAGTGTAGTGATATGCTCAGCGCTCTCGCGCGCCCAAGCGGGCACTAAGCCGAGGCGAGCGATCACGCGCAGGTTGAAGTGCTGGGCGTAGCGCATGATGAGGTCGAAACGCTGCCACTCAAACCGACCGGCGGCGTCCTCAGCATATGCCCACGGGAAGAACTCAACGATAGTCGTCGCTCCCATCTGATAGGCCATCTCAAGCGACTTAAGGATGCGCCATTCGAAGACTTCGTCAATCAAGCGCGTGTGGACGCACAGCTTCGGCTCGCTTGTCACCAACTCTGGAGCAGGGGGAAGCACTGCGCGCGCACGAGGGGCAGCAATGAAAGTCGCCAAGAAGGCGAGCAGACACAGACGAGCGGCCCACGTCAGCCCAACGGTGGCGGTTTGTCGGTCAAGTCGTCGCATGACATGTGATTCTAGCAAAGTGTGTCAACAGGTCGAGGGCAAGCTGAAAATTGTAGTCTGCATATCAATTCTGTGATATTTGTATTCGATCTTCATTTCATGTGTATACTATATTCAGGATACCCTTAATTAGGGTATATCTAGGATGTTGGGGGGTAGTGCTATGCAAATATTTATCAGCTATCCACGAGTCTGGCAGCATTTTTGCCTAATGCTGCGTGATTTGCTAGAAGCTCACGACGTCTGGATCGATCATCGCTTGTATGCTGGACAGCAGTGGTGGCCAGAAATTGTCAAGCAGATCAGCGCGCGCCCGTGTTTCATCTATTTGTTGTCTGAGGCGTCGCTGAAGTCCAAATATTGTAATGCTGAGCTGCAACTGGCACAAAAGCAGAACAAGCTCATCATTCCGATCAAGTGTGAGGATGTGGAATACATCCCGCAACTGATTTCTCGTTATCAAATGGTCGACATGAGCCACGGAATGACTGTTCCGGCTGTGCGCGAGCTGCTCAACGCGCTGATCGTGGCGGAACGTCGCATTTATTTTGCCGCACCCGCTGGGAGCAGAGCGCGTTTTAACCAACAAGGCGCGGATGACGCGCAGATGTTAGCCGTTCCGGGCTTTAAGATTGAGACGTTGATGCAAGATATTACAAAGGCTATCGAAAGCGGCAACTTCGACCAAGCGATCTTGCTGATGGAAGAAGCGCGCAACCGTCGTCTGAAATTTGCAGCGTTCGACCTTGAGGCGCTGCTCAAGGACACCAAGCAGCGCCGCGAGCAGCAAGAGTACCGTATCGAACGTGAGCATGAGTATCGCTTGATTGCTGCGATGATCAACTCACACGATGCAGGCCTACGCCATCAAGGCTTGACGAACTTTCAGAAATATCGTCAAGTATACCCAGATTATGACCCCCTCAACTTGAGCGCGCTGTGCGTTCCCCTCATCCTGCCAGAGTTGAAGTGGTGTGTTATCCCTGCGGGTGAAGTGACACTGCGTTATCCAGATCGTAAAGCAGCGGTCACCTATGACGTGCCGATGTTCCAAATGAGCAAGTATCCGATCACCAACGCTCAATATCAGATCTTTGTGGATGCCCCTGATGGCTACAAAGATAAGCGCTGGTGGAATTACAGCCCTGCTGCGCAGCAATGGCGTGAAAAGCATCCGACGGCGCTGCCACCCCGCAGTCCCTATGGCGATCATCCGCGCGTCAACATTAGCTGGTTCGACGCAGTGGCTTTTTGTCATTGGTTGAGCTACAAGACAGGCTGGCGTATCAGTTTGCCGACAGAGCAGCAGTGGCAGCGTGCCGCACAAGGCGATGACCATCGGCAGTACCCGTGGGGGCCGCGCTTTTATCGCAATCGTGCAAACGGCGCAGAAGCCCGTGCCGATTCGACCTTGCCGGTCAACCGATTTGCTGAGGGGGCAAGCCCCTTCGGTGTGATGGATATGTCTGGCAACTGCTGGGAGTTTACCAAGACACAGCGCCGTGCTAGCGATCAAACCCTGCTGAACGAAATGGTGGCAAAAGGGGGGTCTTACCTCAGCCCATATACGGATATTCGTGTGACGTCGCGCACCTATGTTAAGCCCAATGTCTGCTTTGGCACTGTGGGCTTTCGTGTTGTGATCAACTTTGGCAGCTAAACGATGAAACCACCTTCCATATTGCTAGACCACGTTCGTTTATGCGATCAGCTCTTGACAATG
>DAOUBS010000218.1:0-13486 GCA_034432435.1 Anaerolineae bacterium
GCACTTGGGTTCGTGCTCAGTCAGACGCCGCCGCTGGCGAACAGCACGCTGTACGACAGCTTACAGGCGCTGCTCGCCCATCTTGACCTGCCGGGCCTCACAGCCCCCAGCCATGACACGGTTGAGCATGTACGTCAGCAAGCGCGCGCGACATGGCTCGCACAGGGGCAGCCCGACGGCCTTCAGCTTGTTCTAGCGTATGAGGTTGATCTGTTGATCCCTGAGATTACAGCGCAGTTGGCGCAAGCCAACGTTGAGCTTGTCACGCTGCCCATCTCAAGCTCACAGCGCCACGCTGTTGCAGAGCGCAGCCAAGCACACCTCTACTGGGCGCTGTTAGCCGATCCCCAAGTCATCAGCCGCTGGCAAGCGCTGCTGCCCAACGCTGAGGTGATCGTGGTCGGGGATGTTTGGCTGTACTACAAGCTGGCAGAGGGGGTTGCCATCACAGGCTACAGCTCTGAGGGATTGCCGTTGATCGAACGGCAGTGAGCGGACACATGGAAATAATCGTCACCCACAACAACGCCGACTTTGACGCCGTCGCCAGCCAGCTAGCCGCGCACAAGCTGTTCCCTGAAGCCGTACCGGTGCTGTCCGTACGCGTCAACCGCGACGTGAGCGAGTTCATCATGCTCTATCGTTCCGGCCTGCCGTTCGTCAACTGGCACGATGTCCGCGTCAGAAATCTCACCCGCATCATCATGACAGACACCGCAAACGCTCCATCCATCCGCGGCGCGCGCAAACACACCCCGACCCTCATCATCGATCATCACCCCCCTGACCGCTCGCCCGCCCCGCATGAAACGTGGTGGTATGAGCCGCTTGGCGCAGCGACAACGCTGCTAGTGGAGGAAATCCGCCGCCGACAAGTCAGCCTGTCGCTGCTGGAGGCAACGCTCTTGGCGCTCGGCATCTACGCTGACACTGGGCTTTTCACCTACTCGCAGACGACCTCGCGTGACGTGCAAGCCGCCGCGTGGCTGATCGATCAAGGCGCTGAGTTAGACACGATCCGCCGCTTTCTCGTCACCCCGCTCAACGATGCTCAACAGCGCCTGTACGTCGCGCTTAGCCAATCGGCTGAGACGCGCCTGCTGCACGGCTACGCGGTCACCGTGTGTGCTACCGAAATTGACCAGATGATGGAAGGGATCAACGTCGTCACCAAGCGCATCGCCGAGACGCTGGAGCCAACTGCGATCATCGCGCTGGTTGCGGCAGACAATCTCGTGCAGATGGTGGCGCGCAGCAGCGATGACGCCGTCAACGTTGGCGCGCTGGCGTCCAGCTTGGGCGGTGGTGGACACCCGCGCGCGGCCGCTGCCGCCATCGAAGGCCAAAGCCTCGACGAGGTGCGCCGTGCCGTGTGGGCATGGCTGGAAACGACTGTCAAACCTGCGACGACCGTCCGACAGTTGATGTCGCGCGGCGCACAGACCGTCAAACCTACCGACGCCATCCGCGAGATCGTGCCGCGCCTGCGCCGCATCGGCCACGAGGGCTACCCCGTGCTGGAAAACGGGCAGGTAATTGGGCTTCTGACGCGCCGCGACGCTGACCGCGCCCTCGAACACGGCCTACAAAACGCCACCGTCCGCGAGGTGATGCAGGCCGGGGCCGTGTTCATCTCGCCCAATGATTCGGTTGCCGCGCTCGAAAGCCTCATGTTGGAGAGCGGATGGGGACAAATTCCTGTGGTGGAGGGCGATCGCCTCGTCGGGATCGTCACGCGGACGGATCTGCTGCGCTATTGGGTCAGCACACATCCACGACCACGCGCCACCGCCGACATGCCAAAGGTCACACCACTAGAGGATGCATTCGAGCCGGCTATCGTCCAGCTGCTGCGATTGATCGCCCAAGAAGCGCAAGCAATCAACGCCAGCGCTTATCTAGTGGGTGGGGTCGTCCGCGATTATCTGCTGAAACGCCCCAACCATGACATCGACATCGTGATCGAGCACGACGCGATCCGCTTCGTTGAAGGGCTGTGCGCTCGTTACGGGGGCAGCAGCAGTAGCTATGCACCCTTCGGAACGGCCAAGTGGGTACTCGATGATGCAGTGGCGCAGCGGCTTCAAGCGCCGCTGGAACAACTGCCGCCCGTGGTGGACTTTGCGACGGCTCGCTATGAGACCTACGCTTATCCGACAGCCCTGCCGAACGTCTACAACAGCAGCATCACGCTTGACTTGCGCCGCCGTGACTTCACGATCAACGCAATGGCACTGCAAATTAGCCCAGCAGCCAGCGCCGGCACGCTCATCGACATCTTCGGCGGACGACATGACCTTGAACGCGGCCTCATTCGCGTGCTGCACAGCCTCAGCTTTGTCGACGACCCCACCCGCATCCTGCGCGCGGTGCGCTTTGCTAATCGCTACGGCTTCGAGCTAGAGCCGCGCACTGCGGAGCTGCTCACCAACGCGCTGCCGATGCTGGGGCGGATCACCGGGGAACGGCTGCGCAACGAACTCAATTGGCTGTTTGCTGAGCCGAGTGCACCACAAGCGCTGCGCCAACTGCACAGCCTCGGCGTTGACCGCGCGATGACACCCCACCTGACGCTGAGCGAGGCCATGACTGCGCGGGTCGAAACGCTCTGGCAGCAGCGCGACGCGCTCCAAGAGGACATCGTCTGGCTGCATTGGCATCTGCTGCTGGCTGACCTGAAAGAAGCGCACCTGCGCGAGGTTGCCAGTCGCTTTTTGCTGCCCGGACAGCACACGCGCCACATCCAAGATACCGCCCGCCTGTGGCAAACGCCAGCGCTTCACGCCGCGGAGACGTCGCCCAGTCAGGTCGTGGCGCTGCTCGAACACGCCCACCCCAGCACATGGGAAGCCCTGTGGGTGCTCGGTAAGGATGGCGTGCTCGGCGGCTACGTTCAGCAGTTCAAACAAGTGTGGCGCACCCTTAAGCCCCACACCACCGGCCACACCCTCCAAGCGCTCGGGGTGAGCGCCGGGCCGACCTACCGCCGCGTGCTGTCTCACTTGCGCGATGCCTACCTTGACGGCATGATTACCACACCCGAAGAAGAGGCGGAACTGCTTCAGACGCTGCTTCAGGATGAGCGCCATGACCATTCATGACGGAATGACTAGTGACCATCACAACCTAAGCAACTTGTGCATTCGCCAAGCCACCCACGACGATCTGCCTCGTCTGGAGTGGAACGGGTTGTTCATCCACTTTCGCAACGTGTTCTGGAAGTCATTCGTTGAACAGCAGTTTGGTGACCGCCACCTGCTCATCGCTGAGGTCAACAATGAGCTTGTCGGGCGGCTGTTTGTGCTGCACCGTCGCAGCCAACTTGAACACCCTGCGTGGCAGAGGCGCGGGTATCTGTACAGCTTCTACGTGCTAGAGCATTACCGTGGGCTAGGCATCGGCAGCGCCCTGCTGCACGCCGCCGAAGCCCACCTGCGCTGCTTGTCGTTCCACACTGCAGTCATCTCCGTTGCTCGCACGAACCAAGGCGCTCTGCGCCTTTATCAACGCCGCGGATATAAACTTGTCAGCACAGATAACGGAGACTGGTCGTATCTTGATCACCGTGGTTTATTACGGAAGGTCACAGAACCATGCTACATTCTTGAAAAATCTTTGCATGTATCCTAGAATAGCGGCGGTTTAAAGCTTTTGTAACGTTCCGTAACTTATCGAAGAGATGTATAGCAGTCAATTGGCTGCTGCATCGAGGACGCTATGGCAAAAAAGGTCAGCAACAACTTTCGTGTAATGCCGTGGACAGGGCATCAACATCCGACCCTCAGCACAATCGTCAACCTCCTCAAGCAGCAAAACTATCGCCCCTATCATTGGGAAAACACTCCGAACTATCGCTATGCCGTCCGCACACACAACTATCGCAAAGTGTTCTATGTGGTGGAAGGCAGCGTCGATGTGAGCTTCCCGGATGAAAACACCGTGGTCAGGCTTCGGGCGGGGGATCGGCTTGAGATTGCGCCCAACGTCCGCCACGGGATACAAGTGGGCACAGCCGGCGTCCGCTGCGTTGAGGTTTCACTTCCTCAGTAATAGACACCTCTAACAAGTAAACACCTCTAACAGACGACCCCATCGTCGTCTGTTTTTTGTAAGAAATTGCTGCTATTCTTAGCATCGTCAACGGTTAGAGTTCAACAGATATGATCCCTGATGTCAGCTTTGGCATAGCATTTATCGCTGGATTGCTCTCGTTCATGTCGCCGTGTGTGCTGCCGCTCGTGCCAGCGTACATCGGATATATGGGCGGTCGCATGACGCACACGCTCGCACTGCAAAGCGCAGCCAAGCACACCCCAGACGCAGTAACCACAATACAGCGCGCCAACATGCTCGTCCACAGTTTGATGTTCGTGGCGGGCTTTAGGGTCGTGTTTGTATCTATTGGATTAGCGACTACTGCCTTGTTCAGCATCTTAGGCAGCGCTGCTGCCCTGATGACCGACATCATCAGCCGCGTCGGCGGCGTCATCATCATTTTGTTCGGGCTGCACTTCATGGGAGCGCTGCGCTGGTTGTTCGCACAACTGCGCCAACGTCCCATCTTGATTGCAACGCCCATCACCACTGCGATCATCGGCGGCTTGTTGACACTGCTGCTGCTTTGGGGGCTGATTGAACCCATCGCTGCTTTGCCGTTCATCGCGGCGCTGTGGTTGTGGCTCGTCCTCAGCGGTGGCTTTCAACAGGCGCACGCCTTTTGGTCAGACATCATCGACCGCATTGAAACAGCGCTTTACAGCGACACCCGCCGCGACTTCTCAAAAGCGTCTGCCAACGCGGGCATGGGCGGCTCTTTCTTGATGGGCGTCGTGTTCTCCGCAGGGTGGACACCCTGCATCGGCCCCATCTACGGGACGATTCTCACCGTCGCTGCCAACACTGGCGATGTCGCTTATGCGATGCCGCTGCTCGTGGCGTACTCGCTCGGCTTGGGCGTGCCGTTTGTGCTGGCGGCGGTGCTCATGGGTCAAACGCAGTCGGTGCTGCGCAAACTTCAACGCCACGTCCATCGCATCGAACTTGTGACCGGATCGCTGCTCGTCCTCATCGGCGTCATGGTTGCCAGCGGCCAGATGACGCGCCTCACTCAAGTGCTGAACAACGACTTCGCTGATCTGTCGATTCGCATCGAGGAGTGCGGCGTTGGGGCTTTTCAGGAGCGGCTGGCGGTCTCTCAAGTGGGTGACTGCTTGAACGGCACGCTGCACACGCTGGTGCTGCGTCAGGGCAGCACGGTCACGCTCACAGAAGGCAGCAAGCAGCAGTTCGTCCTGCAATTAGAGGCAGGCCAGCGCGTCAACGTCGAGATCAGCGATTATCCCGCTGGCTTCAGCCCAACGCTCACTGTGACCGACGGCAACGGACAGCGCATCGCAGAAGCTACCATGCCCCCTGACGCAGACGGCACAGTTTACACAGCGCTGTCTGAAATGGTCATCCCGTCCACAGGTCGCTACACGATCGCTGTGAGCGGCGCAGCAGGCCGCTTCCGCTTCCGCACCGTGCTTAGCCCTCAAACCAACTCATCCACCAGCAGCGATCCGCTGACAGTTGCTACGCTCACTGAGTTAGCCAGCCAAATTGTGAAGGTAGGCGCGGAAGTTGGGAATGCCGCGCCCGCTTTTACGACTCTCACCCGCAACAACGAGGTAATCGCGCTGACCGATCTGCGCGGCAAGGTCGTGTTGGTCAACTTCTGGGGCACGTGGTGCGCCCCGTGTGAACGCGAGATGCCAGAGCTGCAAGCCCTGCACGAGCGCATTCATGCGGATGGGCTGGTGGTGGTTGGGCTGGCAGTTAAAGACACCCCTGAAACGGTTGATGCCTTCATCGCGGAGCACGGCCTGACGTTCCCTATTGCGCTGGATGATGCGCTGAGCATCACACGCAGCTACGGCGTCATCGGCCAGCCCACTACCCTGCTGATCGGGAAGGAGGGCATCATCCTGCACACTTTTCATTCAGTGGTCACCGCCAACACCCTCACCCCCCTGATCGAGGATGCGCTCCAGCGTCAAAGTTAGCCGTCTGCTTGGCGCTGCCGCGCTTATGTTTGTGGCAGCGTTCATCTTGGTTGCGGCTGGCCTTCCTCAACGTTCAGACTACACCGGAACATACGTAGAAGGGTTAGGTCGTGTCGCGCCTGAAATCAACGCTTTCGCCCCTCCCATCCGCGCAAGCCTGTTGGGCGGCTCCACCGCTGCTGTTCCAAGCCCGCACAGCATTGTGCTGATCAACTTCTGGGCGACGTGGTGCGGCCCGTGTGAAGCAGAACTACCGATTTTGCAGGCGCTCCACGATGAGGGAGAAGCGTTTGTCCTCGCAGTTAACATGGGGGAGCAGCCTGCTCAAGTCGAGCGCTGGCTGAGCGCGCGCGAGCTGACACTGCCCGTCACGCTCGATACGGATCTAGCAATCACACGACTCTATCAGGTGCGCGGCCAACCCAGCACATACATCGTGCGCCCTGATGGTAGAATAAGCCACATCGTTTTTGGCGCAGCCAGCGAGGCGACGCTGCAATCCTTGCTGCAACCTTAAAAAGTGAGTGATCCCCAATGTCCCCTACTCCACTTCCACCGCGCGTGCGCGCAAGTTTCTTTCTCCTCCGTCTCACTGACAACTGGCTGCGGATTGCGCTGGTCTTAATCGGCGCTTATGCTCTGCTGCCGTTTGCTGCGCCCACCTTCATGAAGATCGGCTGGGAAGGCCCGGCCAACGTCCTCTACACGCTCTACAGCCCGATGTGCCATCAGTTCGCGTTTCGTTCGATCTTCCTGTTCGGGGAGCAGCCCTTCTACCCGCGCGAAATCGCCAGCACGCCGTGGGTATCGTACGAGACAGTGATTCGCGGCTTGCCAGGTGTCGTTCAGCCCAAATCGCTAGACGATTTTAGCCTGCCGTTTGTGCTGTCCGCGCGGAGCTTCATCGGCAATGAGCAGATCGGGTACAAAACGACGCTCTGCGCGCGCGACGTAGCGATCTATCTGGCGCTCTTCACGGGCGGCATCGTGTATGCGTTCACACGCCGACGCCTGCGCCCTGTACCGTTGTGGATTTACGTGATTGCGGGCTTCATGCCGATTGCCCTAGATGGGTTCAGCCAGCTTCTAAGTTATGAGCCGTTTCGACTGTGGGATGTGCGCGAAACGGCTCCGTTTTACCGGATTGCGACCGGTGCGATGTTCGGTTTGATGAACGCTTGGCTGGCCTTCCCCTACATCGACGCTGCGATGCAGGACACAGCCAGCCAACTTCGTTCGAAGCTAAGCCGCTGGCAAGCGCGCTAACCGCAGTTGCCGGTCGGGCAGTCTTGCTGGACGTTCGTTGGGGTGAACGTCGGCCGCGGCGTGTTGGTCGGCCCTTGCGTCGGCACAGGCGAGGCGGTTCTAGTCGGCGGGGCCGGCGTGAAGGTCTTGGTCGGCGGCCCGGGTGTAAACGTGCGCGTGAAGGTCGGCGTCGGGCCGGGCGTGTTGGTCGGGCGCGGCGGCTGGGTTGGCGGCGGAGTCGGGTTCTCGCTCAGGAAAATTTCGCCTATCGGCCGTGTGCCACCACCGCCACCGCTGCCCCCCGGACGACCGCAGTCGATAAAGAAGCGCGACCCGTTGAAGTCAGACGCACCCACACCGATCGCGTCTAAGCGCACGGCACCCACCCCTGAGAAGTTGAGGTAGATGTAGGTCACACTGCCCGGACCCGGGTCAATGGTGTAGGCGACGCGGAACGGGTTGCCGTTGTCGCGCCACACGCCAGCGCTCGTGTCGTAGGCAGATGTCACCGTCGGTGGGCATGGGTTGCCCACGACGACACCAGGCGGACGATAACCACCCACCGCGTTCGACTGCCAGACGGTCGTGCCTGTGCCGGGGATGCTCGCGTTGATGCCCGGGTTCGTGCTGACGACAACGCTTTCCAGCGTCAACCCCGCCGAGCGCCACGCAGGCCAGACCAGTTCAAACCCGAGGAACGGGGCATCTACCGTGCGGTTGTTCGTCACCCGCAAGACAACATCACCGAAGGGGTCGAAGCGCTCGAATGTCACGCGCAGCAAGCTCGAGGCGCAATCCGGCGTGAAGGTCGGGCTGGGGGTGAAGTTGACCGGCGGCGGCGTCGGGGTGGGCGGCGGCGGCGGCGTAACGAAGGCTACCCGACACTCTGGCCCTAACGGGTTGTGGAAGAAGAACTCCGAACCTGAGAACTCCCACCCTTGATACCACTGCGATAGGCGCGTCGGGCCATCGGTGAACGTCGCTTCGAACACCGTCGGGTCATTCTCAACACCCGTCGGTGACGGCTCAATCCAGAAGCGGTTGCTCGGGCCGATGTAAACCACCCCCTGTGGGCTGTTGATGTCCCCATCGGGGAAGATCGCCGCGCTGCGCGTATCCGTGTCAGACTGTGGGTCGTTCCCACGCCAGAACACTTGAAAATTCAACGTGAACATCGTCACGCGCATGTTGGGGAACGCTTGTTCCGCGGGATCGTTCGCCCAGACGAGGCGCGCGCCCGTGATGTACGTTGGGATGTCGTTCTGGTTCAAGAAGCGAACGATCACCCGATTATCGACCAACGCCAGCGGCTGGAGAGTGATCTTCTCGCAGGCAAACGGCGATGGCGTAGAGGTCGCCGTCGCAGTCGATGTAGCGCTGGCGGTAAAGGTAGCGCTGGCCGTCATCGTCGCGGTCGGCGTGTTGGTAGGCGGAACAGGCGTCGGCGACAAGAACGGTGGCCCTTGGAAGCCGCTAGGGCCAAGCGCGCGCTCTGCGTTCGTCACGCGGAATGACTCGTTGATGGCCGCACGCGTGGACTGCAACCGAACGAAACGCCCCAACGGCAGCGGCGTGATCAACGGGTGATTATAGGTGACGATGATTGTCACGCGCTCACCCGCACCGCCTGCGTCCATCGTCGGCACGCCATATTGATCCAGCACCTCGGTCACGTTCGGCAGCGGGGTTTCGCGCAGGACGCAGGCCCCCTGCGCAAACATAAACTGATTTGTATCTGTGGCTGTGTGATAGCGCAACCGTGAGCCGGTAGGATCGTCTGGGTTGTTCACAATCGAGGTGAACTCTGGCGGGAAGCGGCGCGACCGCGCGCTGCACACTGTCACCGTGAAGAACGCCGGCTCATCCAGTCTGGGACTGGGGTTTCCGTACTGGGTGTAAAGGAAGCGCCGCAGCATCTGGGCAGGCGTCTCGCCATCGCGGAGGTTCGTCTGAGATGGATCCAACGCGAGGCCAGCCGCGCCGATGCGCGCTTGGTCGTAGATCGACGGCAGACGCAGCATATCACGCCGATCCTGATCGCTCTCTGGATCAGGGAAGCAGTCACGTTCGCCGTACCATGTGCGGTATAGGAACTCTGAATTAGGCTGCCCTGAATCTTCATAGACTGGCACACGGATGAAAAGCTGCCCGCTCTCGTAACGGTAGCGCTTCGCAAACGTCTCTGGGCCGACCTGCTGCTCGAACGCAATCACGTCGAAGTTGGCGGGCGTCCACAGACGCTCTTCGTGGACGCCAACTTGCAGGTTTTCTCGGTTCTCTGTGCACGGGATCATATCGAAGCTGTAGCGACGTTCGTCGAACTGCCCCGTAATCGTGTAGCGAGCCGCAGCGCGCGAGGCGTTCTGGATCGTCACCCACGATTGAAACAACCGTCCAAACTCAATGATTCCGAACAAGAGCAGCAGGAGGATGGGCAGCGTCAGCGCAAACTCTGCCAGCGTCTGGCCTTTCGCTCTTGGATCGATTGGCACACTCTGATGGTTCATAAACACTCCTAGCCTACCTTCGGCTTAACGCGAGAGACGGGTGAACATGCGCGACGCGATGTCGTCAAACACGAACTGCAGTTGATTGTAATCCGGCGCGTAGTAGTAGTTACCGCAGTTGGTCTGTGGCGCAAGATGGCCATACATGCGATCTGCTTCTGTCTGAGACAAACTACCGCTGCCGTCAACATCGTACGTCCCGCCCACGGGGCCTTGATCTTGGCGCTGGCAAGGATCGCGCGGGCCAAAACCGCCGGGCCGCGAGGTTGTGCCGGGGATGATGTTGCCGTTGGCATCCTTCAGCGGATACAACATCGCTTTGTACCAGTGGTTGTCGATTTGGTTGTTGTCGCCCACGTCAGCGATGTAGCGCAGGAGCTGCTCCGCGAGGCAGTTACCCGGGTTCAACTGACACAGAAGCTGCGCGTTGTTGCTGTCGCGGATTTCGTACTCGACACCGTTGAGCTTGCGGTTGAAGTATTCCAAACCGAAGCCAATGGTGAAGATCGACGGCAGCAGGATGTTCGAGTCCGAATCGCGGCGCAGCGCGATGTAGTCCGCCCAGTCGCGCGCGTAGTCGTCAGCGTCGTAGTGATACCGGTTGTCGACGCCGGTGTGTGGATCACGACAGCCATCCAAATCGACATCATATAGGTTGTTGTTAGCGCGATTCCAAGCCAGTTCCTCTCCAGCGCTCTGTGGGCCGTTCACACCGTACCAGCGCGGTTCCGTCGGGTCAAACAGCACATAATCGCGATCGCCCATCGGCGGGATGGCCACACAGTTCCCGCCCGGCCCCGCGCAGACATCCCCTGTTTCTACGTTTTTGTAAATCGGCGGCAGTGGGTCAACCGGTGTCCCTGGAGCCACCGGCGGATTGTAAAGCGGACGGAAGTTGCAGAAGTTGCGCGAACGCGGCGACTCGTCTGAGCAGTGCGGGAAACGCGCGAAGCCCGCCGCAGAGTCGTTGCCCGGCAGCGTCAGCTCGGCGGGGCGACCGGGCGTGCCAAACGGGCACAAGCCGTGGCCGCCATACTGGCCCGGACGACCGAACCAACCCAGCGTATCGTTCCAAGCGTAAGGCTGTGACGCCGGGATCGGCTCGCGGTTGCGACGCACCGGGTCGCTGCCTGCAGCGCCACCGCTGGCAAGCAGGATCATCACCCAAACGGTACCACTCTGGCGGATCGTCTGCGGGTTCACAAGAGCGTTGCTGCCCTCGCGCAGGCCTGCGCCTACGTTGGCACCACGGCACGACGCCCAGCGGTCGTAAGACATATCCGTGTTGTAGTTGTTCGGATCGCTGATCGGCCCGCGGTACAGCCGCACGCCGTTCGGGTCAATGTAACCGCCCCAAGCCGTGTCCAGCCCAGCACTCGGGATGCTCGCGCGCTGCAAGCCGAATTCGAACAGCGTGCGATCTGGGCGCACTGCGCCCGCATTGCCGAAGGGGCAGGCGTTCCACACGGGGAAGTTGTACAGCTCAGGATAGACGGTCGTGCCATCCACGTTGCTGGGGCTGGCAAACTGCTGGCCGTTGGGCTGGGGCGGATTGCTGTTCTTGCCGAAGTCAATCGGGATCGACCGACCGTTATTGTCGATGCCGGCGGCAAAGCTCGTCCACTGGCCAGTCACACGCACCGCGGCGTTTGTGATGTTGCCCGGAGTGTAGACGTAGAAGTTTGGCTCAGCACGCACGCCCACTAAGCGGCGCAGGGCTTCACGGGCGTCGTCAGCGCTTTCCATCATCGCCCCGGGGCGGCAGCGTTCATCCGTGTTGCCCGCCGTGCAGAACGGCTGCCCACCCACGAGGTAACCGTAAGGGTTCACAAGGAAGGCTGTGCGGTCGTAGGTCACGATCGCCATACGGTCGCCGCGCGTGAAGTCAACGCGATCCATAAACTCCAACACGGCGGTGCGCGCCTGTTTGAACGGCTGGCACACGAGGTCGCTGAAGTTGTAGTCGCCGTTGGGGTCGTTGCAGCAGCCGAAGTAGTTGTACGTGGGGACAAAGCCATCCCAGTTGGTTTCGCCAGCTGGCCACGGCAGACCTGCCAGCCCGAACGTAGACTGCGCGAACGTTTCGGCACTGCTGTTGTTCAGCAGGCGCACAAACTTTCCGTTGCTGTCAAAGTGCCCTTGATACAAGACCGTGTTGAACTCATGCGCCTGCGGGAAGAAGCGCACGCGGCACTCTACGCGCGGGTGGCTTTGCGGGCCATACTTGGCGTTGAAGAACGTCGAGTTGAACTGCACCGTGTAAGCTGGGTCAGAGAGCGGCGTGTTGCCATTCCCGTCTGGATAATACAAGCGCGCATTCACGTTCGCCTGCCACGTGTTGAGCAAGCTGAACTCCGCAGGGACCGCGCCATTGCCCTTCCAGAAATCAAACTCTGAAGGACGATTCGCCATAGTGGATGGGTACTTGGTCAAGTACACCTCGAGTGCACGCGGGGGGCGATAGATGATCCCCTGCCGCACATCGCGCGCCCAGTCCTCAATCGTCGTGAGCGAGGCCATGAACTCGCCCACGTCCATGATGACCACTACATCGAGCGCCGCAGTCTCTGAAACAGATGACGCTTGCAAGATGAAGTTCTCGAAGCCTAGCAGGCGCATGAACACCGTCGGCGATTCGATCTGCGCCGTCACGCGGACGAGCTTGGCTTGATCGTCACGGCACAGCTCATCGCCTGCGCGCGCTTCCACTGGCAGGCTGATGCAGGTATCCACCAGCACGTTGAGCGGGTTCAGGCCGTACAGCTCGATGAACTGGCGCGCCGCCAAGCCTAACGACGCCTGCGTGCGATCTTGGCGCACTTGGTTGGCAGCCGCAATGGCTGCCGCATCTGTCGCCCGTGCAAGCTGCGCATAACGCACAAACATGAGCGAGATATCCGTGGTGATCCCCACGAAGCCCACCAAAGCAATGAAACCAATCGCCAGCACGATGATCGACTGACCCGATTCATTGCGGCGCATCCAACGCTGGAACTTACGATAGTAGAACGATCTCATCATACCCTCGTTCAGCACACTTATGGCAGACCATAGATAATGTTGGGTTCAGCAGACGGCACAGGGAACGACGCCCAGACTGAAATCACGATGTTGTTCACGTCGCCAAAGGCTGCGATAATTGGCTCTACAAATGGGAAGCGCAGCAGCGGTTCATGCTGCCAAAACATCTCAACGATTACGATGCCGTTGCTCGGGATGGCTGCTCGGCGCAAGTTCCATGGCGCGACGCCGGGCGGGTCATCATCAATGAACGTCGGCAGATTGATCAACGCTTCTACGTCGGCGCTGTCAAAATCTGACCCCCAGCACAACGCTCGACGGTTAGCATATTCAATGTCTGTCCGCAGCTTTTGTGCTGTCCACACAAAGCCAAGCTGCGCCTCAGCCTGCTGTTGATATTGCGGGGTCGGGTCCATCCCCTCTAGCTCGATGAAGCGCGGCTCACCTGATATCAAAACTGCGTCACGGGCGTTGTTCGGGATGTAATCGAACGGATCTTGCCCGGGGACGATGATGCGTGTGCCACCATCGTCATACACGTTACACTCGTTCGCCCGTTTGGGATACCGTCCGACGACAATTACCTGAGGCCCGGGCCTGAAACGTCCAGCACTAGCTGCAATGGCCTCAAAGTTGTAAGTGCGACTGTACAACGCAGAAGCCAGTTGG
>DAOUBS010000219.1:0-42826 GCA_034432435.1 Anaerolineae bacterium
GCGTGAAGAACGGGTCTTCGTAGCTCAAGAGGTTAGACGAGTAAATCGGCACTTCGCGGCTGAAGGCGGTCTGCGTGTCGGGGTTGGTCACAAAGACGGCGAAGGCCAGCGCCGCGTTCGGGAACTGCGTCGAGGCGGGCACAACCAGCGTCTGAACGCCGCCGATGCTGCGGATGTTGGCTGCGCCAACGAACTGCTGATCCAAGAATAGGCTGTCGTAGACCTCAGGGTTGTTCTCCTGAATCAGGCGGAAGAGCTGCGGGCCGGTTTGCAGCAGCAGGATTTCACCCTCGCTGAAGCGGTCGATCATGCGGCGCACGTCGTCCGTCAGGCTGGCGCGCGGCACACAGTCGTTGTCGAGCAGGCGCTTGTACTGGTCGAGGATTTCAGCCGCCGCCGGGTTTTGGTTGAAGACGACTGAACGACCGTCCTCACTAAAGACCGGAATGCCCTCGCCGACGAACTGGTTCAGCACGCCCAAGCCCGCCAGCTCGCCCCACGGCAGCGAGTAAGCGTAGTAGGCGCCGCCGCTGCGCTCGCGGATTTCACAGGCGAAGTCGTAGGCCTCGGCCCACGTTTCGGGGATGTCGTCGCCGGTGATCCCCAACTCCTCAGCGATGAGGCCGTTGACCGCCATCACGTTCGAGAAGGCCAGATACCACGGGATGTGGAAAGTCGCACCGTTAAACGTGACTTTTGTCCACGCACCATCGACGTATTGCTCGCGCAGGTCGGGGTACTTGGCGGCCAGCGCCTCGTCCATGTTCATCAGCACGCCGGCCTCAGCAAACTCAGCCACCCAGCCATCGCTCATGTTGATGACGTCGGCGGGGTTGCCGGCGGCAAAGCTGTTGCGGATGTTGTCGCGCGCGCCCGCAGCGGGCTGGCCTTCTAGCACCACCGTCACGCCGGGGTAGGTCGCCTGGAAGTTGGCGATGATCTGGTTGAGGTAGTCTTCAAAGTCTGGGGTAAGCGCCCACGGCCAGAAGCGGATGACCGCGCCCTCTTCCACGCCGTCGATCACACGCCAGCGATCGAAGTCCTCTTGTGTCGGGTTCCAGAAGTTGCCGGTCAGGTCACGGTTGGGGCGGTCAGCGCGTTCTTGCGCCGCCAGCGGCGAGAGGGCGAGGCTGCTCACCAGCAGCGCTAACAACACAACGGTAAACTTTTTCATTGTCTTGCATCCTCCATAGGATTTGTCATGAACAGAATGGGTGCTGCGTCTATTGTGTGGCTGTCTTGTGATGATCTCTGTCAGGCTCCTTTCGCTGGTGTGAATGCGTTGTGTGTAAACACCGCCCGTGAGCGGTGTCAACCACCTATTCCATGATGGGGACGCGCGTGCTGACGCCGAAGAAGTAACGACAGCGATCCCCGCGCACAATCGCCTTAGACGATTCAATCGGCACGTTGTCTTGCGCCAACGCCAACACGCGCACCAACATCGCCGGCGCAGTCATCGCCACGCCTAGATGATAGGCCTCATACGCGGTGGGCAGCGTCGGCTCGAGGGTATGCTCTGCGCCTGTCACCTCCACCCCGTACTCCTGTTGTAGCACGCGGTAGAGGCTCTCGTTTTCGAGGTCAGCTTCCATCAGGCGCGGGAACATCCCGTAGGACAAGTAGGACGTCTCGAGCATGAGCGGCTCATCGTTGACCAAGCGCAGGCGCTTGAGGACGATCACAGCGTCCTCAGGATGAAGCCGTAGGCGGTGCGCCAGCATCGGCTCTGGGCTGATGATCTCACGGTGCAGCAGGCGCGATGACGGGGTCATGCCCGCTTCACGAATCTGCTGGCTGAAGCCGATCACTGAGGGTTTGAACGAGGCAATTGGGCGCGGCTTCGAGACAAACGTGCCCGCCCCCGGGCGGCGTTCGATCAGGCCGCGCCGCACCAGCCGATCAATCGCTTGGCGCACAGTCATCCGATTGACGCCGTACAGCTCGCTCAACTGCCGTTCGGGGGGCAGCATGTCGCCTGTCCGCAGCAGATTATCGTCAATCAACTGAGTGATGTTCTCCTGTATCTGCTGATACAGGGGCAGCGTGGAGTCTGAGGTTAAACGAAAGTAATGAAGTGGGACGCTCATGAAATTGGTCTATACCTGTTTAGCTTAGAGTATAGACAACTTACCAGGATCTGTCAACAGAGTTGACAAACAGCGGGATGCTTAAAGTTGAATCAGCATATCTTTTGTGAAACTCTCACGGGCGTGACAGGTCGCATCCCAGCACTTTTTCGTGCTAGGGCATCGCCTGCCCTGCCCGTTTTTTCATTGCCTCAGGCCGCACATCGCGCCGCTTAGCTCACAGGTTGTGCCTCTTCGACTCGTATCGCTTCAACGTCGATGTTAACGGTGATCTCTTTGCCCACCAGCCAGCCGCCAGCTTCTAGCACGACGTTCCACGTTAGGCCGAAATCCTCGCGGTTGATCTTGGTCGAAGCGCTGAAGCCCGCCACCGTCTTGCCCCACGGGTTTTTGCCCGTGCCTTCTAGCGTCGCGTCGAAGCTCACGCTGCGCGTCACACCGGCAATCGTCAGGTCACCGGTGATGGTGGCTTGTCTTTCACCCTTGGGGGTCACGCTGGTGCTAACAAAGGTGATCGTGGGGTGTTTCTCAACGTTGAGAAAGTCCGCGCTCCGCAGGTGATTGTCGCGGTCGGCTGCGCCCGTGTTGATGCTGGCAGCTTGGATCGTCACGTTCACGCTGCTGTTGGCAGGGTTCTCAGGGTCGTAGTTAATTATGCCCTCCAACGCGTTAAACTTGCCACGCACCTTAGTAATCATCATGTGCGTCACGACGAACTCTACCGAGGTGTGAGTAGGGTCAATGTTCCATGTGGCCATGTCGGTAATCTCCTTGTGTGTGAACAATGGTTGATAGGCTGATGTTCATCAGGATAGCACCAGTTGACCGCAGATTCGATCAGAGAACGCTTAGAAAACGGACTATAGTCCGTGTTTATCGACTCTACTCGTGAATCGTCGGCAGGGTGCCTGGCCAGGTGGCGGCGTACTTGGGCGTGGCCACGCGCTGCGTGCCGTAGATGCTGCGATGCCCGCTGGCAAAATAAGCCACGACACACGCCGTTAGCAGGTATACTAGGGAGCCGCCGCCGAACAGCTCAACGCCCAGCAGCACGCAGGCGATGGGCGTGTTGCTGGCCGCGGCGAACACCGCCACGAACCCAATCGACGCTAAGAAGGACGGATCAACCGCTAGCACCCGCGCTAAGTCCGCACCCAACGTCGAGCCGATCACGAACAGCGGCGTCACCTCGCCGCCGACGAAGCCGCTCCCCAGCGACAACGCCGTAAACACCATCTTGAGCAGGAAGGCCAACATAGGCACGTCTTCGCCGTAGACAGCGGCTCGGGACAGCTCCTCACTCAGGCCATTGTATTGATCCGTCACTAGCAGCAGCGTCAGCGCCACGATGATGACGCCGCCGACGACCGGACGGAACGGGGGTGACGACACGTTGACGCTGATCACGTGGCGGATGGAGTCCGTTAATTGAATGAATAAACGCGCTGTCAGCCCAAACGCCAGCGCTGCCAGCATCACCTTTAGCAATAACGTCGCGTCAAAGTTATTTACAGGCAGCAGCGGGTAAACGCCGTGGGGCACTTGCAGAAGCTGCACCACCCAATCGCCGATCAACGTGCCGACCAGCGCGGGCAGCAGCGCGTCATAGCGTATCTGGCCGACGCTGTAGACCTCCAGCGCAAAGACCAAGCCCGCCACTGGCGCGTTGAACACCGCGCTGAAGCCCGCCGCGATGCTCGTGATCAACACAATACGGCGGCGTTCAGGCGTCAAGCGCAGGCGATGCGCCACTTGGTCAGCAAGGCTCGCGCTCATCTGAACGCCCGTCCCCTCACGCCCGACGGACGCGCCGAACAGATGCGAAACCCAGGTCCCGATGAGGATGAAAGGCATCATGCGGCGCGGCAAGCGCTGGCCGTTGACGTGAATTTCCTCGATAATGAGGGCGTTGCCGCCCTTAGCGCGCCCCCCGAAGCGGTGATACACAAAGCCGATCCCTAGCCCAGCAAAAGGCAGCAGCAAGATCAGCAGCGGGTTGGCTTGGCGGAAGGCTGTCACCGCGTCCAATACGACGAGGAATAAGGCCGCCGCTAACCCCGCCATAATCCCGACGACAGTCGCAATCGGCAGCCACGTCACAACGTCTCTAAACAACGTCGGCACAGTCAACGACTGTCGAACATCCCAAATTTTATTCCACATTAAATCAACTCCTTTACTGAAGCGACAACAACGTTAATAATTTTTTAAAGAATAAGATTTAGGATGAGTGTCTAAATTATAAGCCCAAGAAAGCAACGCCATCATGACCAATTCCCACACCCCCCTCATCTTGTTTACCAACGACGATGGCATCGCCAGCCCGGGCCTGTGGGCGGTGGTGAAAGCGTTCGAAGGGATGGGGGAACTGCTCGTCACCGCCCCGCGCGAGCAGCAAAGCGGCATGGGGCGCAGCATGCCGCGCTACACCACGGGCGATCTGCACCCGATGGAGATCCCCGTGGCCGTCTGCAACTGCCGCGCCGTGGCCATCGACGGCACGCCGGCGCAGTCGGTACAGCACGGCGTGTTGGAGATTGCCGACCGCCAGCCGGACCTCATCGTGAGCGGCATCAACTACGGCGACAACTGCGGCAACGGCGTGACGATCAGCGGGACGGTGGGGGCGGCTATCGAAGGGGCTAGCCTCGGCATCCGCAGCATCGCTGTCAGCTTGCAAACGCCGTTCGACTTGCACCTAAGCTACGACGTCAGTGTGAACTTTGCCCCCGCCGCGCACTTCGCCCGCGCCGCCGGCGAGATGCTGCTCAAGCTGGACAGCTTACCCGACGACGTGGATCTATTAAAGATCGACGTGCCATGGGAAGCAACCGTCGACACCGAGTGGCGCATCACGCGCCTGTCGCGCCGCCGCGTCTACTGGCCCACCCGCCCCGAGCGCGTCGCAGGGGATGGCCGCCTCGGCTACGCCCTCAACCTCGACCCCACCAAAGCTGAACCTGACAGCGACGTCTACACCATGATGCACCTGAAGATGGTGAGCATCACCCCCATTAGCCTTGACATGACCGCGCGCACATCCCTAAGCGACCTTCAAAAGAAGCTCAGCCAGCATCTACCTGTGCCCACCCTCGTTAAGTAGGGACAGAGGTCTGCCTTGTCCTCGCCGACGACTGACGGCCGACGGCCCCCGCTTGCTTCAGCGCGGCGATGTCTTCTGCCGTGTAGCCGGCCTGCATCAGCACTTGATCCGTGTGTTGACCGTAGCCGGGGGCAGGGGTGCGCGGCACAGCCGCGCCGAGCTGAAGCGGCGTTCGCATCCACGGAACGCCATTCTCCATCCCAGCCATGCCGCGCGCTTGAATCTGCGGATCATCCAGCAGGCGCTCCGGCGGCGTCACGAGTGTGAAGCAGCAGTCCGCGTGGTAGAGCAGATCGTGCCAATGCTGCGCCGTCTGTGCGCGAAACAGCGCCGTAAGCTGCTCGATCAGATACGGCTGCTGCGCTGGATCGGTATGGAGCGGGATCCACTCTGGACGGTTGACCGCCTGACAAAAGTTCTGCCAGAACTTCGGCTCAATCGGCGCAAACGCCATCGGCTGGTTGTCGGCGCTCCAGTAGACGCGGTAGAAGGCCATGCCGCCCGTCAGCGACCCTTGACCGCCGCGGCTGAAGCCGACCGCGCTTTCCACCCACTGATACATGCCAAACACCGCCGCCGCCTCGAACAGCGCAATGTCGATAACTGCGCCCTGCCCGCTGCGTTCCCGCCCGAACAGCGCGCTGACGATGGCCAGCGCCCCGCTGTAGGCCCCGCCGATGTCGGCGATCTGCCCACCCAGCACCTGTGGCGTCTCCATGCTGCCCAGCAGCCCGCTCAGCGCGACGTAGTTCAGGTCGTGCCCGCTTAGGTCGGCGTAATCGCCCGTCTGCCCCCAGCCTGAGAGCGAACAGTAGATCAGGCGCGGGTTGATGGCGTGCAGCGTGGCCGCGTCCACCTTGAGGCGTGCTGTCACGCCCGGCCGGAAGCCCTCCACCACCACATCGGCGCGCTGCGCCAGCCGATGCAGCACTGCCTGGCCGTCGGGGTGCTTCAAGTCGAGGATGATGCTCTGCTTATTGCGGTTGCTAGCGAGGAAGAAAGCCCCCTGCCCGTCGATGAGCGGCGGCGTCCAGCGTGCGTAGTCCCCAGCGACCGGGTCTTCTACCTTGATGACTGTCGCGCCCAAGTCTGCTAGGAACATCGTACACAGCGCCCCGGGCAGCAGGCGCGTTAGGTCTAGAACGATCACAGCGTCTAAAGGGAAATTCATCTGGCTGTCCTTTTGTGAAAATACTTTTTTGCTAGTCTAATAGTGCTCAATGAGCACAACGTGAAGATTACAGACAATTCACACGGGAAAGAGCAGGTTGTTCATGCGCTGGATGATTTGGATGGCTGTGCTCTGCGCTGCGTCGGCTGCGCTGGCACAGTCTGACCCGTTCTTGATCGACGACTTACGTCTCATCACGCGCGTAGACGTCTACGGCGTCGCGGAACAGGTGCTGATCGGCCACATCACGAACACGAGCGGTGAGGCGTTCGAGGCCATCACGCTGAGCGGCGACGTGTTGGACGAGGATGGCCAGCCCATCGGCGAGGTGTTCGGCTACACGGTCAACGCCTGCGGCGTGGCGCTGCTGGATGACCCGCTCCAGCCAGAGGAGCGCGCCGCTTTCGCCCTGCCAGTGGACTGGTTCGGGGACTTCGACCCGGCCAACCTGCCGACGCGCTTTGACCTCAGCGCCAGCGGCACGCCCACCACCGCCAACCGCGACCTGACCCCCGAGGGGATGCGCGCGGTGACGGCCATCACCGCTGATGAAGTGGTGGCGGTCGATTGGGTGGCAGACGATGTGCTCCTCTATGGCGTCGGCTGCGACCGCGACTTGTTCACGAGCTATGAATGGCGGCGCTACGACTTATTAAGCGGTAGCAAGGACGTGCTCGCGTCTCATCCCAACGCCACGTACGTCACCCCCGCGCTGATTGACGCGATCGGCGTGCAAGTGCCCAGCGCCGACCCCAGCGCGCGCAACCCCGCCCTGCTGGAACGTTCCGCCCTGACGGTGATCCCGAACAGCACGCGCATCCTCTGGCAGAACGACCGCAACGACCTCTTCAGCGCCGACCGCGAGACAGGCTTAGGCCGCCGCCTCATCCACCGCTACCTGCATCAATACAGCCTGCGCGGGTTCCTCTTCACCCCAGAAAACAACCTGCTGGCCTACTACTTCGGCGCGTATGGTGAGCCCGTGCGCTACCTCACCGCCAGCGCGGATGGCCGCCTCATCAGCCACGTGATCACGGTCAACCCACCGTCGAACACCGTGCCCGGCGTGTGGTACGACGGCCAGCGCGTCGTAATCAGCGGGACGTTCGACGGCGTCACCGGTTACTTCAACCAGCAGGCGCGCGGCTTCACCCGTGAACTGCTGTTTGAGGTCGCCCCTGAAGACCTGCCCGGCAACCACTACCCCGCGCCGGCTTACTTCCGCCGCGACTTGAACACGCGCTACCTCTACATCATCCGCCCGATTGACGGCCAGGCGTGGCTCCAGTGTTACCACTACGAGGGGCGCGCCTTGCACGATCTGACGCCGCTGCCGCTGCAACTGGCCACGGATGAGCGCGCTTGGTCGTGGATCTCGCCGGATGGCGCACACCTAGCTGTTGCCGCCAACGGTCGGCATGCGGGGCTGTGGCTTGTTGACCTGACCGCGTTCGACGCCTGCCCCGTGCGCACTGACACTGCGCCCTAGCGCCCTGTCTGCACAGGCACGCTAGATTGTCGTCCCTACTTGTTGGGAAATAAGCGGCGCGTGTTATAATCTGCAATCGTTATCTACTCGCCGTTGACAGGTGCACATGCCCACCCTCGCTGAACTCAACGCCGCGCCGCCAGAGGCCTTCCTACGCTTGATTGGCGGGCCGCTGGAAGGTCAAACGTGGCTGGCGGAGCGGGCGCTGACCGCGCGACCGTTTCACACCCGCGAGGCGCTCATCCACGCGCTGGAGCAAGCCGCGCAGAGCGCCAGCGAGGCCGAGCAGATCGCCCTCATCGCCTCTCACCCCGACCTTGCGGGCAAGGCCGCCGTGGATGGCACGCTCAGCGCTGCCAGCCAGCAGGAACAGGCCGCCGCTGGGCTTGACCGCCTAACACCTGAGGAATACGCCCAGTTCCAACAGTTGAACAGCGCCTATCGCGCCCAGTTTGGCTTCCCGTTTGTGATCTGCGCCCGTGAGAACACCAAGCACAGCATCCTGGCGGCGTTCGCGCAGCGCTTGACCCAGCCTCGCAGCGCCGAGATCGCCACCGGCCTCGCCGAGGTGTTGAAGATCCTGCGCCTGCGCTTAATTGACCACGTTGTTGAGGAGACCGCATGAAACACACGATCAGCTATGGCAAGGGCAACATCGCCCTGTATCGCAGCTACGCTGCGCCGCTCACGGGGCTAACGCCCGTGGCAGAGAGCGCCTATCATGGTCAACCCAACACGATCTTCGCCGTGGACCTAGAGGTTGAAGTGTTGGGCGATGTGTTCCTGCCGTCTTACACCGAGGGTGACAACAGCCGCGTCGTCCCTACCGCTACCATCACCAACTTCGCCCTTCAGAAGGCGCTCAGCTTTAGCGGCGCGACCGTTGAGCAGTTCCTGCACTACTTAGGAGGCGAATACCTGACCAAATACGCCGACATGGAAGCGCTGCGCCTGACCGCCGCGGAGCTGCCCTTCCACCCCATCCCACTGACCAGCGACGCCGGCCAGACGACCACCCCCAGCGACCGACTGCTGGCCCCCACGTTTGACGTCTACAGCACCGCCGAGCTGTTCATCAACCGCGACGGCGCGCAAGAACTGGAGAGCGGCCTGCGCGGGATCAAGCTCATCAAGCTGACCGGCAGCGCCTTCGACGGCTTCCCGCGCGATGAGTTCACCACGCTGCCAGAGCGCGTCGACCGACCGCTGTACATCTTCATGGAAATGGGTTGGCACTACACCGACCTGCAAGATGGCCTCAGCGCCGACGTGGCGCGCTACATCGCGCCCCGCCAAGTCTACGACGTGGTGGCCCACACCTTCCATGACTTCGTCAGCATGTCAATCCAGCACCTGCTCCACGAGTTCGGCCAGCAGCTGCTAGCGCGCTTCCCACAGATGAGCGGCGTGTGGTTCCGCGCCCAGAACCGCCTCTGGGACACAGCCGCCGAAGCTGACGACCGCCCCGACAAAGTGTTCATGGATCCGCGCCCGCCCTACGGTCACATTCGCTACGCCGTGAAGCGCTAGGACGAATAGATGTACGACACGCTGATCCGTCAAGCTCAAGTCGTTAACGTGCTGAACAGCTTCACCGGTGATGTGGCGCTGCTCAACGGCAAGATTGCGGCCATCGGCGAGAATTTGATGGTAGACGCGCGCGAGATCATCGACGCAGACGGCTTGGCGCTGCTGCCGGGCTTGATTGACCCGCACGTGCACCTCAACGAACCCGGGCGCGCCGACTGGGAAGGCATCGAGAGCGGCACACGCGCGCTGGCAGCGGGCGGCGTCACAACCTTCTTCGACATGCCGCTCAACAGCAGCCCCCCCGTGACGAGCGTCGCCGCGTTCAAGGCCAAGCAAGCCCTCATCGATCAGAAGGCGCTCATCAACGGCTATTTGTGGGGTGGCCTTGTCCCGGGCAACCTCGACGAGTTGGAGGCGCTGCACGCAGCGGGGGTGATCGGCTTCAAGGCGTTCATGTCTAACAGCGGCATCGACGAGTTCCCAGCAGTGGACGATCTGACGCTGTGGCGCGGCATGCAGATCATCGCTGAACTCGACAGCGTGCTGGCCGTCCACGCTGAGAGTGAGACAATCACTGCGGCCTTGACACGCGAAGCCCGCGCGTTAGGGGCCCCCAACGCCGTAGACTGGCAGGCGACGCGACCGATCATCGCCGAGCTTGAGGCCGTGCAACGCGCGCTGATCCTCGCTGATAAGGCTGACTGCCGCCTGTACATCGTCCACATCAGCAACGCCGACTGTGCCAACTTGGTTCACAGCTCGCTCATGGCCGGGCAGCGCGTCATCGGCGAGACGTGCCCGCACTACTTGACGTTTTCCAGCGTCGATCTGATGCAGCGCGGCGCGCTGCTGAAATGCGCCCCGCCCCTGCGCGATCCAATAGCCGTCGAATCCCTGTGGATGGGCTTGCAGCAAGGGTGGCTGCAAGTCATCGGCAGCGACCATTCCCCCTGCCCGCCCGAGATGAAGCAGACCGACAATTTTTTCGACGCATGGGGCGGGATCAGCGGCGGCCAATCGACCCTCTCGGCGCTGCTCACTGAAGGCCACTTTAAGCGGGGCATGCCGCTTTCAACCATCGTGGCGATGACTAGCACCAACGTCGCGGTCTGCTTCAACCTGCCCAACAAAGGGCGTATCCAGCTCGGCGCAGACGCTGATTTAGTGCTGATCGACCTTGAGGCGCGCTACACGCTCACCAAGAAGATGCTCTTCGACCGCCACAAGCAGAACCCCTATGTCGGGCGCAAGCTGCGCGGCAAGGTGATCCGCACGATCGTCGGCGGGCGCACCGTCTACAACGAAGGAAAGTTCAGCGATGGGTAAGCTCACGACACATGTGCTCGACACCTACCACGGCCAACCAGCCCGCGGCATGGCCCTCGTGCTTTACTATGTGGGCGAGGGCGACGAACGCACCCCTGCATGGGAGACGACCACCAACCAAGACGGGCGCACCGACGTTCCACTGCTGGCGGGTGATGAGCTGCGCGCGGGCGATTTTGAGCTGGTGTTCGACGTGCGCACGTACTTCCAGCGCATGGGGCACGAGTGCCCCTTCCTCAGCAAGGTAGCGGTGCGCTTTACCGTCTTCGACGCCGCGCAGGCCTATCACGTGCCGCTGCTGGTCTCGCCGTGGTCATACAGCACCTACCGCGGAAGCTAAGCCGTGCCGCTGCCGATCGACCCCGCCTTCCCGATGACGTTTGAGGCGCGCATCGCCGCGCTGGCCGCCCTCAGCGAGTCCAGCGAGCACCTCGTGCGCCCCAGCTTCACGCCCAGCATGCGCCGTGTGAACGCCCTCGTCAGCGAGTGGATGACCGCCGCGGGCATGACCCCGCGTGAGGACGCGCTGGGCAACCTCATCGGGCGCTATGACGGGGCCACGCCTGACGCCCCCGCTTTGATGATCGGCAGCCATTTAGACACGGTGGTTGACGCCGGGCGCTACGATGGGACGTTGGGCGTGCTCTTGGGGTTGGCCGTCGTGGAGCACCTCAACGCGGCAGGGGTGCGGCTGCCTTTCGCGGTGGAGGTCATCGCCTTCTGCGATGAGGAAGGACTGCGCTTTCACCTGCCGTACTTGGGAAGCCGCGCCGTTAACGGCACGCTGACGACAGCCCATCTTGACCTGACGGACAACACGGGCGTAAGCGTGGCGGAAGCGCTGCGACTGTTCGGCGGCAACCCAGAGGCTGCCGCCACCGCCGCCCGCCGCCCAGAGGAACTCATCGCTTACCTTGAGGCGCACATCGAGCAAGGCCCTGTGCTAGAAGCCGCCAACGAGCCGCTGGGCGTGGTGACGGCCATCGCTGGCCAGCACCGCGCTCAGTTGACCTTCATCGGCGAGGCGGGGCACGCCGGAACCGTCCCGATGCGGCTGCGGCGCGATGCGCTGGTGCCGGCAGCGCGCTTCGTCGCGCAGACCTACGACTACGCCGCGGCGATCGATGGGCTGGTGGCTACGGTCGGCCAGTTGAACGTGCAGCCGGGCGCGAGCAACGCCATCCCCGGCCGGGTGACGCTCGCGCTGGACGTGCGCCACGCCGAGGACACGCCGCGCGAACAGGCCACCGCAGCCCTGCGCCACGCCGCCGAGCAGACCGCCGCGGCAAGCGGCTGCCAGCTCGAATGGCTCGACATCTCGACCACGCCGGCGGTAACCTGTTCGCCGCGCCTCGTTGACGTGCTGAGCGCGGCCATCGCCAGCGAACGCCCCCTCCTGCGCATGGTCAGCGGGGCGGGGCACGACGCGGCGCAGATGGCGCGGCTGGCCCCGATGGCGATGCTCTTCGTGCGCTGCAAGGGCGGCCTCAGCCACCACCCGGATGAATTCTGCGCTGCCGCAGACGCCGAGGCCGCGCTCAAGGCCTTGTTAGGGGCAGTTTTGGCGCTGGCATCGGCTTAAATGCCCCCTTTTCTGAGTAAATCATCATCCCCCACGGTTTGAAAGTAACGCCGCAGGCGAGTACACTTATACGCATTCGTGAGTTCAAGACACCCCACACAGGAGCTAGCATGGCGTTAGACAAAGCAACCCTGCTGGATTGGTATCGTCAGATGGTTCTCATCCGAGAATTTGAGGAAGCCTGCCAGCACCTTTACAACGAGAAACGCATCACCGGCGTGTACCTCCACTTGGCCAGCGGGCACGAGGCGATCTACGTCGGCGCAGTGGCGGCGATGCGCGTCGGCACAGACCACATCATCACTGCCTACCGCGATCATGGCATTGCGCTGGCGCTGGGGCTGGACGCCGGCCCCGTCATGGCCGAGATGATGGGCAAGCGCGACGGCGTGAGCGGCGGCAAGGGCGGCTCGATGCACCTCGCCAGCGCCGAGCACAACTTCTACGGCGGCTATGCCATCGTCGGCGGGCATCTGCCGTTGGCCACGGGGATCGCGCTCGCTTGTAAGTATCGTGGAACCGATCAGTTCGTCATCAGCATGATCGGCGACGGCGCGACCAACAACGGTTACTTCCATGAGGCGCTCAACATGAGCGGCGTCGACAAGCTGCCCAACGTCTGGATCATCGAGAACAACGGCTACGGCATGGGCACATCAGTCGAGAAGGCGGCGGGCAACCCCATCCTCCACGAACGCGCGCGCGGCTATGGCATTGAGGACTACGGGCGCGTCGACGGTCAGGACGTGATCGCCATGTACGACGCGGTCAGCCGCGCCGCCAAGCACGCCGTGGAGCATGGCCCGGTGCTGATCGAGGCAATGACCTACCGCTACCGCGGCCACGGCGTGAGCGACAAGCAGTACGACACGCGCCTAAAAGCCGAGCTTGAGGAGTGGAAAGCCACCAAAGACCCCATTGAAATCCTCAAGCGCCACATCGCAAAAGAACATGGGGACGTGAGCGCCGAGCTGGACGCCATTCACCAAGCGCAGCTCAAGATCGTCGAAGAGAGCATCAAATTTGCCGACGCCAGCCCCCTGCCGAACACGCTTGAAGAGCTGTTCGCCCACGTATACGTAGACTAGGCCCACACCTGAGGCGGAGAGAAATCAATGGCAGCGAAGAATTTGCCCATGCGTGACGCCCTGCGGCGGGCGCTGATGGAAGAGATGGAACGTGACGAGAACGTGTTCGTCATGGGGCAGGAAGTCGGGGTGTGGCAGGGCACACACCGCGTCACACAGGGCTTCCTTGAGAAGTTCGGCGAGCGCCGCGTGCGCGACACCCCCATCAGCGAGATGGCCATTGCCGGGGCGGCGGTCGGCGCAGCGATGGCCGGCCTGCGCCCCGTGGCCGAGATGATGACGATCAACTTTGCCTTCCTCGCGCTGGATGCGATGATCAACCACGCGGCGAAAATCCACTACATGTTCAACGGCCAGTTCAAAGTGCCCGCGGTGTTCCGCGCGGCCTCTGGCTGGGGCAACCAAGCCACCGCCACCCACTCGCACACGCCAGAGGTCATCTGGGCGCACTTCCCCGGCCTGTACGTGGCCACCCCGGCCACCGCTGGCGACGCCTACGGCATGCTCAAGACGGCCATCCGCAACGACAACCCGATCCTCTTCAGCGAGAGCATCGGCCTCTACCCACGCCCCGGCCAAGTTCCCGACGACCCGGACTACATGCTCCCCATCGGCAAGGCCGACGTGAAGCGTGAGGGCAAGCATGTCACGCTCGTGACGTATGCGCGCGGGCTGGAGTGGTGCACTGCCGCCGCCAAAGAGCTCGAGAAGGACGGCGTACAGTGCGAGATCGTCGACATGCGCTGGCTGCGCCCGCTCGACACGGCCACCGTCTTCGAGAGCTTCAAGAAGACCAACCGCGCCGTCATCGTCGAGGAGTCGCTGCCCTTCTACAGCTTCGGCAGCGAACTCGCCGCGCAGATTCAAGAACACTGTTTCGACTACATGGACGCCCCAATTAAGCGCGTGAGCGCGCTCGATGTGCCCGTCCCCTACAGCCACGACCTAGAGCTGATGTGCTTCCCGAACGCGCAGAAGGTCGTCGAGGCTGTCAAGTCAATCCTTTAGAGACACGCCAGTTTACCGCAAGAGAGGTCAATCACATGGCACAGGACGTCAAACTGACAATGGATGGAACCCTGTTGAACTGGCTCAAGAACGCTGGGGACGCAGTCAAATCAGGCGAGATCATCGCTGAGGTCGAGGCCGACAAGGCCACCGTGGAGGTGGAAGCCCCCGCTGACGGCGTGCTGGTGAAGCTGCTGGCCGAAGTCGGCGATGAGCTGACCGAGGGCACAGTCATCGCGCAGATCGGCACTGCCGATGAGGGAGCCGCCCCCGTGCCGCCAGCCAAAGCCGCCCACCCCGCTGAGGCGGCTGAAGAGCCTGCCCCTGCTGAAGGGAAGCCCGCAGCCCCAGTCAGCGCCTCTGTTACAGCGGATGGGCGCATCAAAGCGTCTCCGCTCGCGCGCAACATCGCCCGTGAAAAGGGCATCGACCTCGCCCAAGTACGGGGAACTGGCCCTGATGGCCGCATTGTGAAAGCCGACGTCGAAAGCTTTACGCCAGCAGCAGCCCCCGCGCCTGAAGCCCCTGCCGTCGCAGAAAAGGCCGAGCCTGCCCCTGCGCCCGCCCTCAGCGGCCAGCAGACCTACGGCAAGCTACCCAGCGGCGACGACGTAGAAATCATCGACGTGAGCAAAATGCGCCGCGCCATCGCCGAGAACACCGTCCTGAGCAAACAGATGGTTCCGCATTTCTACGTCACAGTTGAGATCGACATGGACGCGCTGCTGGCGCTGCGCAGCCAGCTCAACGCCAGCCTTGAGCAAGAAGGGATCAAGATCACTGTAAACGATCTGGTGGTCAAGGCGACGGCGCTCACGCTGCGCAAGTTCCCCAACCTTAACACCCACTACTACGGGGATAAACTCGTACGCCACAAGCGTATCAACGTCGGCATCGCAGTCGCCCTGCCCAACAACGGGCTGATCAACGTCGTCTCGCCCGACGCTGACCGCACCGCCCTGAGCGCGATGGCGGTGCACCACAAAGCGATGTTCGACCGCGCGCGCGAGGGCAAGATCAAGCCAGAGGACATCCGCGGGGCGACTTTCACCGTCAGCAATTTGGGGGCTTATGACGTGGAGCACTTCAGCGCGATCATCAACCCACCTGAGGCGGGCATCCTCGCCGTCGGCAGCGCGCGTAAAGTGCCCGTCGTCAAGCCGGATGGCAGCCTCGGCGTCGGCACGCGGATGAAGGCCACCATCAGCGTTGACCACCGCGTGAGCGACGGCGCAGAGGGCGCGCAGTTCATGCAGCACTTCCGCAGCCTGCTTGAAACCCCGATGAAGCTGCTCGTGTAGCGACAGAGCCTGCCCTGTCCGCGTGTGTGTCAGGGGCATGGCCGGCCATGCCCCTGCACTATGCCTCTATAGCATCGGCGCACCTTCGACGTGGTGATAATTCCCCATCAGCTCATGCCACGCTTCCCCAATGCGGCGGAAGCCTTCACCGATCAAGCTTGGCTGTTGAAGTCCGTAGTTGATGCGCAGGTTGTACGTGCCGCCGCTGCCGTTGTAGAACACGCTGCCCACCGCAAACGACACATCCTTCTTGTTGGCCGTCATGAACAGTTCTGCCGCACTCGGGCCGTTCTTGGGCAGCGTCACCCACAGATAAAGCCCACCCTGTGGGCGGTTCCACGTCGTGCCGGGGGGGAAGTGCTTCACCAACGCTTGGATCGCCGTGTCGCGGCGCTTGCGCAGCTCGCGGTTGTTGTGGTCAAGCTGATAGGTCAGCAGTCCGCGCTGGATCAGATAGTGCATCGCTCGTTGGTTCAAGCCGCTGGTCGAGACGTCCGCTGCGGCCTTGATGCGCACCAAGCGCTCAAGGTAGGCGCGATCTGTGATGAGATAGCCGACGCGCAGGCCGGGCAACAAAATCTTCGAGTACGCGCTTACGTGGATCACAATGCCCGTCTCGTCGAGTTCTTTCAGCAGCGGGACGTTCTCCCCTTCATAGCGCAGCTCATGATAGACCGCGTCCTCGATGATCGGGATGTGATACTCGTTGGCGAGGTTGAGCAGCTGACGGCGGCGGTGCAGCGGCATCACGGCGCTCGTCGGGTTGTGGAAGGTCGGCATGACGTAGATCAAGCGCGGCTTGTTGCCGTCCATCAGGTACTGTTCCAGCAGGTCGATCCGCATCCCCTCCTCATCGGCGGGCACGCTGTGGATGCGCACCCGGCGCGCCCGCGCGATGTCAAGGATGCCCAAGTAGGTCGGGTTGGCGGTGACGATCGTGTCCCCTTCGCGCGTCAAGCTCTGGACGATGAGGTCAATTGCCTGCTGCGCCCCAGTCGTGATGAGCACATTGTCCAAGCTGCACCGAATGCCCAAGCCGCTCACGTAGTCGCGCACACTGGCGCGCAGCGGCGCGTAGCCCTCGCTCTGCTCATAGCCCAACGCGTTCACACCGTCGCGCTCCAAAATGGCGTTAATCGCCTCGCGAAGGTGTCCCATCGGGTAGAAATCAGGCGGGGGCGCGCCATGTGCGAAGTTGATGATCCCCGGGCGTTTAGAGAGGCGGATCATGTCGCGCAGGGTGTAATCGGACTGATCGGCGTGGTGCATCTGCGGCATGGGGGATTTCGGGGGCTGCTTGGGCGGCGTGCTGCTTCCGACCGGCGAGCTGGCGCTGCGGTTGACGAACGTCCCACGCCCAGCGTGCGCGCTCAGGTAGCCCTCAGCCCGCAGCTCCGCGTAGGCGTTCACCACGCTGATTCGGCTGATGTTGATGTGTTCGGCCAGTTCACGGCTAGCGGGCAAGCGCGCCCCCGCCGGCAGTTGGCCGCTTTCGATCTGCATTTTGATGTAGCGGATTAGCTGACGATAGAGCGGTTCTTCACTGTCACGATCCAGCGGGACGTTGAATTGATGCAGCACGCTATCCTCACTTTACAGGCTTGTCAATAACTACATATACCACGTTAGCAGGCCAATTACTGAGACCAAGTAAGTCCAATCGGCAGCAAGTGAGGTCATACTTTACAGATGGTCTAATGCCAGCGTACCGGGTGGTTCATCTCGACGGCAGCTTGCAAGATGCGGCGCAGCGGCTCGATGATGTAGGCAAAGCGGCCCTCTGCTGAAGGCTGTAAGTCCACCCGCATTCGTAAAAAGGCCATGCGCGGCAGCCCGTCCTCGCCGGTTATGATCGGCCCAAACGGCGTGTTGCACACCAACGAACGCTCACTCGCCACGTCGACGTACTCCACTTGCGAGGATTCCGGATGCAGCAGGCGCTGCTCGAAGTGCATCGATTGAAACAGCAGGCGGTTCATCTCCCACCGATCGCGCACGAAAAAGCCCTGCGCGTTGAAACCGACGTCCAGCCCGTTCATCGTATCAACGGACAGCGCCCCGTTGAGGATATGGCTGCCCATGCTGATGACCTCACCGCGCTCGTCGTCGATCAGCACAGGGTAGCGCACCGCCGACTGTGCGCGGGTGAAGTCGTCCAGCTCGTTCAACATGGCAGCGGCTACCATCGGCGTAGTCACGCCTTCATCGCCATCGGGCAGATGTGCTACAAGATATGGAAAGCGCTCTGCGCCGAGTTCTTCAAGCGCGTCCGAAAAGGCTTGATACCCCTTCCAACTGGCGATGAACTCTCGCGCGTAGGTGAGGTTGGGGTGTGGGCAGCAGGTGGCCAACCAAGCCTGAAGTGCCTCGTATGCCTCGGCGGCTTCGTCTTCGTCTGGCTCGTACGGCCACTCCAACGAGGGCATCGCCTGTGGATCGGCCACGAACTGATCAGGAAACGGGCAAGGCGTCGTCCGACCTTCTTGATAGCAGCGGCACATGACACTAGCAGTAATTCCCACGGCGTCCCCTCAGCGGCGTTCGATGTCGCGGTGCAGGAGGCCATTGCGCGTTAGGAAGGTCGGATCTTTGGCGTACTGTTGTGGCAGCACTTTAAGCGCCACGTAGCGCTCGGTGCGCGGGTCGAAGGCTTTGTAGACTAACGCCATCCCCCCCATGCCAACCTGCTCGATGACGCGATAACCGCCAAGCTTTTGACCGATCATATACGTCCGTTCGCTGAAGCTGTTAGCTCGATTGTACTCGATTGTATAAGATAGACGTGTGTTCAGACAAGCAACGAAAAAGACCAGCTTTTTGGCTGGCCTTCATTAGAGCGGGTGACGGGATTCGAACCCGTGACCTACTCCTTGGCAAGGAGTTATACTACCACTGTACTACACCCGCGTTGCACAATAACTATAACAAAACTCCTCAACGATATGCAAGGGGGAGTTTGGGAGGGGAGTGTCTAAATTCGAATAGAAACGCCTGCAGCGATGCCTATCGTGGGGACAGGGCCTGCCCTGTCCGTGGTTTGAACATACCCAACGGACGCAGCACGCTGCGTCCCGACTTGCCCCCTCTTTGGCCAGAGCTGCACACTACAGCGCGTACAGCTCTGTGAATTTGTCCGTCAGGTAGCGCAGGTAGGCCTCTGTGCGGAGCGGCTGGCCCGTCGCGCGGATCATCAACTCGTCGGGGCTGTAGGCCTTGCCGTGCCGGTAGATGTTCTGCTGAAGCCAGCCCAACAGCGGCGCATAATTGCCCTCAGCTAGCGCCGTGTCGATCTCTGGCACGTCGCGCTTGGCCGCCTCCAAGAACTGCGCCGACATCACGTTGCCGACTGTGTAGCCCGGAAACGAGCCGAACCCGCCGCCTGACCAGTGTACATCTTGCAGCACGCCGCGTCGGTCATCGGGCGGTGTCACGCCCACGTATTCCTGCATCTTGGCATTCCACACCTCCGGCAGATCATCAAGCTTGATGCTGCCGTCTAGCAGCCCCATCTCGATCTCAACGCGCAGCATGATATGCAGGTTGTAGGTCACTTCGTCTGCTTCTACGCGGATGAAGCTAGGCTGAACGCGGTTGACTGCACGGTACATTAGGTCAGGGTCAGCGTGGGCGGTCTGCTCTGGGAAGAGCTCGCGCATGCGACCAAAGTGGACGTGCCAGAAGGTGCGGCTGCGACCGATGAGGTTCTCCCACAGGCGCGACTGGGATTCATGCACGCCGTAGCTCGCCCCACCGACGGCATACTGACCGAGGAAGTCAGTAGTGAGGGCGGTGCGCGTTAGCTCGGGCGCGATTCCCTGTTCATAAAGCGCGTGACCGGTCTCGTGCAGCGTGCCGTAGAAGGCCATCGGGAAGTAAGTTTCATGGTAGCGGGTCGTGATGCGCACGTCCTGCCGCGTGAAGGACACCTCGAACGGGTGCGGCGCGACGTCTAGGCGGCCACGGCTCAGGTCATAGCCGAACTGCTGCGCAATCTCAAGGCCGAACTGCTTCTGCTTGTCCAGCGGGTAAGGCTGCGCCCACAGATCAATTGGCAGCGGGCGGTCATTGGCAACGATGCGGCGCAGCAGCGGCAGGACGCCCGCTTTGAGGTCGTCGAAGAGCGCTTTGAGGGTGCGCGCCGTGACACTCGGCTCATACTCGAACACCAGCGCGTCAAACGGATGCTCGGCAAAGCCGACGGCGTGCGCCTGCTCGGTCACCAGTTCCAGCATCTGCTTGAGGTACGGCTTGAACGCGGCAAAGTCGTTGTTGGCTTTGGCCTCTGCCCAAACGTGCTCACTAGTCGGGGCGAGCGCCGCCTTGCGCTCGATCAAGCTGGTGGGGATGCGCTTCACGATCTCGTAATAGCGGTGAGTATGCTGCACCGCGCGCTTGCGCAGGCTGTCGTCTGGTTCGTGGTGGACGTCGTCCCATGCCGCGTCGATCAAGCGCACGGTCGTCTCACTCATGAAGTGTTCTTGGGCGAGCTTGGAGAGCGTGGCGAGCTGCTGGCCGCGTGTGGCAGCCCCGCCGGGCGGCATCTGTGTGCGCGCGTCCCATTTAAGGATGTTGATCGCGTTCAGCAGGTCGTTGTAAGTCGCTATGTGGGCTTGAAACTGGTCATAAGCGGTCATTTGATCTGATTCCTCTCGTTCTATTCACAAGACCTAACTCGCTGCTCGCCCTCTTACAGCCTTAGCGCACCTTGCCCGCGCAGTGGCAGGCGGTACACCGCGTACAGCACCCCTGCGGTGAGCAGCACCCCCGCCGAGACGATCAGCATAATGGCGGGGTAGCCTAAGCGCGTTTGCAGAGCGCCGCTGATGAGCGTCGCGCAGAACCACCCCACGTTCCACACGACCGAGGCGACGCTGTTGGCTATGTTGTGCTGCTCAGCAGGCAGGCGGCTGAGCAGCAGCGGTTGGAACAGCGGCTGCATCGTGTTGCGCGTCCCAACCGCGATCACATACGCCATCACACTGACCCACAACAGCCCCGCCCCGCTAGCCGCCCCCAACACGAAAAACGCCGCCGCCGCCGCGATCATCAGGGCGCTCAGCGCGTTCGACCGCCCCAGCCGCCGCGCGATCCACGGGTTGAGCATCGGCATGAGCGCCATCGACAGCGACCCCACCCCCAGCAGTTGGCCGATGGTCACATCCGGCAGCGCGAACACCTCCCGAAAGAGTAAGTTGTAAAAGGGGAAGGTCAGACCGCCAGTGAAGCCGAACGTGAGCATTGGCAGGCTCAAAACGAACAGCAGGCCGAAGGGGATGACTAAGCGCGGCTCGCCCAGCTTGCGCCTGCGCGGCGTATGCGGCAGGCCGAAGAGTGGGACAAGACTCAGCCCGACCAGCGCCGCGGCAATCAACATCGCCCCTGCATAGGCCGCCGTCGATGTTGCTCCCGCCTCCCCACCGATCCATAGCGGCAGCACGCCACCCAGCAGGTTGCCCACCGCCATGAAGATCATCCCGACGATATTGAACAGCGAAAAGTAGACGTCAGCGCGCGCGTCCGACACGACGCGCACCATCAGCGTTGAGATGACGATCTGCGTTGCGCCGTAGAAGAAGCCCATCAAGAAACGGCTGGCGGCCAGCGCTGCCCCATCCGTGAAGAGCACTGCCAGCAGCATCGCCAGCGCTGAACCCACCGTCGAGAGCAGCAGCACGCGCCCTTCACCGATGCGCGCCCCAACCAAGCCGATGGGGAGGCCGCTCAGCAGCCCGGCCACCCGCGGCAGCGACGCGAACAGCGCGATCTGTTCCGTCGGATAGCCGAGGCTGACGTAGTAGAAGTTCAAGACCACGTCAGGGACGCCGAAGAAACCGACGTGAAAGAGCAGCGTGAAAGCCAGCAAGCGGCCTGCATCGCCCCGCAGCAGCGCCCAACTCATGGCTTAGCTGCCAACCCCGATCATCTGCTTGCCGCCGATGAACGTCATGACGACTCGTTCCAGCGCGTCGAGCGTCTCCAACGGGTTGCCATCGATCACGATCACATCGGCCAGCTTGCCCGCCTCCAGCGTGCCGAGCTGGTCAGCCATGCGGCTGATGCGCGCCGGGACGATAGTCGCGCTGCGCAGCGCGTCGTAGTTGTCTCGTTTGAGGCCGAGCTGCACCATGAACTTCAACTCCGGCGCGACGACCTCATGGCCGACAGCGGGGCTGCCCGCGTCCGTCCCAAAGGCGATCGGGATACCCGCTTTGGCCGCGTTCTGCAAGCCCTGATAGCGGGCCGGGTTAGCGATGGCTTTCTTGCGCTCGGCGATCTTCCACTCTGGAATGTTGAACTGACGGGCGACGACCTCATCCGCCTGCATCACCAGCGGGGCGAAGGTCGTCACAATCGGGATCTGCTTGTCGAGCAGCAGTTGGATCGTCGCGTCGCTCATGCTGCCGCCGTGTTCGATGCAGTCTACGCCGAACTCGGCCACGCGCTTGATGCAGGCGTCGTAAGTGGCGTGCGCGGTGATCGGCAGGCCGTTACGATGCGCCTCGTCGATGACCGCGGTCAGTTCCTCATCAGTGAACTCTAACGTATCGTGGCAGGCCATGATCTTGATGAGGTCAGCGCCGCCGCGCACCTGCTCGCGCACAGCACGGCGCATCTCGTCCGCTCCGCTCGCCTCGCGGCAGCACCAGTAGGTGTGGCCGCCAGTCTGCACGATGGCCTGCCCGCACACCAGCAGGCGCGGCCCGGGGAAGATCCCCTGCTCGACAGCTTGCTTGGCGAACAGGTTTGACAGGTTCATCCCAAGATCGCGCACGAGCGTCACGCCCGCGCGCAGGCTCTTCAACATATTGGCGGCGCTCTTGTAGGCGCTGATCTCGGGCGCGTCGTCCATCGACTGGCGCGCAAGGTCATGGATGCCGTCCCATGCGAGGTGCGCGTGTGAGTTGATCAGGCCGGGCATGATCGTCAGGCCTGCGCAGTCGATCACCTCCGCGCGCGTCTCGCTGAGGTCGGCGCTGCGCCCTACGGCCTTGATCTGGCCGTGTTCGATCTCGACAAAGCCATCCTCGATCACTTCATCCTCGACGCACGTCAGCACCCGCCCCCCTCTGAGGACGCGGTGGGGCGCGGGCAGGTCAAACAGCGGTTTGATGATCTTTTGATAGCGCCACGCAGCAGGTTCAGGCACAACACACCTCCCGTTTGTTCGTCAACCGTGTTCCGAAAAAGATGTCCCAATCGCAACAAAAGATGTCCCAATTGCAACCGACGCAGGCTAGCCCTGCACCTCAATCACCATCTGGTGCGTTCCAGCGCGCGGGGCACTGGCGCGGAGCGTGACCTGACGGTCAGTCGTGCGCACCAGCCACTCAACCGGCTTGCGCGTCGTGTTCCACGCCCGCATCCACGGCGACCACGGGGCGCGGCGCTCGTCACGCCCGGCCAGATGGCCGAGGTCTTGCGTCGGCTGGCCGATGAGCAGGTCACCCTCCGCCACGTGGATCGACACCGTGACCGTGCCCGCTGTGTCGTGTTCGAGGGCGCGCTGGCTGGTGTAAGTCGGCAGGTAGCCGTGATTGGCCACAGTCGCGCTCACCTTGACGAGGTCATCCGTCAGGCGTTCAGCGGTCGCAGATTCGATCCGCAGCAGCGGGGCACAGGCAGCATGGCGCAGCGTGAACAGGCAGTTCGTGTGGATCGTTTGATGCAGGAAGCCGCGCGCCTTCTCGCTGGCTGCCCAGCTGGCCGGGGGCGGGTTGCGGAAGGTGTACAGGTGCGTCCACCCGCCGATCTCCACCTTGCCAAGCTGCGGATGGTCGAACGGCTGCCAGTCGATGAAGCCGCGCCCGCCCAGATGTTCATCGTTGTACCTCAACAAGGCGATCTCGTCTGCTGTTGAGCGCGCCCGCACCTGATATTTGGCCGGGTCAGCGATGCCCGCGGCCAGCTCTGGGTTCCACAGCTCGGTTGAGAACGTCACGATACCCATCTCGTCGTATGACCACTGCATGAGCGACCCCACGCGCGGGTTAGACGGGTCAGCCGTGAACTCCTCAAACACCGAAATCACCGGATACCCCGTGAGCGTCGTGCCAACCGCCCCTAAGGCCTTGTAGAGCGCCAAATCGTGCGGGGGGATGAAGCTGTCTGGCGCGACCAGCGACGGGCGCAGGATGACGCCGCCGTGCGTGTGGTAGCACTGCATCCCGGCGATGTTCGGGTGATCCAACAAGAAGCGCATCACCGCACGCGATTCTGGCTCTGACAGCGGCGATTCCCCCGCGCCGTACTCGCGGAACTCTGGCCGCCAGCCCGCCGGAAAGTTGCGGTTCAGGTTGCCGTCGCGTGGGCGCTCGATCTCAATTGTCACGCCGTCCCAGTCGCCTTTGATGACGCCCTCGCGGTAGAGCCGATAGTACGTCCCACCGACCTCGCCCGGCTCGCGCAGCACCATCAGGCGCGAGTCTTCGTCTGAGACCTTCCACTCGCCCGCGGGGTCTGGCACGCGCATCTGGACGATGAAACCGTCCCCGTTGACGTCCTGCTGACAGAGGCCGCGCGTCTGCTCTTCGCCGGGCCGGTAACGCCCGTTGCCGCACCAGTGGTGCGCCGTCTTGAGGCTGATCTCCGCGCCGTCGGGGTTCGTGCGCGGCAGGATGTAAAACGTTGTGTTCTGCAGCAGCCACGTCACCAGCGGGTCGCTTTCGTAGTACGACAGCAGATACCAGATCGTGTAAAGCGCAGTGTGCGAGGTGGCCACCTCCTCAGCGTGGATGTGGGCGTCGATGTAGAAGGCGGGCTTGTTGTGGTGCGGGCCAGTGGCCGCGTCGGTGATCGTCATCGCCCAGATGTCGCGCCCGCGCCAACTCTGGCCGATCGATTCGAGCGCCGCCAGCTGCGGGTAGGCCGCGGCCAACCCTTGCAGATGTGCAGTCAGCGCGTCGTAGTCGAAGTACTCGCTGAAGTCGATGTGGTAGGTCATAGCCCCTCCGGCCTGACAAATTGGCCCCAGCCCGGCTCGCCGACGATCTGCCCATCCACGAACACCGTGCGCCCGTTGACGAGCGTCCGCCGCACGCTGCCACAGAAGGTCATTCCTTCGTAAAGCTTATCCGTGCCGCGCGATTGACTGAACAGCTTCTCCGGCTGGATCGTCGTGGGCGTGGTCGGGTCGTAGATCACAAGGTCGGCGTCGCTGCCAACGCGAATCACGCCCTTACGTGGGTAGATGTTGAAGCGCTTGGCCCCGTTCGTGCTGATAAGCCGTACCGCCTCTAGCAGCGTGACGCGCCCCTGGTGCGCAGCGTGCAGCATGCCCAGCAGCAGCTCCTCCACGCCGGGCGCGCCGGGCGGGGTGCGCCAGATGTCCGTGCGGGCGCGCTCTTTTTCCTCCACCGTGAAGGGGGAATGATCAGTCGTGACGGCAATCAGGCTGCCATCGCGCAGCCCCTGCCACAGGGCGCCTTGGTCGCTCGGTTGGCGCAGCGGCGGGTTGATCTTGGCGTAAGGGCCGACGCGCTCCATGTCAGCCTCTGTGAAGAACAGGTAGTGCAGGCACGTCTCGCCGGTGACGGGATAGCCATCACGCTGCCAGCGGCGGATCGTGTTCAGGGCGGCGGCGCTCGACACGTGGGCGATGTGAACGCTCGCACCAATGTGCTCGTTCATTGCGAGGATCTCCGCGATGCCGAGCGCTTCTACGTGCGGCGGGCGCGATTCACCGTGGGCGCGAATGTCGTTGCGCCCCGCGGCGACCAACTGCGCCGTGTGCCACGTCAGCAGGTCGTCGTTCTCCGCGTGGATGACCGTCGGCAGTTGGGTCGGCGCGACGAGCTTGAGCGCCTGCCACTGCTGCGATGCGTGCGGCAGGCACAGGCCTTCAAATTCGTCGCTACGGCCAGCAGGTGCGCTCGTCTGGAAGATCTTCCACGCAATCGCGCCCGCCGCAGCCATCGCGTCGATCTCGCGCGGGTCGAGCAGGCCGGGCGCGCCATACAACCCAAAGTTGACGTAGGCGTTTTCTTGCCCAAGCTGCTTGCGCGCCTTGAAGATGTCGCCGGTGGCGCAGCACGGCTTAGAGATGGGCATTTCAAAGATGGTCGTCACACCGCCGGCGGCAGCCGCGCGCGTCTCAGTCGCAAAGTCGCCGCGGGCGGGGTAAGCGGGCGCACGACAGTGGAAGTGGATGTCAATCGCCCCCGGCAGCACGTAGCCCCCCGCCGCGTCGATCACCTCACGGGCGTGGTCCAGGTGCGTGTCCTCCGCGGCCAGCAGCGCGACAATCCGCCCCGACCGAACGGCTACCGACAGGCGTTCAACGCTGTGCTCCATCACCACTTGGCCGTTTACGATCAGCGTGTCATAAGTCATCGTCCCATACCGTTCAGCAAAGAGGTTTCTAAGAAGTGGATCAGGATGTCGGTGGCAGCTTGCAAATCCTCTACCGCGGTGTATTCGTCGAAGGCGTGGGCGACCTCATACGTGCCCGGCCCGAAGATGACTATCTCGCCTGCGGGCACACAGCCCACAAGGTGCTTGGCGTCGCTGCCGGGCAGGTAGCCAATTGGCCCGGGGTCGGCGTTCAGAACATGGCGCACGCTCGCCAAGAAGGCCTGCCCCAACGCTGATTCTACCGTGGAGGCAAACCAATTCGACACCTGATACTCACCGACAGTTAGGCGCGCCTCTGGCCCGTATTGGCCGAGGTCAACCGCCGCGATAACCGCTTCCAGCTCGCGTTTGACCGTTTCCGGGTCTTCCTGCGGGATCATGCGCCGGTCGAGGTAGGCGGCGGCGCTGTCTGGAACAGTGTTGGCAGTGCTGCCACCTGCGATCACGCCGACGTTGCACGTGGGCACGCCGACGGTCGGATGCACGCGGCTGGCCAGCGCGTGATGGTAACGCTCCAGCGCCAGCACCGCCCGCGCCAGCACCGCGACCGCGTTCACGCCGCGGTCAGGGTTCGTCGCGTGGACGCTGCGGCCGTACGCCCGCACGGTCGCCCGCAGCACGCCCTTGTGCGCGTTGGCCACGCGGTTATCAGTCTGCTCGCCCACGACGATGAAGTCACACGCTGGCAGCAAGCCGCTCTCCGCCAGCCGCTTCGTCCCTAGCACGCCGCCGGTCTCCTCTTCCGCGGCGGCCACCAGCACCACCGTCCCGCGCAGGCGGTCACGCTGAGCAGCGCACGTCGCCAGCGCGGTGAGCATGGCGGCCAGCGGCGCTTTGTCGTCCACGCTGCCCTTGCCGTAGATGCGCCCGTCGCGGATTACCCCGCCGTAGGGGTCTACCCTCCAGCGGGTGGCCTCGTCGGCGGTGACAGGAACCGTGTCGAGGTGGGCGTGCAACATGATCGTCGGGCCAGCGTGTGCGCCGCGCAGCGTGCCGATCACGCTCACCGCTTGCGGCTTCTCAGGCGGGGCATACGACGGCACGTCGTCGCAGCCGTGCCGTTGCAACCAGTCGGCCACAAACGCGGCTATCTGACGGGTGTCGCCTGGCGGGTTCGGCGATGGAATGCGGATGAGCGTTTGCAGCAGCGCCACCACGTCGGCTGCGGGTTGTAGGCTCATCGCGCCCTCACTTCAGCCGATAGCGCTCGACGACCGAGCGCATCCGCTCAAGCGCCTCGCGCAACAGATCCGTCGATTGCAGCACGCTGATCCGCAGGTAGCCGCCCCAGTTCTCGCCAAAGCCTGTGCCGGGAAAGATCAGCACGCGGCCCTCTTTGAGCAGCAGGTAGCTCAGCTCTGTCGCGTGGATGCCCACAGACGATGAGTTCGTCCACAGAAAGAAAGCCCCGCGCGGCTCGCTGTAGTCTAGGCCCAGCGCGCGCAGCCCAGCCATCAGCACGCGGCGGCGCTCGTCGTAGATGCGCAGGAACTCGCGCACCGGCTCCTGTGAGCCGGTCAGCGCAGCCAGCGCGGCCCGCTGCGAGACCGCCGCCGCGGGGCCGGTCGTCAGCGCTTTGACCCGCGCCAGCGCGTCGATCACGTTGGCCGGGGCGCACACGTAGCCCACTCTCAGGCCGGTCATCGCATACGTCTTAGAGAAGCCGTTCAGCGTGATCGTGCGCTCGGCCATGCCGGGCAGCGAGCCGATGCTGAAGTGCCGCCAGCTGTCGTAGACAAACTGTTCATAGATCTCATCGCTGATGACGATCAAGTTGTGTTGGATGGCCATCTCGGCGATCTGGCGCAGGCGCTCCTCGGTGACAATGCCGCCAGTGGGGTTGCTCGGCGTCACGATCAGCAGGGCTTTGGTGCGCGGGGTGATGGCAGCCTCAACTGCCTCTGGGCGCAGGTTGAAAGCGTCGGCGTGGTCAGTCGGGATCATCACCATGCGCCCGCCAGCGCTCTCAATCGCCTCGTCGTAGGACGTATAGCGCGGGTCTGGGACGAGCACCTCATCGCCGGGGTCGAGCAGCGCTTGCATGATGAGGAACAGCCCCTCTTGGCCGCCGGTCGTCACGATCACGTTTTCCGCCTGCGCGGGGATGCCGTTCTCGCGGCGCAGCTTCTCCGCGATGGCGGCGCGCAGCGCCGGCAGGCCAGCCACCGGGCTAACCTCGTTCGGGCGATCGCGCAGGGCTTGCTTGGCGGCGGCGATGATGTGCGGCGGGCAGGCCAAGTCTGGGTCGCCGCGCCCCAGCGCAATAGCATCCGGGAACTGCTGGGACAGCTCCATCAAAGCGTAGCGAAGCTGCGTGCCGTCTGCGGCCACCGCGCGGATCGCCTCTGGGATGTTGGGGTTGAGTGCCCGCGTCGTCATCATCGCTCCAATCCTGTGGCTGCCCACTGAGATACGCTCGGCGTGCAGATCGTCATGCTCTGTTTGTAGGCGCGCAGCTTGCCCGCCGCTTTCGAACCGGCCATGAAGCCGACACGCCAGCCCAGCAGCTCGGCAAACTCGCCGATGAGCAGCACGCGCTCGGCCTGCTCCGCGGGCAGGTGATAGACCTCGCCGCGCAGATACTCGCACACGATCCACGGCGCGGCGGTCGCCAGCGCGGCGGTGAGGCTCGCCGCCCCCACCGCGTAGATCAAGTCCGCTTGGGTGGGGTCGTCTGTCAGCGCTAAGCCTAGCAGGCTGCATACCCCGCTGAGGTCGGCTTGTGGGCTGGCGACGCGCCCCCCCGACGGCACAAGCTGCTTGAGCGCCACAAACCGCCCCTCGACCACCCCGCAGGTGATCGTGATCGCGTCAGGGGCGATGGGCAGGCCAGCCGCCGTCAGCGCAGCTGTCACCCGCTGGCGCAGCGGCAGGATGCCCGGACGGTCGGTGTAGTGCGTGCGCCCAGCGTCGAGCGCCTGCTCCGCCGCACGAAGCGCCTCCTCCGGCGCGGTCAGCGCGGCGGCCAGCATGGACGCAGCCGGCAAGCCCATCACCCGCGCGGCTAGCGGGCGGGTCAACGTTTGCATTGCACTCATGAGATCACCTTCCGTTCAAACGGGAATGACACCTTGAGGGTCGCGGCCAATTCTTGTAACTGATCGAACACCTCCGCGTCCAGCTCACAGCCGCTGCGGCGGTAGTGCTGCTCGCGGCGATGGTCGATCTCGCCGGGGACGAGGATTTCGTCAAAGCCCGGGCGTAGCTTCTGCGCTTTGATGTCGCGGATGAACGCATCCACGCGGTCGGTGAACGTTTTGAGCGGCATGAAGAACTCGATGTCAAGGGCAATGAACGTGTGCGCCACGTCCTGCTTAGCCGGGTTGCTGTAGGGCATCAAGCCGTAGCCCCCGCCGCTGATGACCCCCGTCAGCACGTCCGTCATGACCGCTAGCCCGTAGCCCTTGTGCCCGCCGATTCCTAGCAGGAAGCCCTGCATGGCGGCGCTCGGGTCGTCAGTCTCATGGCCTTCAGGGGTCAGCGCCCAATCGAGCGGCATCTTTTTGCCCTCGCGCTCGTACCAGCGCATCATGCCTTTGCCTGCGGTCGTCAGGGCGATGTCCAACACAAGCGGGAAGCCCATGCCGGTTGGCGCGGCGATCCCCCACGGGTTCGTCCCAGTGACGCCAGTCGCGCCGCCCCAGGGGGCCATCTCCGGCCCGGCGTTGGTCATGGCGATGCCGATGCACTTGTAGTCCAGCGCGATCAACGCCGGAACTGCCGACGAGCCGAAGTGGGTGCTGTTGCGCACGATGACTGTGCCGACGCCACTCACTTTGGCCTTCTGCGCGGCAAGGTGCATGCTGCGCTGCGCCACCGCCGACCCCAAGCCGTTGTGCGCGTCCACCAGCGCCAGCGCGGGTGTCTCTTTGACGATCTCAAACGGCGCAGTGGGGTTCACGTAGCCACGCGAAATCCGCTCATAGTAGATCGGCAGCCGCCGCACCCCCTGCCCCTGACCGGGCAGCGTGTGCAGCTCGCTGTACATCAGGCCGTGCGCGCACATGCGCGCCTCGTCCTCCGGCACGCCCATCGCGCGGAACGCCTCGTACGTGAAATCTGCCAGCTTGTCAGCAGGAACGCGCACCAGCGTAATCGGCATAAGCTAGATCCCCTTGTAGGCCTGATACGCCTCAAGCTGCTCAGGCGTGTAGACTTGCATCAGCTCCAGCTCGATGCCACCCGCTTCCTGCTCCAAAAAGGCCACCCAGCCCTCAGGGTGGGGATGGCTGCCCTTGACCTTGCACGCGCTGCACTCTTTGAGTGTCGCCCCCTGCGCGAGGGCGTGCGCCAGCGCCTCATCGATGTTATCAACGGCGTAACAGATGTGGTGCAGCCCCTCATAGCCGCGCTGCTTGATCCATGCGTCGAAGCGCCCGCCCTCGTCCAGCGACTGGCACAACTGATATTCCACGTCGCCCACCCAGAAGATGGCCACTCGATTGCGCGACTTGGGGTAATCCTCTACTTTGGCGTCGAAGCCCACCCCCAGCAGGTCTTGATAGGTCTTTAGCGCAGCGTAGGCGTCCTTGACCGCGAACGCCATGTGCTTGATATACCGAGCGCCCATTAAACAACACTCCCTCTGTCACAATTAGACCCTATGGCTGCAAATTCAGCAGGTCAGCGATGTTGACGCTGCCCGCCACGACGGGTTCGATGTCCCCGGCTTGTGAGGTCATCAGCAGCGTCACACCCGGCCCGTAGCCTGCGCGCGGGCTGTCGCCCTGCCCCACCACGCCGATCCCAACGCTGCCGCGCAGGTAGCCGTGGTTCCAACTGCTGTCGAAATCTTGCAGCGCCACAATGTCGCCCAAGCGCAGCTTGTCAAGGCCAGCAGCGGCCACCGCCGCACGGTCTTGCGTCTGGATGTGCAGCGAGCCGCCTTCACTCGTCAAGCCCGCGCCTGCCCCCAGCAGGTGCGCCGGCACGACGGCCGTCACCGGCACGCACAGCTTGCCGTTGGGGCTGCTGCTGAGTCCGAGCACGTCGAGCAGCTCGGGCGCGCAGCTCTTGAGTTTGACCGTCGGGTGATCGTTCAGCGCGAGGCCGACGCCCATTGCCTTGATGTTGACCTTGTCGCCGATGGCCATCTTCTCACGGTCGGCGCGGCTGAAGTGGAGGATGACGTGCTCGCTGAAGCGACCGCTTTTGCCGGTGACGACGCCGCGCGCGCCGCGCGCCTCGCCGGTCATGACGATGGCCGTGTTGCCCACGCACGCCAGCAAATTCAGCCCGCGGTTGCCATTTTCGTCTTTGAGGTGGATGCTCACGCCCGGATGGACGCAGTCCGCCAGCCAGCCGTAGGCGCTGTCGCCCACACTGACGTTGTAGACGATGCCGCCATACGCCGGCAGCAAGAACGGGCGACCGTCCGCGTCCAGCCGATACGGCTCAGCGGGCAAGCCTGGGTAGCCGGGCGATGCGATCAAGCCCATGACGGAAACGCTGATGATGCGGTCACGGTTGGTGTTGAGGCTCATAGGGTCTCCCGAATGTTGAGGATGGTTGCAAGGTTCGCGCGTGGGTCAATCACCCATTCAATGGCCGGTTCAGGGCACGTCATCAAGGTGAGGATGCCCGGCCCGTGGCCCGTCATGACAGAATCGCCGTGGATGCACAGGCCGATGCTGACTGCCCCCTTGCGATAGCCGCGCCCGAAGCGATGATCCGCGTCCGGGATGACCACAATATCGCCGAGGCGCATCTGATTGATGCCCAGTTCTTCCATCAGTGCCAAGTCACCCGTCATCAGGTCTTGGTCAACGAATTCGCTGTTCAGCTCCGCGCCTGATCCCATGATGCAAGTTGGCAGCACCATCGTCACCGGGACGCGAATACGGCGCGCGTCCAGCGCTTCAATGCCCATGTTGGCGATGAGCTGCGGGCTGCACTTCTTCAGTTCGATGTGCGGGTAATCCGTCAAGACGAGGCCGCGCCCGTGGGCGACGATCTGCACGACGTCGCCCGGGGCCAGCAGATCGGCCACATCGGGCGCGAAGTCCACCAGCAGGCGGGCGTGCTCCCCAGTGACGATCCCCTCAGCGCCTTTGGCAAGGCCGCTCGTGACCACCGCGCGGTTGCCAATGCAGGTGAGGTAGTGCAGGGCGAAATCAGCGGCGCTGTCTGGGTTGGCGATGGACGCGCCCGGCTCGACGTGGTCTGCCGCCCAGCCAAACGCTGGGTCGCCCACGCGCGCGTTGTAGACCACGCCCGACATGCCAGGCAGCACCGCCCCGACCCCCTGCTGGTTGAGCGTGTAGCCCGGGTAGCGCAGGCTCGGCTGGCTGATCGCCCCACACACCGCTATTTCCACCAAGTGCTGCGCGTTCGTGTTCAACTGCGCCATGACGAACGTCCCTTCCCATAAGCCATCTTGAGCCACTCCTTAAGCTTGGTTATGCGTCACGCTGAACATGCCAGCAGATTGCTTGACGATCTCCGCGACAGTCGGTATACTCATTCTAATCGAGTGTAGACTGTCGACAACAATTCATATAGTACCTTTTGCGAACTGCCTCGTCAAGTTAACCAATTTAGCTGGAGCCTTATATGTCAAATCGACTCAACACCCTGCAAAACAAGCCACTGCGCGAGCGCGTCGTCGAAACCCTGCGCGACGCGATCCTCACAGGCGAGCTAAAACCAGGTGAAGCGCTTGTTGAGACGGACTTGGCCGCGCAGCTGGGCATCAGCCGTGCCCCCCTGCGCGAGGCGCTCCAACAGCTCAGCGCGGAAGGCTTGATTGAGACGATCGCCTACCACGGCTCGCGGGTAAAGGAACTGACGCGCAAAGACGTTGAGGAACTCTACAGCCTGCGCACGATGTATGAGACGTTCGCCGTGCGGCGCATCATCCAGAACGGCAGCGCCGACGCCGCTAAGCGCTTACACGACATTTACAAGCAAATGCTGGACGCGAGCAACGCTGGCGACATCCGCCTGCTGAACATGATCGACCGCAGCTTTCACGACGCCATCATCGAGTTGAGCGATCACTCGCTGCTACGCTTCTCATGGAGCCACGTCAGCCTGCGCGTTCGGCAGGTGATGGCGCTCAGCAACCGCCGCATGACCAGCATGAACATCATCGCCCAAAACCATCTGCGCATCGCCGAAGCCATCGCCAGCGGCGATGTTGACCTCTCTGTGCGCCTGCTGGAAGAGCACATCGCCTCTGCAGGCGACCTCATCGCCTCGCAGTGGGACAAGCGCTCCACCGACCAGACCCCATCATGACCGCCGAGCGCAGCACACGCACCGTTCTCATCACCGGCGCAGGCGGGTTCGTCCTGCGCAGCGTCGTTGACGTGCTGACGGCAGCAGGCTGGCGTGTGGTGGCCGTGGATCGTCGCTTCCCATCGGTGCTGTGGGCACGTTGGGCGTCAGCACCGGTTGAGATGATCGAGTCAGACGCCGCCGCGCTGCCGGTTTACGACGCGGTAGACACGCTGATCTTGGGGGCGGCCATCACTGCCTCGCCTGAAGAAGTCGGCATGACGCCTGAGGCCTACTTTGCCCACGAGATGGGCTTGTTGCAGCACGGCTTTGCGTGGGCGCAGGCGCGGGGCGTGCGCCGCGTGATCGCCCTCAGCAGCGCCGCGGTGCACGCTCAGACAGATGGCCCCATCGACGAAGACTGCCCACCGCAGCCGTTGGGGCTGTACGCGGTGGTCAAGGCCAGCCTGGAGGCCCTGTGCCGCACCCTGAAAACCTGCCACGGGCGCGACTGCGCCGCGGTTCGGCTCAGCAGCGTCTACGGCCCCGACGAACGCGCGAGCGCTAGCCGCCCGCGCCTCAGCCTCATCGGGCAGATGATCCACAACGCGCTGACGACGGGGCAACTCCAGCCAGGGGATGAGCCAGCGCGCGATTGGACGCTGGCCAGCGACATCGGCCACGCGCTCATGGCCTTGATCGACGCACCCCGCCTCCCACACGCGATCTACAACCTCGCCTCACAAGAGCGCGCCACGCCGCTGCAAATCGCGCAGATGCTGCAAGCGCTGCGCCCTAACCTGACCATCGCTGACCCCGTGCCCGCAGCGACTCCGCTCATGCGGCGCGGCTGGCTCACCCATCAGCGGCTGGCAGCAGACACCGGCTTCCGCCGCTGGACGCCGCTCGCTGACGGGCTGCGACATTCGCTTGAAGCGGCACTCGCTCACCAACAGGAACAGGCCCTATGACGCTGCGAATTGTGTTAGCTGGCTTGGGCGTGCGCGGCGCGCATTGGGCAGAGGTCATCCACCGCTCGCCTGAGTGTGAACTGGCGGCGTATGTTGATCCCAACCCCGCCGCCGTGGCGCGCATCGCCGCCCAGTACGGCGCACGCCCGGCCTTCCCCAGCGTGGAAGCCGCGCTCGAGTCCTTAGAGGGCGTCGATGCGCTCGTGCTGGCCACCCCGCCGGTTGGGCGCGCGGCACAGGTGCAAGCCGCTGCCGCGCGCGGCCTGCCGATGTTGATCGAGAAGCCGCTGGCGCTCAGCGTGCAGGCGGCGGCGCAGCTCGTCGCGCTGGCGGGCGATGTGCCGCTCATGGTCGGGCTGAACTTTCGCTACTTGGCCGTCACCCAAGCGGCGGTACGCTTGCTGCGCGCAGGGACGGTCGGCGCGGCCCACTTCGCCCGCTTCACTTATGAGCGCTGGCGCGACGGCCATCGCCCCAACCTCAACAAGTACCCTCTCACGATGGATCAACCCATGCTGTGGGAACAGTCGATCCATCACTTCGACTTGATGCGCTTCGTGTACGACGCCGAGCCGGTCGAGGTAGTGTCTTACACATGGAACCCGCCCTGGAGCATGTACGCCAGCGATGCCAACGTGGCGGCGCTCATCACCTTGCAAACGCGCGATGGCCGCCAGCTGCGGGTGAATTATCAGGGCACGTGGCAAGCCAACTGGGCAGCGCCCAACTTCGAATGGCGCACCGAGTGCAGCGAGGGGGTCATCCTCCAGCGCGACCAGTTCGGCAGCATCGGCTACGCCCGCCGCGACGATCCGCAGCTCACCTTGATCGATCTGCCGCCGCATGAGCTGTGGATCAGCGAGACGAGCGGGCTGCTCGCCGCGTTCGTCGACGCCGTGGCGCACGGTCGCCCGCTAGCATGCAGCGGACGCGACCACTTAATGTCTTTAGCGATGGTCGAGGCTTGCGCCCTCTCCAGCCCGACCGGTCAGACGGTCACGATCGCAGATGTCCTACAAGCCGTCAGATAATAAGGAGGCCATGCCGCTCAACAAACGTCGAGATAATTCAGCAGCTTCTCTCTTCGATTTGGTAGTTCATTTAGTTTTAAGGAGCAGTAGCAATGAAAAAAACTTCCAAACGGTTGCTTATACTTGTGGTGGCGGGGGCGCTGGCGTTAGTCAGCCCATTGGCGGTGTCGGCACAAGCGCCCGACGATGACACGCTGGTGATCGCTCAAAGTGTTGACGTGGGCGCGCTGGAGCCGGCGCTGATCGGCTCGCGCGCAGAGGCCAACATCATGGCCATGATGTTCGCCACCCTTTACTCCATCGACGATGACGGCTCGCTCGTCCCGTATCTGGCAACCAGCTACACCCAGTCAGCGGACGGCTCAGAGTGGACGTTCACACTCAACGAAGGGCTGACCTGCCACAACGGCGAGCCGCTCACCGCGGAAGACGTGGCCTACTCGTTCCAACGCGCGGCTGACCCTGCCAACGGCTTCACGGGCAACACGGTCGGCTTCGTCCTGCCGTCGGTGAAGTATCTAGACGCGCGCGCCGACAGCGACTTAGAGGTCACCATCATCATGGACGGCCCGCAGTCGGAAGCGCTGCGCCTCGGCCTGCTGTCTGAGGTGTACATCCACTGCAAGGACTACTACGAGTCGAACGAGCTGGCCTTCCTCGCCGAGAACCCGGTGGGCAGCGGCGCGTATCGCTTCGTCGAGTGGCGGCGCGATGAGTACGTCTTGATGGAGCGCGTGGACGAGTTCACGCTGCGTCAGCCTGCCTTCAAGCGCATCCTGTGGCGCGTTATCCCTGAGGCCAGCACGCGCGTCGCTGAGCTGATCGCGGGCAACGTCGACATCGTCGCCAACGTCCCGCCGGATCAAGTGCGGGTGATCAACGACAGCGGCACAGCGCAGGTGCAGGCGGTGGCTGGCACGCGCCGTATGTACGTCGGCTTCCAGTTCAGCGAGGCCTTTGCCGACAGCCCGGGCTGGGAAGCGCTGCAAAAGAGGGAAGTCCGCGTGGCGCTGCAATACGCCGTGGACGTGCCCACCATCTGCATTGCCCTGCTCGGCACAGAGTGCGAGCGCGCCAGCAGCATGGTCAACCCGCCCAACGACAACCCCAACCTTGAGCCGTACCCCTACGACCCGGCGATGGCTGAGGCGCTCCTAGACGCCGCAGGCTACCCGCGCGGAGCAGACGGCGTGCGCTTCCGCACGGTGCTGATGGGGCCGCGTGGGCGCTACCTCAACGATGTGGCCGTCGTTCAGGCCATCGGCCAATACCTCTCAGATGTGGGCGTCGAGACGACCGTTGACATCCGCGACTGGGCATCGGACTATGTGCCGTTGATTCGTCAGAAGAACGTTGGCCCGCTGTTCTTCCTCGGCACGGGTGGCTCGACGTGGAGCGCGCTCTACGACATGGCGGACCTGTCCTCGCCGACCGCTGGCACGAACTACACCAACTGGAACAACCCTGAGTGGTTTGCGCTGTGGGACGCGACCCAAGGCGTGGACCCCGTGACCGAGCGCGAGAACGTCAACCGCATGTTGGAGATCTTCTACAACGACCCGCCGTGGCTGCTGCTGTACTTCCAACCCGACTTCTACGGCGTGAGCAACCGCATCGAGTGGCAGGCTCGCCGTGATGAGAAGGTGCTGCCGTACTACGCGCGCCTCGCGCAGCAGTAGTGGACGCCCCCCCTGTTAAGGCACTTGGTGGGCGCGGTCCGGCAGCGGGCCGCGCCCCCGATGAAAGAACATTCAAGGTATGAGCACTTACATCCTACGCCGAGTCAGCCAGTCGATCATCGTCGTCATCGGCGTAACGCTGCTGTCGTTCATCTCGCTGCACCTCGCAGGTGACCCGACGTACCTCTACGTGAGCGAGCGCGCGAGCAACGAAGAGATCGCCGCGGCGCGGGTCGCGCTGGGGTTTGACCGCCCCCTGCCAGAGCAGTACCTAAACTTCGTCGGCGGGATGCTGCGCGGTGACCTCGGAACGAGCCTGCGCAGCCGTCAGCCTGCCGCCAGCATGGTGCTCGAGCGCCTGCCCGCCACATTAGAGCTGACGATCTTCGCGCTCGTGCTGGCCATCAGCCTTGCTATCCCTATCGGCATCCTCTCCGCAACGCGCCGCGGCACGCCGCTCGACAGCGGCATCATGCTATTCGCCATGTTCGGCCAGTCGATCCCGAGCTTTTGGCTGGGCATTATGCTGATTCTGTTCGTCGGGCTGACGCTGCGCTGGCTGCCGATTTCGGGCTACGTGCCGATCTTGCAGCCGATGCTCAACGGCGACTTTGCAACCGCCGTCGACAACCTGCCGAACGCGCTGCGCCACCTGATCTTGCCGGGCATCACGATTGCGACCTTTTCGCTCTCGCGTAACGCCCGCTTGGTGCGCTCGGCCATGTTGGAGGTGCTCAACCAAGACTACGTGCGCACTGCCCGCGCAAAGGGCTTATCTGGGCGAGCGGTGGTGTTTCGTCACGCCTTCCGCAACGCGCTCATCCCAGTCGTGACGATCCTCGGCCTTGAATTCGGCTTCTTGCTTAGCGGCGTGGTCGTCACCGAGACGGTCTTCAGTTGGCCCGGGGTGGGGCGGCTGGTGTTCACCGCCATCACTCAGCGCGACATTCCCGTGGTGCAAGCGTCTGTTGTGATCTTTTCGCTGGTTTTCGTCACGCTTAACCTCATCGTCGATCTGCTCTACGCACGGCTCGACCCGCGCATCCGCATCGGCTAGCAGGAGGCCTCCATGATGCAAACAACGCCTTCGATGACTGTGCCTGTTCAGCTTCAGGCCGATGAGTTGGTAGAAACACCGTCCGAGCTGCGCCGCGCGCTGCGCAGCCTGCTCAAGGCGCGCTGGCCGCTGCTGGCGCTAATCGTGCTGGGGATCGTGGGCTTCTTTGCCCTGTTCGGCCCCAACATCGCCCCCAAAGACCCCAACCGTCAAACCCTGCGCGCGCGGCTGACCCCGCCGATGTTCGTGGCGGAAACGCCCAACCCCGATTACCCGCTAGGGTCGGACTCGCTCGGGCGTGACGTGCTCTCGCGCTTGATCTACGGCGCGCGCGTGTCGATCTCGGTCGGGCTGGCGGCGGTGCTGCTGGGCGGCTTCGTCGGCATCAGCTTGGGGATGATCGCGGGCTATTTCGGCGGCTTCTTGGACGATTTCATCATGCGCATCGCCGACATTCAACTCGGCTTCCCCTTCATCTTGCTGGCGATCATGGTGCTAGTCGTGCTAGGGCAGAGCGTGGCGAACTTAGTGATCGTGCTGGGCATCGGCCAGTGGGTGACGTATGCGCGCATCGCCCGTGGCAGCACCATCGCCGAGCGTGAGCGCGAACACATCACCGCCTCGCGGGCGATGGGCGCCGACAACGCCCGTATCCTGCTGCGCGGCATCCTGCCCAACATCACCGCCCCGCTCATCGTCATCGCCTCGTTCAACGTGGCCAGCGTCATCCTGTCCGAGGCGACGCTGTCGTTTCTGGGGCTGGGCGTGCCGCCGACCGTCCCAACGTGGGGCGGCATGCTGGCCGAAAGCCGCGATCAACTCTTGGGCGGCAGTTGGTGGCTGGCCGTGTTCCCTGGCCTGTGCATCGTGTTAACGGTGCTCTCGCTCAACGTGTTGGGCGATTGGCTGCGCGACTTCCTCGATCCACGCCTGCGCGGCAGCCGCTGAGCGCTTCCCCTCACACAAGGACGACTATCTCTCATGAGCAAGACTTTTGTTGGCATTCAAATTGGCGCGATCAGCTTCGTCGATGAGGGCGTTGAGCCAGTGCTGGACATCCTGCAAGACAAGGCCGGCGTCAACGCGCTGTTCATCTCGGCGCTGTCGTGGAGCTATGGCAACGCGGGGCGCGCGGTCTACGGCTTCCCCGATCACGGCGTGGCCGAGCCAGACAACTTGCAAGGCGGCGCGTTCTACCGCCCCAACGAGGCGCACTTCCAAGCCACCCATCACCGCCAGTTCGCCGCGCCTGACCCGCTCACACAGGGCTTCGACACCCTTGCCGCGGTCATCCCTGCCGCGCGCCAGCGCGGGATGCAGGTCTACACCTACTACTGCGAGACCTCCGCCAGCAGCATCCGCCCGATCTGGCAGCCCGGCGCGATCCACTTCATGGATCGCGACCATTGGGGGCGGGTGGCTACGCGCCCCTCACTGCTCAACCCGGACTATCGCACGTGGTGGCGCTGTGTCATCGACGACTGGTTCAGCAACCACGCGCTAGACGGCATGCTGTGGGGCATTGAGCGCCAAAGCCCGCTGATGGACATCTTCCGCGCGGACAGCACGACCGGCTTTGACGACCACTTCAAGGCTGAAGCGCGCGCCCGCGGCATCGACGTTGACCGCGCTATCGCCGGCTATCAGGCGGTTGACCTGTTCCTGCAAGGCGTGCGCAAGGGCGACCGCCCACGTGACGGCGTGTTCGTCGGCTTGCTGCGCCTGCTGCTGCACCACCCAGAGGTGCTCATGTGGGAAAAGATGTGGCTGGACGCGCACCGCAGCCTCTACCGTGAAATCGCCGGCGCGGTCAAATGGTCGAACCCTGCGCATCAAATCGGCTATGGGTTGTGGCAGGTCATCAACACCTACAACCCCTACTTGAAAGCCCAGTACGATCAGAGCGACTATCAACACACCGCCGACTTTTTGAAGCCGGTGCTGTATCACACGCCAGCAGGGGCGCGCTTCAAGAACCTCGCCGACACGTGGCAGAAGGGCGTGCTGGCCGACGCCACGCCCGAAGGAGCCTATCAAGCGCTGGCCACCATCCTTGATCTAGACGAGTTCATCGCCCCCTACCATGACGCGCCGCTGGCAGGCTTCAAGCCGGCGTACATCACCCGCTGGACGCAGCGTCTGATCGCCGACACCGGTGGCAAGGTCAAGGTCTACCCGGGGATCGGCGTGGGCGTGGGCGACGGTGGGACGAGCAAGCCCATCACCCCACAGGAGTGCTACGAGGGCGTTCACGCCGCCTACGAGGGCGGCGCGCACGGCGTGCTGCTCTCGCGCAATTACTCTGAAGCCACGTTGGACTGTTTGGCCGCCTGTGGCCGCGCCCTACGCGAACGCGGTTTGATCGACTAGCAGGTCATGTCAGCGTAACGCCCTGATAAAATTACGCCTGCGGTGAGGTCAACGCGCCACAACGCCGCACTTCTGTTAAAATGACAGAAAGTTGTCGAGGTGGCAAGTGGGCAATGCCGCGCAAGAAAACACAGATAGGCAGCACTGAATCCGTTGAAAACTTCCTCAAGGCCGTCTATGCCCTTGAACAAGGGCTGAAAACTGACGAGGGCGACCGCGTGTCGACCAATGCCCTAAGCGAGTCGCTCAACATTAGCGCGCCGAGCGTCACCGACATGGCACAGCGCCTCGACGAAGAGGGGCTGATCGACTATCAGCGCTACAAAGGGATTCGCTTGACAGACAGCGGCACAGATCTCGCGTTGAAGGTGCTGCGGCGGCATCGCCTGATCGAGCTGTTCCTTGTGAAAGAGTTGGGCTATGAGCTGCACGAGGTGCACGAAGAGGCCGAAGCGCTTGAACACGCGGTGAGCGATCGCTTTGTGCAGGCGCTGGTGACCAAGCTGGGCGACCCCACCATTGACCCCCATGGGGATCCTATCCCCGACGATGCTGGCGTAGTGGCCGAGCGCCTGCTCGTGCCGCTTTCCACGCTGCAGCATGGCCAAACCGCCCGCGTCGCGCGTTTCGTGGTCGAAACCAACGAGATGCTCCAATACGCCCTCAGCAAAGGCTTCCAGTTGAATCGCACGCTGCAGCTGGCTCACCGCGAACCCTACGGCGGCCCGATCACCGTGCGCTGGGACGATGGGGAAGTGGTCATCGGCGCGCCGCTGGCCGAGACAATCCTTGTCGAGCTGGGGGAATGAGATCTCACGTCTTTATATAGGCTTAATCGAAATTTCCCACACTTTTCCAAAATTTGTGCTACCCTGACTTATGTAAAATTAATATATTGAGGTATCCTCAAGGTTTCACATGGCTATTCCAAGCATCAGCGCCGCCCCAATTGAGCGCGTACGCGGCATCCTGCTCACGCAAAATAATTCTTTATTGTTGATTAAAAGGGTGAAACCTAACAGCAGCACGCCTTACTGGGTAGCTCCGGGCGGCGGTGTGGAGCCGGTAGATCGGACCTTGCGCGCGGCGCTCAGGCGCGAATTAGAGGAAGAACTAGGCGCGCAGGTGGAAATCATTATGCACGCCTTCACCCTGCGCCATGAAAAAGGTGGGAAGAATTTACACGAGTATTTCTACGTGTGCCGCCTGTTGGGGGTCGACCTGCAGCGTCGCAGCGGCCCTGAGTTCAAAGATCCCACCCGCGGCGAGTATCTGCCGGACTTCGTCCCACTGGCGGAGCCTGCCCTGCGCGCCCTCAACATGAAAACGCCTGAACTGACTGACTGGATCATCGCGCATCTGGATCAACTTCGCTGTCTGCGCTGACGACCAGCGCCAGCACGTCGCCGACCTGTTCCACACACCAGCCCTCTTGCCAGCGCGTGCGCACCCGCCACCAGCGCAGGCCGTCCGCCTCGTGTGGCCCTTCGATCAGCGTGAGGGGGGTCTTGTCGCGCAGCAGGGTGACCACGCGGCCTTGCAACCCGGGCGCATCGCGCAAGTTGAGCCATTCCCCTTCGCGCATCTGCACGCGCACGCTCATCCCCGCTTGCAGCAGCGGCGCAGGCCGCGCGAACGGCGTCGGCGTGGCCTGCACAGGCGGCTGCGCGTAGACCTGAAGCGCCAGCCACTCACGCTCTGCCACCACTAGCGTCCGGCGCGCCGCTATCTCAAGGCTCGTCAGCCAGCTACACATCGCCATCATCAGCACCAGCAGCCCGCGCATCCTTGCTCATCTCCCCATCCCTGCTTATGATGAGCATACACAAAATTTACATCCACTGCCCGACGCTGCGCCGCTGTTTCGCTTGCGCTCACCCACCCGGACACCGCCATGCACACCCTTTACCTCGTCGCCACGCCCATCGGCAACCTCGAAGACATCACCCTGCGCGCCCTGCGGATCCTAAAAGAAGTGCGCTTGATTGCGGCGGAAGACACCCGCACGAGCCGCGTGCTGCTTCAGCATTTTGACATCCACACTCCGCTCACGAGCTACCATGAGCACAACAACCTGGTCAAGCTGGATGCGATCTTCGCCGCGTTGGACGTTGGCGACGTCGCCCTCATCAGCGACGCGGGCACGCCGGCCATCAGCGACCCGGGCTATGAGCTGGTGCGCGCAGCCATCGCGCGCGGCTACCAAGTCGTGCCCATCCCGGGGGCCAACGCCATCGCCAGCGCCTTGATCGCCAGCGGCCTGCCAACCGATGGCTACGTCTACCTCGGCTTCCTCCCCAAAAAGCAGAGCACGCGCCGCGCCCTGCTGGAGAGCGTCCGCGCGGAAAAGCGCACGCTGGTTTGTTACGAAAGCCCGCACCGCCTGGCGGACACGTTAGGGCTGATCGCGGCCGTCATGGGGGCGGATCGTCCCGTGTGCGTCGCCCGCGAGATGACCAAAC